>JAKJFE010000227.1 GCA_022705045.1 Pseudomonadota bacterium | reverse complement strand
GAACAGACCGAGGGCGATGGCGAGCGCACCGAGCACCGACGCGCGGGCGATGTTCCACAGGTCCGGCAGGCTGGCGAAGCGCCAGAGGCCGCGATACAGGCCGGTCCAGGCGAGGATGATGGTCTGCGCGAACAGCACGATTGCGTATTCGTTGCCGAACAGCGGCACCGATGGCGGGTCGATCTGCAGGTTCCAGCGCAGCCAGTTGGTGCCGTACCAGGCCAGCCAGATCATGGCCAGATCGTGGGCAACGACCGCGAGGCGCGGATGGAGGATGGCGATCAGTCGTCGCAAGTTCATGGTCGTCGCTGGTTCATGCCCGGTATTGTGCCCGATGGCTGCGCCGCAAGGCACCACGCGCTGCACACCAGACGCCCAGCCCGAGCGCATAGACCGTCGCCGTGACCGCGAATTCCCGCTGTGGCGAGCGCTCCGACACATCGAGCCAGACGATCGCCGGGACCACGACCAGTGCATTCCATCCCTGGTAGGCGACAACGACTCGGGCGGCGGACCAGCCGCGACGTCGCAGCCATTGGTAAAGGTGGTCGCGATGCGGCTTGAGCCAGTGCCGTGTGCGGCGCATGCGTCCGGCCAGGGTTGCCAGAGCGTCGATCATGAACGTGGAAGACAACACCAGCGCCCCACCCCAGCCGATCGCCTCGCGCTGGATGGCCAACAACGAAAACGCGGCGACCAGCAGACCCAGCGAGATGCTGCCGACATCGCCGAGGAAGACCCGCGCCCGCGGCCAGTTGAATGGCAGGAAGGCCAGCATCGCGAGTGCCGCGGCGAGGAACAACGTGCGCACGTCGGGAGCGCCGTGGTGGTGGGCGAGCAACGCCAGCGCCGCGAAAACGAACAAGGCCTGGCTCGCCAGAAGTGCGTCCGACCCGTCCATGAAATTGTGCAAGTTCATGGACGCCGTCGACAGCAGCAGGATCACGAGGAACAACTCGGTCCAATGTCCGGGCGAAGCGCCAGTCGCAGCGATATGGGCGGACGCGATCATGGCGGCCGCGAGCAGATGCATTCCCAACCGCAAGCGGATCGACAGCGGCCGGTGATCGTCGACGAAACTGATGCTCGCGACCAGCGCCAAAGCGATCAGCGTTGCAGCGAGCGACGCGGTTCGGGCCTCCGGCCAGACGATTTGCAGACCCAACAGGACCAGGGCAATGGCGACCACCGGGCCGATGCCGCCGCCGCGCGGGGTTGGAACCTCGTGCAGGCGTCGTCGTTCAGGCGTATCCATCACATTCCGACGGCGGGCGTGGGCGATCCATGCGTGCGTCAGCGACGCCGACATCACCAGCGCCAATGCCGGCATCAGCCAGGCCGGCATGTCAGTTCCCCGCGATGCCGTGCACGGGCTTGATCGTGCTCCAGGACTTGCATCCCGGGCACTGCCAGTGGTGCGAGCGGGCCCCGAAACCGCAGCGCGAGCAGCGGAACAAGGCTTGGCCATCGAGCAACTGGCGCAACAGGTCGCGCACCTGTTCCAGCTGTTCGCGCGCCTCGCCCTGCGTGTTTGCCAACTGAAGATCAACCAGCTCGGAGAGCCCGCGCACCGACGGCTTCTTGCGCAGACGTTCGGCCAGGAAGCGGATGGCCGCTGCATCGCCGTCACGCTCGCGCACGCGACGCGCCATCTTGATCACCGGCGAAATGCCGGGATATCGACGCATCCATTCGTCGAGCATGGCGTCGATCGATTCGCTGCGATCGAGTTGTTCGAGGGCGTCCAGCATCGGCGCCAACGCGATCGGCAGGTACTCGATGTCGTTCTCGATGGCGCGCTCGTAGGCATTCGCGGCGCGGCGCCAGTCCTGCTGCGCATGTGCGAGACGACCTTCGATCAGGCGTGGCCGCACCGATACCGGCGCGACGGTCACCGCCTCGGTCAGATAGGCCTTGGCCTGCGCAGCGTCGTTTTTCGCGGCGGCATGTTCGGCCAGTTCGCTGAGGAACTGGCTGACCAGCTCGGCCTGCGATTCGCCGGTGATCTCTTCCAGCCGGCGCGCATGTTCGATGGCGCGTTTCCAATCGCGTTCTTGCTGGCAGATCGCGATCAGGTGGCGCAGCGCCGCCGGTGCATGGGCGTCGATGCCAACCAGATCGGTGAACAGGGTTTCGGCACGATCCAGCAATCCGGCGCGCATGTAGTCCTCGCCGAGTTCGAGCAGGGCCAGCGATTTCTGTTCGGGCGTCAGGTTCGGGCGCGCGATCAGGTTCTGATGCACACGGATGGCGCGATCGGTTTCGCCGCGACGCCGGAACAGGTTGCCGAGCGCGAGATGGGTCTCGACGGTCTGCTTGTCGACCTCAGCGATCTGCAGGAACACCTCGATCGCCTTGTC
This sequence comes from Pseudomonadota bacterium, assembly GCA_022705045.1. Lineage (GTDB taxonomy): Bacteria > Pseudomonadota > Gammaproteobacteria > Xanthomonadales > Ahniellaceae > JADKHK01. The sequence goes on along the minus strand of JAKJFE010000227.1, from coordinate 1,116 downwards.
CGGCTGTTCGTTCAGCAGATAGTTGAGACCCCGGAAATAGTTGCGGCGCAAGCGATCCGCCTGGGCACCGACGGCGGTCGCCGGACTGCGTCGCGCGGCCAGCCAGCCGGACAGGAACGCGGCCAGTACCAGCAGGGCCAGTACCGACAGGTCGAGCGTCATGGGGCGGTCGGCCCGTTCTGCCGGGCGAGATCGAGTTGGCGGCGCAGCGCACGCAGGCGCAGTCGCTGCGGCACGATGACCGCCGCGGACAAGGCGACGCTGGCGATCAGGAATCCGACCAGCAGGCTGAGCGTGACGACCACGCCAAGCGGCAGCTGGAAGGCGAAGAAATGGAAGTCGAGGCGCACGACGGCCTCGTTCAGCAGCGCAAACGCGGCGGCCAGCAAGGCCACCGAAGCCGCCAGGACAAGCACGATCCAGCGTTTCATCGCCGGCCTCAGTCGCTGTCGGTATCGGAAGAAATGATGCCGTTGACGCGGTCGCGCAGTTCCTTGCCGGGCTTGAAGTACGGCACGTACTTGCCGGGCAGTGCGACGGAATCGCCGGTCTTCGGATTGCGGCCCACGCGCGGCGGGCGGAAATGCAGGGAAAAGCTGCCGAAACCGCGAATCTCGATGCGTTCGCCGGTCGCAAGCGACTGGCTGACGTATTCGAGGATTTCCTTGACGCCGAGTTCGACATCATGGTGCGCGAGATGGATCTGGCGCCGCGCCATGGCTTCGATCAGTTCGGATTTCGTCATATCGGTCCGGACATCCTGTGATTCGAGGAGTGCACCGCCGGCAGGATCGCTGCCGGCGGTGCCTTCGACTTACTTGTTGCGCATCTGCTCTTTCAGCAGGGCGCCGAGCTTGGTCGTGCCGCCGGCAGCAGACTGGTAGTCGGCCAGCGTGTCGGCCAGTTCCTGCTCGTCCTTGGCGCGGATCGAGAGTTGCAGCGTACGGCCCTTGCGGTCCATGCCGATGAACTTCGCTTCGACTTCATCGCCCGCCTTCAGGCGCGTGGTCGCGTCTTCGATGCGTTCCTTGGCGATGTCGTTCGCGCGCAGATAGCCTTCGACGCCGTCGCCGAGGTCGATCGTCGCACCGCGTGCGTCGACTTCACGGACGTGGC
>JAKJFE010000074.1 GCA_022705045.1 Pseudomonadota bacterium | reverse complement strand
ATCGGATGGCCGGCACTGGCGATATCGACCCCGCCCCGCGGCGCATCCAGGACCGCAGCCACCGCAGTCATGAACATGCCGCTCTCCAGTTCCGGGCGCATTTGCGCGTCGAGCAGGCGCAACAGGTCGGCGGCGTTGCGGGCACGCGGCGCGACGGCACGCAGGTGGGCACCGATGCGAGCCATCAGCAACGCAGCCGGAAATCCCTTGCCGGACACGTCGCCGATGAAGAACAGCGGGCGCCCGTCGGCGAGCGTCAGGAAATCGAACAGGTCGCCGCCGACGATGCGCGCCGCGCTGTAGCAGTCGGCGATCTCGTAACCGTCGAAGCGCGGCGTCGCCGCCGGCAGGAACCGGCGCTGGATGCGGCGGGTCATCTCGAAGTCGTCGGCGTGTAGCAAACGCCCGCTTTCAGCGTGACGGTAGGCCGCGACCAGCGCACCGAACTGGCCGGCGCAGCTCAGCAGGAAATCGGCATCGCGCGCCACCAGCGCCTCGCTGTCATCGTGCGCATCCAGATACAGCACGCCGAGCTGTGATCCGGCATTCGACAACACGGCCGCCGCCGCGGCAGCCGGCATGCGCGGCAGCAGCGCCTGGGCGATCGGCGGCGGCGCGGTGTCACTGGTCGCAATCACCACCCGATTGGCGCCGTAAGCCGCATTCGCCATGGCCTGGACGATGCCGAGATCGAGCTCGTCGCCCGCCGACACCCGATGCGACAGCACGCGCCACGGCCGATGCGGCGAATCCCGCACCACCAGGGCGAGTCGGCGACAGCGCGGAAAGACATCGGCGAGCGCAGCCAGCGCATCGCGCATCTGGTGTTCGAGCACGCCGGCGATGGCCAGCAGCTCCGCCATGCGCTGGAAGAATTGCAGTCGGCCCACCACCTGCTGGCGACGCTCGACACCCGGCACGAAGGCCGCCATCTCGCCCGGCGGCGCGGTCTGATACACCGAACGCGGCGCCGGAATACCCACATCGGCTTCCATCATCGTCGCTTCCGGCAACGCCACCGCGTCTGCGTGTGCATGTTCCGGCATCGGTGGCGGCGGCGGTGCGGACGTGGTCTCGCCACGATCGGCCATGCGCACGCGCAGGCGCGTCTGACCGAGTTCGACCGCATCGCCATCGTCCAGCCGGACCGGCGCCAGCAGCACCTTGCCGTTGTGGCGCGTGCCGTTCGCGCTCTCCAGATCGCGCAGCAGCCAGGTCGCACCCTCGGGTTCGATCTGGGCATGGCGGCGCGACACCGCGAGATCGGCGATCACCAGATCGGCAAACTGCCCGCGCCCGAGCACGGTGCTGTTCGCCAGCGCGAATCGCTGACCTGACTGGGGACCGGCTTCGACGAACAGTTCGAGCATGCTGTGCCTGACGCGATGTCGCGCCGAAGTGTCTCACAAGTGCCAGACTCCGCATCTGCCCATCGTCCCGCCCGGAGACCGTCATGCCCATTGCCTACTGGTGCGTCCTTGTCGCTGCCCTGATGCCGCTGCTGTTCACCGGCATCGCCAAGTTCAGCGGCGGCGGATACAACAATCGCAAGGTCCCGGACTTCCAGGCACGATTGTCCGGTTTCCGCCAGCGCGCGCACTGGGCGCACAACAACAGTTTCGAAGCGTTCCCGCCATTCGCGGCCGGCGTGATCATCGCGCACCAACTCGGCGCCGCCAGCGAACGCATCGACCAGCTCGCCCTCGCCTTCATCGTGTTGCGCCTCGTGTACGGCGCTTTCTATCTGGCCGACCTGCACTGGCAACGCAGTCTGGCCTGGCTCGCGGCCTTCGGCTGCACCATCGCCCTGTTCTTCACGGCCGCCGGCGCCTGAAAAAACGAAGGCCGACGGGGGACCGTCGGCCTTCTAAGGACGCCACACGATTCAAACAGGGGAGGGAGACTCGTGCGGCGTCTTCCACGCAAGCGTGGTTGCGGGCTCCGCCCGCGAGAATTACTTGGACTTGCGCGCCGCCGCGACCGGCTTCACGAACACGTCGTTCGACGCGTCGATCTGGGTCTTGACGATGGCGTTCAGCGCTTCGCCGGTCTTCACGGTGATCGACACCACTTCCTGGGTCGTCGCGAACACGGTTTCCGCGGTGTCCTTCGCCAGCGCGACCGACTTCGGCATGATCGCCTTGACGCCGTCGAGGTTGCGCACTTCCGACGCCTGCGACCAGAAGTCGAGGGTGGCGTTCAGGCGGTTTTCGAAGGTGTTGATCTGCGCACCGACGACTTTCTCGAATCCTTCGAGTGCAATGCCCTGCGCCTTGAAACCGGCTTCGGCAAACTGCTTCGTCGCTGCGATAAACGGACTGCTGATCTGCTCAAACATGGCTCTGCCCCAAATGCACGCGCCCACCATGGACGACGTTACTGCGGTGCAGCATAGCCGGGTTTTTGTTGCGGTGCAACATGACGCCCTGAACACCCGTCCGCGACGTCCCGAACGATCCCGGTGCGCCGGACTCACTCGCCGCGATAACGGCAACCCGAGGTGCAGGTTTCGTGTACGACGACTTCCGAGAGCAGCGGCAACTCGGGTTTCAGTTTCGACCAGATCCAGCGCGCGAGGTTTTCGCTGGTCGGATTGTCGAGGCCGGGAATGTCGTTGAGGTAGTGATGGTCGAGTTGCTCGTAGTAAGGCTTGAACGCCGCTTTCAGATCGGCGAAATCGAGCACCCAGCCGAAATGCGGATCGGCCGGACCGGACACGTGCAGTTCGATGCGGAAGGAATGGCCGTGAAGGCGCGCACACTTGTGGCCGGGCGGTACGTTCGGCAGGCGATGCGCGGCTTCGAGCGTAAAGATCTTGAAAATGTCCATCGGCACAGTCTAGCGGGCCCTGGCCGATCACAGTCTGTCGCGTCGCTGATGACCGCCTGAACGACCGCGCACAGACCCGGCACGGCCTGGACTATGCTCGGCCGATGCGTATGTCGATGGTGTTCGCCCTGTCCTGTCTGATGCTTGTGATCCCGGCCCCGGGCCGGGCGGGCACGCTCGCCCGGGATCTATCGCTGCTGGCGCCCGAGGCGGATGGCGCCGTGTTGGCGCGCGCCCTGTCGGCACGGGATTGCGCAATCGCGCGCGGCCTCGCCGACGAGGGCGAGCGATTGGCCGTCATCGACTACGCACGGCCCTCGACGGAACGGCGATTGTGGGTGTTCGATCTCGATGGTCCTCGTCTGCTGTTCGCGGAACACGTCGCGCATGGACGCGGTAGCGGCGAGAACCGGGCGCAGCAGTTCTCGAATCGCGAGGGTAGCCACCAGTCGAGTCTCGGCCTGTTCCGGACCGGCGAGACCTATGACGGCGACAACGGTTATTCATTGCGATTGGATGGACTCGAGCCCGGACTGAACGATCGCGCACGCGAGCGCGCCATCGTCATGCACGGAGCAGCTTACGTCGACCCGCTGCAGGCCTTGCGGCAAGGGCGACTGGGGCGCAGTTTTGGCTGCCCGGCCGTGCGCACGGCAGTCGCGCGCCCGCTGATCGACGCGATCAAGCAGGGCCAGCTGCTCTATGCCGATGGTGGTGAAGGCGCCATGACCTCGGCGTTGGCCGAATGCCGGCGCGACTCAGTGGCGGACGCAGGCGCGCAACGGCACCCGGCCGCAGCCCGCCCCTGAGACCTCGTCCAGTGCCGCCTGCAACAAGGCGTCATGCCCGTAGATGTCGTCGAAGTAGTGCACCGCACCGTCGCCCGGCGCCACCGCCGTGACGTAGACCAGATACACGGGAATCGGTGACGACAGGTTCACCGCCAGGTCGTCCGCGTCGCCGTTCAACGCCGCGTGCACACGCTCGGCGGTCCACTCCGGTTGCTTGCGCAGCACCCAGTTCGCCAAGGCTTCCGGGTCCTGAACCCGCACGCAACCGTGGCTGAGATCGCGGCGCGCGCGCGCGAAGGCGCCCTGCGACGGGGTGTCGTGCAGGTAGACGGCATGTCCGTTCGGAAACAGGAACTTGACGCGTCCCAATGCGTTCTTCGCTCCCGGCTTCTGGCGCAACACCAGCTGGCCGCGACGCAAGCCGGAAACGGTCTCTGGCGTCAACGACTGGTCCGCGACCCCCATGATCTCGAAACCCTGGCGTTCGAAGTAGCCGGGATCCTGCAATGCCAGCGGCAGCAATTCGTTGCGTACGATCGACAGCGGCACGATCCACGATGGCCGGAACACCACGCTGCGCAGTTGCTCGGCGAACACCGGCGTGCGCGTCCGGAACGCCCGGCCAACCACGACCGGCATCTGCAGTGCCAGGCGACCATCGTCACCGACGGCACGCAACTGGAATTCGGGGATGTTGACGACGATCGGCGGCTCGGGAAATCCGCTCGGCACCCAGCGCCAGCGCTCCATCGCGAAGCGAATCTGGGCCAGTCGCTGCGCCAGCGGCACGTTCAGCGCGGCGAGGGTCTTCGCGCCCAGGCGACCATCGGCCATCAAGCCATGCCGCGCCTGGAATCGCTGCAGTGCCGCCGCCAGCGCCGGGTCGTAACGCTGCGCCGCACCGGCGTCGACCATGGCGTCTGCGGCATCGAGATCGCCGAGTTGTCGCAGGCGGGCGCGCAACGCGGGAACCGCGGCATCGTCGCCGCCCGGTTCGAGCACACGCGCCACCGGCGCCGGCACCGTGACATCGGACTGCGCAGGCTGCGCCAGCAAGGTCGCGAGCGCGCCGCGCAGGCGCCGGAATCCGCCGAACGGCGGCTCCAGCGCGTCCAGCACGCGCTCTTGATCAGGCGCGACCGCGAGTGATTCCGCGAGCATCGGCAAGTCGAGATGTTTGCCCGAAGGGTCGATGCCGACATCGAGGCGCCGCGGGTCGATGCGACCACGATGCACGTCGCGCGCGTAGTCCAGCGCCTGTCGCGTCAACGCCGACTCGAATGCGGAACGGGCCGCCGCACCCTCGCACGCCGAGGCGGACGCGGGCTCCGGCCCATTTGCCACGAGGTAATCCGACGGGTTCAGTCCGCGCCGGTCGGCACGGTTCAACGCATCGCGCATGCGCCACGCAGCCGACGTGGGCCGTCCGCTCGCATCGAGCCAGAGCGGCCGGAACGCCCGCGCCGAATACAGCGCGCAAAGTGCTGCGGATTCCTCGACCGCGACCACCCGTACCGCATCGACGCCACACACCTCGGTGCGCAAGGCTTCGACATCGGTCGGGCAAGCGGCAACACCCTCGCAGACGGCCCACACCCCTGCCGACAACGCCCACGCCAGACGTCGCCAGCCAGCGTGCGCGACGGCAGCCATCGACTATTCGACCGTGACCGATTTGGCCAGATTGCGCGGCTGGTCGACATCGGTGCCCTTGAGCACGGCGACGTGATAGCTGAGCAGCTGCAGGGGCACGGTGAACACGATCGGCGCGATCAGGTCGCCGCAGGGTTCGAGTTCGAGCAGGATTTCCTGCGGGTGCGTGATGCCGCGCGACACCGCACGGTCGGCGAACACGATCAGGCGGCCGCCGCGGGCGCGGACTTCCTCGATGTTCGACTTGAGCTTCTCGAGCAGATGATCGTTCGGCGCGACCGCGATCACCGGCATTTCGTCGTCGACCAGCGCCAACGGGCCGTGCTTGAGCTCACCGGCCGGATAGGCCTCGGCGTGGATGTAAGAAATCTCCTTGAGCTTGAGCGCGCCTTCCATCGCGATCGGGAACTGCGTGCCACGACCCAGGAAGAGTGCGTGGTGCTTGTCGCCAAAGAACTCGGCGAGCTGGCGGATCTGCGGATCCAGCGCCAGCGCGGCGGCCACTGCACTCGGCAGGTGTTCGAGCTGGGCGACGCCATCGGCATAACGCTGCGCCGACAGGCCGTGATGACGGCCGAGTTCGAGCGCGAACAGCAACAGCGCGGTGAGCTGGGTGACGAAGGCCTTGGTCGAGGCGACGCCGATCTCGGGACCGGCGCGCGTCATCAACGACAGTTCCGATTCGCGCACCAGCGACGATTCCGGCACGTTGCAGATGGCCAGCGTGCCGAGATAACCCATGCCCTTCGCGAGTTTCAGCGCTGCCAGCGTGTCGGCGGTTTCGCCGGACTGCGAGACGGTGACGAGCAAGGTGTCCGGCACCACCACGAAGTCGCGATAGCGGTATTCGCTGGCGATCTCGACCTGGGCCGGGATGCGCGCCAGCGACTCGATCCAGTATTTCGCGACCAAGGCCGCGTGGTAACTCGATCCGCAGGCGACGATCTGCACCGCCTGGGTGCGCGTCAACAGATCCTGCGCACTCGGCCCGAAGATCTGTGTCAGCACATGGCCGCCGCTCAGCCTTCCTTCCAGCGTGTCGGCGATGGCGGCGGGTTGCTCGTGGATTTCCTTGAGCATGTAGTGACGGTATTCGCCACGCTGCACCGCATCGGCGCTGAAATGCGCTTCCTTGACCGGACGCACGACCTCACGACCTTCGGCGTCGAACACGCGGGTCGAATCGATGCGAATCTCGGCGATGTCGCCTTCGGCCAGATAGACGAAGCGGCGCGTCACCGGCAGCAGCGCATGAATGTCGGAGGCGAGATATTGCTCGCCATCGCCCAGACCCATGACCATCGGCGAGCCTTTGCGCGCACCGACGACGACGCCCGGCTCCTGCGTCGATACGACCGCAATCGCATACGCACCATGCAGACGCGGCAGCACCTGCTTGACCGCATCCAGCAGGCTGGCACCGCGGCTATGCACGGCATGGATCAGGTGCGCCATCACCTCGGTATCGGTGTCGCTGGTGAAGGCGTAGCCCTGCGCGCGCAGTTCCTCGCGCAGTTCGGCATGGTTTTCGATGATGCCGTTGTGCACGACCGCCACCGTGTCGTTCGACACCATCGGATGCGCGTTGCGTTCGGCCGGCACGCCATGCGTGGCCCAGCGCGTGTGCGCGATGCCGGTATGACCGCCGATCGGCGTCGCCGCATGCAGGCTTTCAAGCTCGGCGACCTTGCCCTTGGCGCGCAGTCGCTCCAGGCCCTGGCCAGTCAGCAGCGCGATGCCGGCGGAGTCGTAACCGCGGTATTCCAGCGACTTCAATCCATGAATCAGGGTCGGGACCACGTCCCGCCGCGCAGCGACACCAACGATTCCACACATGCAGCAGATCTCCGCAGAACGTCGCGCATTCTAGCGGGCACGATTCCGGCGAATCCGGCCGAAGCGCGGCCGAAACCGGGCGTCGATGTGTCCGGGGCACGGACGCCCGGACAATCGCGGACGCCCGGGTTTCCGCAACAATATTCTTTCATATCAATCACCTAGGAATGGCACGAGACTTGCCAAGTGGTTGCCGTACTTCCACGGACGACCGCCATGATTCGAGATACCTCCGCCCAAGACCGCGTAATCGCCCCGCCCCCCGGCAAGCGGCGTCGGCATCTGCTCGTAATCGTCGGAGCGTCGGCGGCGGTGCTTCTGCTGGTCGCACTCGGTATCCGTTTTTTCGCCAGCGAACGCAGCATCGACGCCAGCCGCCTGCGCTTCGCTGAAGTGAAACGCGGCACGCTGGTTCGCGACGCGATCGCCGACGGTCGCATCGTCGCCGCCGACAGCCCGAGCCTGTATGCGCCGGCGAACGGGGCCGTCACGCTCAAGACGCGCGCCGGTGCGACGGTGGCCAAGGGCGATGTGCTGGCCGTGATCGATTCCCCCGAACTCGCGGCCGAGCTGGAACGCGAACGCGCGCTGCTGGCCAGCCTGCAAGCCACGGGCGAGCGCGCGCGCATCGAATCCGAGCGTCTTCGCCTGACCGCCCTGAAGGCCGCCGACGAAGCCGAGGTCGCGCGCATCGCCGCCGAACGCGACCTCGTGCGCAGCGAACGCGGGCACGAAAAAGGCGCGATCGCGGAGATCGACTACCTCAAAGCCAAGGATGCCGTCGACGCCGCCCGAATCCGCGCACGTCACGCTGCCGCCGACGCCGAACTGGAGACCCAATCGGTCGGCTTCGAGCAATCGACACGCGCCCAGGAACTGCGCCGCCAGCGTTCCGTGGTGGCCGAACTCGAGCGCCGCTACGACGAACTGACGGTCCGCGCGCCGGTCGACGGCATCGTCGGCACGGTCGCTGTCAGCGACCGGACCAAACTCGCGCGCGACGCGCTGCTGATGATCGTGCTGGACCTCTCGCGCCTTGAAGTTGAGATCCGGGTGCCGGAGTCGTACGCGGACGACCTTGGCATCGGCATGGATGTCGAACTCGATGTCCCCGGCGGCAAGGCCAAGGGACGCCTCGCGTCGATCTCGCCCGAGGTCGTGGGCTCGGAAGTGCTTGCCCGCGTGGCGTTCGCCGATGCGCAACCGCAGGGTTTGCGTCAGAACCAGCGCGTCTCGGCACGCGTCCTGATCGAAAACAAGCCCGACGTCTTGATGGTGCGGCGCGGCCCCTTCGTCGAACAGACCGGCGGCCGATTTGCCTGGCTGGTGCGCGACGGGATTGCCGAACGTCAGCCTGTGCGCCTCGGCGACAGCAGCCTCGATGCCATCGAAGTACTCGACGGCCTGAAGCCTGGGGATCGCATCGTCATCGCCGGCACCGACCTGTTCCAGGACGCGAAGCGCGTACGCATCAACGATTGAACTGGTCACTCTTCTTTTCCACCCCCGACATCCAGCAAGGACACGCCATGCTCACCATGAAGCAACTCAGCAAGGTCTATCGCACCCATCTGATCGAAACCCACGCGCTGCGCAGTTTCGACATCGACGTGCGCGAAGGTGAGTTCGTCGCCGTCACCGGCCCGTCCGGGTCGGGCAAGACCACGTTCCTGAACATTGCCGGTCTGCTGGAGGAGTTCACTGGCGGCGAGTTCCTGTTGGATGGCGTGTCTGTGCGCGGACTCGACGACGATGCGCGCTCGCGCCTGCGCAACCAGAAGATCGGCTTCATCTTTCAAGGGTTCAATCTGATTCCCGACCTGAATCTGTTCGACAACGTCGACGTGCCCCTGCGCTATCGCGGTTTCAACGGTGCCGAGCGCAAGCGTCGCATCGAGCACGCACTGGAGCGCGTCGGTCTGGCCTCGCGCATGAAGCACTATCCGGCTGAGCTGTCGGGTGGCCAGCAACAGCGCGTCGCCATCGCACGTGCGCTGGCCGGCGAACCACGGCTGCTGCTTGCCGACGAGCCCACCGGCAATCTCGATACCGCGATGGCACGCGGGGTGATGGAACTGCTGGAAGAGATCAATGGCCAGGGCACGACCATCGTCATGGTGACGCACGACCCGGAACTGGCACAGCGCGCGCAGCGCAACGTGCACATCATCGACGGTCAGGTCAGCGACCTCGACCGCAATGTCACCTTGCTGCACACGGCAGCACACAAACCCGTCGCGATGAGCGCCTGAGGAGCCTCCCATGTGGCGCTACTACTTTCGACTTGGCCTGCGCAGCCTCAAGCGCAACCCGTTCCTGACCGCCCTGATGGTGCTCATTCTCGGCTTCGGCGTCGGCGCCAGCATGACTGCCTACACGGTGATGCACGTGCTCGGCGGCGACCCGATTCCGCACAAGAGCGGCAAGCTGTTCGTACCGCAGATGGACACGCAGCCGGCCGACAATTTCGAGCCGGGTGACGAACCCGACCTGCAGATGAGCTACCTGGATGCCGATGCCTTCCTGCGTGCAGGAAAGGGCAGCAACCGCGCCGCGATCTACGGCATCGGCCCGACGGTCGACCCCGGCCGCCCCGAGCTGCCGCCCTTCGGCGAACCCGGACTGGCGCTGACGCGCGGGTTCTTCGAGATGTTCGAATTGCCGTTCCTTCATGGGGGTCCTTGGAACGCGTCGGAAGACGAGTCTGGTGCCGATGTCGTCGTGATTGGCCGCACCTTGTCCGAGAAGCTGTTCGGCGACGAGGATCCGACCGGTCGCAAGGTGCGACTGGACGACCGCGACTACCGCATCGTCGGGGTCGTCGATCACTGGTTGCCGGTACCGCGCTACTACCGTTTGCTGAGCGGGAGTTCGCCGACTAACCAGGAGCAGGTCCTGATGCCGTTCCGCAACGCGATTGCCCGGGAGTGGCGCAATGACGGCTGGACCAATTGCAGCAAGGGCGCGACCGAACCGGGCTTCGCCGGATTCCTGAAAGCCGAATGCAACTGGATCCAGTATTGGGTGCAGCTCGACGATGCCGCCCAGGTCGCCGAATACCGCGACTACATGGCCGCGCACATCGCAGCGCAACGCAAACTCGGACGGTTCGAACGCCCCGACAACATCCGCCTTCGCAATGTCACCGAATGGCTGGTGCACAACGAGGTCGTGGATGCCGACTGCAGACCTGGCTGGCCTTCGGTTTCCTGATGGTCTGCATCGCCAATGTCGTCGGCCTGTTGCTCGCCAAGTTCACCGCATGCAGCGGGGAAATCGGCGTGCGCCGCGCCCTGGGCGCGACCCGCGGCGACATCATTCGCCAGTACCTGACCGAAACGCTCGTCATCGGCATCGCTGGTGCCCTGCTCGGCCTCGTGCTGAGCGTCGGCGGGCTGCGCATCGTCGATGCCTACAGCTTTGATGCGGCCGGGATCGCGCGCCATGACCCCTGGATGGTGACCTTGACCGTGCTGATCGCGCTCGCCAGCGCTGTACTCGCGGGTCTGCTGCCAACCTGGCGGGCCGCACGCCAGGTTCCCGCCTTGCAACTCAAGTCGCAATGAGGTGTGCCATGGAACTCAAACCGATACTCAAGACCCTGCTGCGCAACAAGATCGGCGTCGCCGTGATCGCGACCCAGGTCGCGCTGACGCTGGCCATCGCCAGCAACGTGTTCTACATCGTCGCCGACAAAGTCAGCGCCGCACGCCAGCCGAGCGGTGTCGACGAAGCCAACGTGTTCCGCATCCGCGCAGCCAATTACCGCGATGTCGCCGACCCGTTGGCACAGCAGAAGCGCGACGAGGCGGCCCTGCGCAGCATCCCTGGCGTACAGCAGGTTGCGATGGTGAACCAGGTGCCCCTTGGGCAGTCCGGCAACAACAGTGGCTTCTTCCTGAAGCGCGACCAGCAGCAGTCGACCACCAACTGCGCCACCTATGAAGCCGCCGATTCGCTGGTGGATGCCCTCGGTCTCAAACTGATCGAAGGGCGCGACTTCACGCCGGAGGAATACCTGGAGTTCACCGAGTACCCGACCGAAGGCCAGCCGCTGCCGGTCATCGTCAGCGAGGCGATGGCGCGCGTGATGTATCCGGAAGAATCGCGATATGTCGGTCGCGTGTTCTATCAGGGCAATGGCGACAAGGCGTCCGAATTGCGGATCGTCGGCGTGGTGGAAACCCTGTCCACGCCCTGGGGCCGGACCAGCTGGGGCTCGAAGACCGGCGGCGAGTCCCTGGTGATGCCGGTGCGCATGCCGACGATGTCACCCCAATACGTGGTGCGCACCGAACCGGGACGCCAGTCCGAAGCCTTGAAGGCCGCCGAATCCGCGCTGATCCAGCCAGGCGACGGGCGCATTCTGGTGCCGGCGAACACCATGCTCGAGCTGCGTGAGCATCGCTATCGCAACGACTATTTCCTGTCCTCGATGATGGCCACGATGACCGGCCTTCTGGTGCTCGTCACGGCCACCGGCATCCTCGGCATGGCCAGCTTCTGGGTCGGCCAGCGGCGCAAGCAGATCGGTGTGCGTCGTGCGCTCGGTGCACGCCGCAGCGACATCCTGCGCTACTACCTGCTCGAGAACTTCATCGTGACCAGCATCGGCATCGTCGCCGGCGTCGTGTTGGCCCTGGTTCTCAATCAGCTGGTTGCGGAAAGCCTGCAGCTGTCGCGTCTGCCTCTGAGCGATCTCGCGATCGGCATGGCGATGCTGTGGCTGGTCGGCCAGGCCGCCACGTTTGCCCCGGCCCGCCGCGCCTCGCAGATCGCGCCGGCAACAGCCACGCGCAGCGTGTAATCATCCGCGCATGCCGACCGTTCTCCTGATCGACGACAACGCGGGCGTGATCGATGCGCTCGCGTTGCTGCTCTCGCTGCACGACATCGACACGCTGCGCGCCGCCTCGCCGGAAGAAGGCCTGGCGGTGCTCGCGCGCACGCCGGTCGACCTGGTGATCCAGGACATGAACTTCAGCGCCGACACGACCTCGGGCCGCGAGGGCGAGGCGCTGTTCCGCGACCTCCGCGCCCGTCATCCGGACCTGCCGGTGATCCTGCTGACGGCGTGGACGCATCTGGAAACCGCGGTCGACCTGGTCAAGGCCGGTGCCGCGGACTACCTGGCGAAACCCTGGGACGACCGCAAGCTGGTCGCGACCGTCAACAACCTGCTCGAACTCGGCGAAGCCAATCGCGCCTTGCGCAAGGCCCGCGAAGGCGAACGCGGACTGCGTCGCGCCATGGCCGGCTTCGATCTGCGCGGCTACGTGTTCGCCGACAGCCAGACCGCACGCGCCGTGCATCTGGCCTGCCAGGTCGCACGCGCCGACGTGCCGGTGCTGATCACCGGTCCGAACGGCGCCGGCAAGGAAGGCATCGCGGCCATCGTGCAGGCCAATTCGAGCGTGCGTGACGGCCCCTTCATCACCGTCAATTGCGGTGCGCTGCCGAGCGAACTGATCGAAGCCGAACTGTTCGGTGCCGAGGCCGGCGCTTACACCGGCGCGAACAAGGCCCGCGAAGGCAAGTTCGAAGCGGCCGATGGCGGCACCCTGTTCCTCGACGAAATCGGCAACCTGCCGCTCGCCGGCCAGATGAAGCTGCTGCGCGTGCTCGAAACCGGCAAGTTCGCTCGCCTCGGTGCGAACCGCGAACGCGAGGTCAAGGTACGTGTGCTCAGCGCCACCAATGCCGACCTGCCGGCGATGATCCGCCAGGGCAAGTTCCGCGAAGACCTGTATTACCGCCTGAACCTGATCGAGATCGCGCTGCCCGCGCTCGCCGAACGTCGCGACGACATTCTGCCGCTGGCCGAGCACTTCCTCGGCGACGGCAAACGCTTGTCCGACGACGCGCGTGCAGCCCTGCAACGTCACGACTGGCCGGGCAACGTGCGCGAGCTGAAGAACACGCTCAGTCGCGCCAAGCTGCTCGCGAGCGGCGACGTGATCCATGCCCGCGATCTCGGACTGACCGCGACGCCGGCGCAGATCGGCCACGGCATGCCCGCGGCGGACCGCGGCGAACCCGATCGCGACAGCATCGAAGCGGCGTTGACGCGCGCGAACGGCGTGATCGCGCAGGCCGCGGCAGAGCTCGGACTCTCGCGCCAGGCGCTGTACCGGCGCATGGAACGCCTCGGCATCGATCGCGCATGAAGGACTCGCGTCGCCCACGCCTCGGCCTGCGACTGCGTTATGCGCTGGTCGCGCTGGTCTACGGCATGGCGGTCGCGGCGCTGACGCTGACGCTCGACACAGTGATCGATCCGTCGTGGCTCGCCGCGGCGGCGGCGGTCGCGGCGTCGCTGCTGCCGCTGTGGCTGCTGATCGGACGCGAGGTCGACCCGATGCGCTCGCTGTTCCGTGCGCTCGCCGGCACCGTCACCAGCTATCGCGACGGCGATTTCGCGTTCGGCCTGCACTGGACGCGAAACGATGAACTCGCTGATCTGGTGCGCGCCCACAACGCCCTCGGCGACACCTTGCGGGAACAACGGCTGACCCTGGCGCAGCGCGAACTGCTGCTGGACACGATGGTGCAGAACACCCCGGTGGCGATGCTGCTGTTCGATGCTGCCGGCCATGTCATCTACGGCAATCTCGCCGCACGCAAGCTGCTGCACGATGGCCGCCGCATCGAAGGACTGCATCGCGACGCCCTGCTGCTGCTCGCGGTGCCGGCCCTCGCCGATGCACTGCGTCGCGGCGGCGACGGCCTGTTCACGGTCGAAAGCGACAAGCCCGACGACGAGCAGGTCTTCCATCTTTCGCGACGCGCGTTCCGCCTGAACGGCCGCCCGCACGAACTGGTGCTGCTGCGCGGCCTCTCCCAGGAACTGCGGCGCCAGGAAGTGCAGACCTGGAAGAAGGTCATCCGCCTGATCAGCCACGAGTTGAACAATTCGCTGGCACCGATCGCGTCGATGGCGCATTCCGGGGCCGAGCTCACGCGGCGCGGCCAGCACGACAAGCTGCCGACCGTGTTCGCCGCGATCGAGGAACGCGCGCGCCACCTCGACACCTTCATCCGCGGCTACGCGCAATTCGCCAAGCCGCCTGCGCCGCGCATCGAGGCCATCGACTGGCCCGCCTTCGTCGAACGCCTGCATGCCGCCGCCCGCTTCGTCTCACAGGGCGAACCCACGCACCGTCCGAAGTTCGACGCGATGCAGATGGCGCAGGCGCTGCTGAACCTGCTCAAGAACGCACACGAATCCGGTTCCGCGCCCGATGCGGTGGAACTCGTGGTGCGCGAACTGCCGAACGCGCTGCGCATCGAGGTGCTCGACCGCGGCCCCGGCATGAACGACGACGTGTTGGCGCAGGCGCTGCTGCCGTTCTACTCGACCAAACGCGGCGGCACCGGCCTCGGCCTCGCCCTCACCCGCGAAATCGTCGAAGCGCACAGCGGCCACATCGCACTGGCCAACCGCGAAGCCGGCGGCCTGCAGGTCACGATCACGTTGCCGCAGTAGGACCGCGCGCTCGGCCATCGCGCGCTGCGATGCCGGGCCGCCGCAGTGACAATCGGCATTCGCTATGCTGCGCGGCCTTGAATCCGGGACGAACGCATGCGTTTCTTCGCTTCAGACGACATTTCGCCGCCATCGACCTTGGCCGCGACGACCCTGCGCGAACTGCTGCGGGTCTTCATCGTCGTCGTCGTGATCAAGGCGCTGGTCTGGTGGCTCGACCCGACGATGCGCACCTTCATGGGCGACTCCGGCAGTTACCTGTGGGCCGCGGTCAGCAACCAGCCGCCGCCGGATCGCTCGTTCACCTACCCGCTGGTCATCCGCGCCACCGCGCTCGCCCATGCGCACCTGGCCGAACTCGGCTGGCTGCAGTCGATGTTCGGCAGCCTGCTCTGCGTCTTCGTCTATCGCTGCCTGCGCGTCGAACTGTTTGTCCGCCCGTCCGTCGCACTTGGCGTCGCGGCCGTGCTCGCGATCGAGCCGGGCCAGCTGTTCTTCGAGCGCATGGTGATGACCGAAACCCTCGGCACCTTCTGCTTCGTGATGATGGTCATCGCCGGCATCCGCCACGTCCGCCATGGCCATCTGCGATCGTTGCTGGCGATGGCGGTGTTCGGCATGCTGGTGGCGTCGTTGCGGTTGAGCCTGTTGCCGGTGGTGCTCGGGTTCGCGCCGCTGCCGGTGCTGGCGCGCCTGCTCGTCGATCGCGGGCACCGGCTGCGCAGCGTGCTGCACCTCGCTGTGGCCGTAGGGGCGACACTGTTCTCGCACAGCGTCTACAAGCACTGGTACGACAACAAGTCGGACGCGCTTGAACGCAGCGACTACACCCATTCGAGCGGACGCATGCGGCTCGGTCTGCTGGCGCCGCTGGTCAAGCCCGAACATCTGCAGCGCGCCGGCCTGCCCGGCGAACTGGTCGCGCAGACCCGGCCGCCGTCCAGCGAACCACGCAATCGCGAGGCGCAGATCTGGGCCGATACCGGCCTGTTCGCGCTGATCGAGAAACACAGCACGCATGCGGACGACAGCGCGCGCAAGGTGGCGATGTACGCGTTCCGCGACGATCCGGCCGGATTGCTGCGGCTGGGTGTCGCCAACCTGTTCGACTATTTCGACCGTGGCATCGCCGAATGGCGCATGGGCGACGACATCGGTACGCGCCCGCCTGACGACGGCATGATCGCCATCATCGCGGAACGCTTCGGCTACGACGCACGCGG
>JAKJFE010000226.1 GCA_022705045.1 Pseudomonadota bacterium | reverse complement strand
GCCGCCGCCATACACCGTGGTGCAGCCGGCCTCGGCCAGCAATTCGCCGAGTCGGAACGCGCTGCGGTGGTATTCGGGATCGCATTGCGCGCTGGACGCGCAGTAGACGCAGATGCGCATGACGGGCTCCGGAGTCGGGAACGCACCTTATGCCAGCGCGCAGTGGCGCTCGGCAATGGCATCATCGGCGTCCAGACCGAAACGGGACCTTCATGCCCACGTCCGTCCACCCCTTCTTCCACGCCGACAGCTGCACCTGGACCTACCTGGTCTGGGATGCCGACTCGCGCCGCGCCGCCGTCGTCGACCCGGTGCTCGACTTCGACCAGAAGTCGGGCGCCACCGCGACGCGCAGCGCGACGCAGGTGCTGGCTGCGATACGCGATCAGGCACTGCAGGTCGACTGGATCCTGGAGACGCATGCACATGCCGATCACCTCAGCGCCGGCCAATGGTTCAAGCAGCAATGTCCGGGCGCCACGCTGGCCATCGGCAGCGGCATCCGCGCGGTGCAACGCACGTTCCGGACGGTCTTCAACCTCGGCGAACATTTCCCGGTCGACGGCTCGCAGTTCGACCGGCTGTTCGAGGACGAGGCCCGTTTCGCGCTCGGCCGCCTCGAAGGCCGGGTGATCGCCACGCCCGGCCATACCAACGACAGCGTCAGCTACCTCATCGGCGATGCCCTGTTCGTCGGCGACAGCCTGTTCATGCCGGACGGCGGCACCGCCCGATGCGACTTCCCGGGCGGCAGCGCGGCGCTCCTGTACCGGTCGATCCAGCGCCTGTACACGCTGCCCGACGACACCCGCGTGTTCGTCTGCCACGACTACGCGCCGGGCGGGCGCGACCATCGTTGCGAGACGACGATCGCCGCGCAGCGTGCCGGCAACATCCACGTGCGCGATGGCGTCGCCGAATCCGACTACGTCGCCGTGCGCGAAGCGCGCGATGCCACCCTCGACATGCCCGCGCTGCTGCTGCCGTCGGTGCAGGTGAACATCCGTGCCGGCGCGATGCCGGAGGCGGAAGCCAACGGCGTGTCGTATCTCAAACTGCCGCTCAACCAATTCGGAAACCGGGCATGACCACGCACGATACCCAGACCCTGATCGCGACCTTTTCGATCTATCTCGCGATCTGTCTCGCGCTCGGCTTCGTGGCCTGGCGGCGCACCACCAACCTCAAGGACTTCATCCTCGGCGGACGTTCGCTCGGCCCGTGGGTGACGGCACTGTCTGCGCAGGCCACCGACATGTCCGGCTGGTTGCTGCTCGGCCTGCCGGGATTCGCCTATCTCGCCGGCGTCGAGTCGGCCTGGCTGGTCGGCGGCCTGATCGTCGGCACCTGGCTGAACTGGCGCTACGTCGCACAACCGCTGCGCGAGCGCACCGAAGCGCTCGGCGATGCGTTGACGCTGCCCGCCTACTTCGAGCGCGCCTTCGACGACATCGGCGGCTTGCTGCGACCACTCACCGCCTTCTTCGTGCTGGTGTTCTTCGTGCTCTACGCCAGTTCGCAGTTCGTCGCCGCCGGGCGCCTGTTCGAATCGCTGTTCGGTCTGCCGTACGCCTGGGCCGTGTTCTGGGGCTCGATCGTGATGCTGGCCTACACCTTCCTCGGCGGCTTCCTCGCGGTGTCGTGGTCCGATGTGTTGCAAGGCACGTTGATGTTCGTCGCGCTGGTGCTGGTCGCGGGCATGGGTGTGAATCTCGTGGGCGGCTTCGACGGCCTCCACGCGACGATGAACGCGTTCAACGCCGAACTGCTGAATCCATGGACGAATGCCGAAGGTGTACCGCTCGGCTGGATCGGCATTGCCTCGTCGGTGGCCTGGGGACTCGGCTATTGCGGGCAGCCGCACATCCTCGCGCGCTTCATGGCGATCAAGGATCCACAACAGATGGCGGTCGCGCGCCGCGTCGCAATGACCTGGCAAGTGACCGTGCTGGTCGCGGCGATGCTGGTCGGCATGACCGCACTCGGCGCCTTGCCGGTGCGCCTCGAAGGCGCCGAAGCCGAGAAGGCCTTCATCCACATGAGCGCGCAATTCTTCCCGCCCTGGATCGCCGGCATCTGCCTGGCCGGCGTGTTGGCCGCGATCATGAGCACGGCTTCGGCGCAGTTGCTGCTGTCGTCGGCCGCATTCGCGGAGGACTTCTATCGCGGGCTGTTGCGGAAGCAGGCGGGCCCGCGCGAATTGCTCTGGGTCGGGCGCCTCGGTGTGCTCGGCGTCGCTGCCATCGCCTTCTTCGTCGCGCTCGATCCGTCCAGCACGGTGCTGTCACGCGTCGGCGATGCCTGGGCCGGTTTCGGTGCCACCTTCGGTCCGGCCATCGTGCTCTCGCTGTACTGGAAACGCATGACCCGCGCCGCCGCGTATGCCGGCGTGCTCGTCGGCGGCATCACCGTGGTCGCATGGATGCTGCTCGCCGACCGCGGCGGCATTTTCGCGCTGTACGCCATGGTGCCGGGCTTCCTCGCGTCGACAGTCGCCATCCTCATCGTCGGGACCCTGCGCCGACGCGGCTGACTGCAGCGCGTCTGCATGATGGGCTTGGTACAGGGCAATCGATGCACTTGCGAATCGATCATCTTGGATGCTGCCCGACAAAGGGAATCCAAAGTAGTGGGCCGGTAATCGCGTCGCCGAGAATGGCGGGTGGCAGAATCCAAAGATTCCACCAGCGGAAAGGCATTCGCCGCTGCGGGAAGCGGAAGATGATGTGGTACTCGTCTTGGGTAGCGCGCTCGGCAGTTTCAGTTGACTCGAACGTCACCCGCCTTAATGGTTTACTGCTGCGAAACACCAATTCGGAAGCATATCCTGATAGCGCAAGCTCACCAGGTTCAATTGCGCTGAGGTTATCGCCAAAGCGACTGGCATATACCTTTTTGTTGCTAATGTTGAGCACGGCACCAGTTGTTGTCTTGCAGCCTTTGGTAAAGGTCGTTTCATCCAACTTAAGAATAAAATCCTGGCCTCGACCGATCTCACGAGTAGTGAGCTCGATATATCGCGGGTGATCTTTACGAAGCGCATCTTTGACCGGGATCACCGCTTCATAGTCCGCCCATTCGTCAAACTCGCCCAACGGGTCCATCGACAAACAAGCGACGACATTGCCATCGTCATTCAAATAGGCGGACTTAATCTCGTTGACCTCAGCATACGTTGTGAGCGGGTGCACCAAATAGAAGTAAGCATGCAGCGTGAATGCCTTCGGTGAGATCAGGTACATGATTCCCAGAAACAACCAGAGCTTTCTGGACTTCAGCCATTTCAGCAGTTTTTCCTTGTTCATTGCGAGCCCCCATCCTTGGCTTCCTCAACCACATGCACACTATTGCGAATGGCGTTGAGCAAAGTTTGTCGAATCTGCTCTGGGTCGAATTCGCTGCCTTTAGGTTGAGCGTCAAAAAACGCCTTTAGGGAAGGTCTGAACAAGTCCCGCGATCTCTGCTGAAATTGCGGGCATTGGTTGGCACGGATTGAAGCATGAGCCAGATGAGTTTCGGCGACTCGGAGTACGCGGGGAAGAAGAAGCGGACG
>JAKJFE010000225.1 GCA_022705045.1 Pseudomonadota bacterium | reverse complement strand
GGTGAGGTGCGAGGTACGCAGCACCGTGCCGCTGTAGGTGGTCGCCATCGCGTTCTGCAGGCCACAGGCGATCCCGACCAGATAGATCCCGAGTGCCTGGTGGTGCATCAACAATTGCGCGGCCACGATCAGCAGGGTCGCTTCGATGACCAGCGCCACGCCATATCGTCTTCCAAGCCGCAACGCGCTGTGTCGCAACAGCAGGCCACTGAGCATGGCGCCGAAGACGAAGGCCGCAATGATCGACAGCCAGTGCATCGCCATCGCGGCATTGCGCTCGGCCAGGGCCATTGCCAGCAGCGACGTGGTGCCGGTCATGTGCGAAATCGCCTGCGGCTCGAAACTCAGGAAGCCGACAACATTCATCATGCCGGCCATGAAGGCCAGCCACCATGCCCAGATCCAGACCCAGGTCGGCAGTTTCGAAATCATTCCCCGAATCTAGCGCGTCGGCTGCACCCGCGGCACCGCTAGACTGTGGCGAAACGCGGGAGAACACGATGGATCAGGCGACGATCGAGGCATGGGTGCGCGACTGGCCCGGCGTCACGCACGAGATCAAGTGGCACGACGACCTCGTGTTCATGGTCGCTGGCAAGATGTTCTGCGTGTATTGCTTCCAGGGCAAGAACCACGGCCAGGTGTCGTTCAAGGTCGAGGACGCGCGCTTCCTCGCGTTCACCGACCGCCCGCACATCATCCCGGCGCCGTACATGGCGCGTGCGCACTGGGTTTCGGTGCTGCCCTCGGCCCAGATGCCGGCCGCCGAGATGCGTCCGCTGCTGCGCCACGCCTACGAACTGGTGCGCGCGAAACTGCCGAAGAAGACGCAGCGCGAACTGGGCTCAGGCTGAGCGCAATCGCTTGCTGACCCGCACGATGCCGAGTTCGTCCGGATGGTGGCTGCGCTTGAAACCGAGTTCGTCGCAGACCGCGAGCATCGCCGAGTTTTCCTCGCGCACGTCGCCCCACAACACGTCGAGCCGACGGCGGCGGGCGTAATCGATCAGCCGCTTCATCAGGAAGATGCCGAGGCCGAGACCACCGATTTCACGGCCGACGATGATGGCGAATTCGGCATCGCGATGCTCCGGCCCGATGGCCAGGCGCGCGACGGCGCCGATCAGGGCTTCACCAGCCGGCAGTGGTTCGGTGACGACCAGGGCGAAGCCGGTCTGGCGATCGAGCTCGCACAACTGCCTGGCGAAGCCGGCTGTCATTTCGGTGATCGGATGCAGGAAGCGCAGACGCACTTCCTCCGGGCTCAGTCGCGCGAAGCTTCGGCGCAAGGGCTCGGCATCGACCGCTTCGATCGGACGCATCAGGACTTCGCGAGCGTTCGGGAGCCAGAGCCGTTCGCGCCATGTCCCGATGCGTTCACGACGGATCGGTGCGGGCGGAGCGGACGTGTGCAGGACTGCGTTCATTTCGGCGTCCATTATGCACCGCAGCATTCCGAGTCGATACTCGGATTATCAAGCAAAAGCCTGTATTTCTGAACGATTCAGGCGCGCAACAAACTGCCACGACATTGCACTGCAGCACAACGACAGCGCCAACGCTCGCGGTCCGTCGCGGCGATCTCGTGGCTGAGGCCGAGGGCGTAGTCGAAGCTCAGCTCCTCGCCAGCACGAATCGGCCGCAGCGTGTCGATGTAGACGCGATCGCGGCGCTCGTCGCCGTCGATGTTCACCCAGACCACGGCCTCGCAATTCGGGTCGCAACTGTGGTTGATGAAGCGTGCGCTGCTGCCGCCCGCCGAGCCGTCGATCAGCCAATGGTCATTCACCGCGAACAGATAGGTTTCGCCGGAACCGCTGTTGTCGCCGTAGCGCCGGAACGCTTCGGCACTGTCGATGCGCTCGCCGCGGTATTCGAGCACCCGCGTGTTTGCCGGCAGGTCGGTGTTGGCGAACACGCCGCGACCGTGGATGGCCGAACGACGCACGACGGTGCGCGGCAGGCTCACAACGCCACGCCGACGCCGAACGACCACTGCGCGTCGTCGAACTGGAAGCCCTGCTTCCAGAGCGCCCAGCGCGCGTCGACCAGAATCGGATAACGATACGCCGCCGGCCCGATATGCCCTTCCGCCGAACCCAGCACACGGCCACGCACCGTGACGTAGCGACCTTCGGGCGCATCGAAACGCGTCAGCCGTTGCGGCACGCGAATGGCGAAACGTCCCTGCGTCGGCGCCTGCGTGATCGGGCGCTGGCGACGATCGAGCGGATGCGCCAGCACCTCGATCTCGCTGCCCTCGCCGTGCTCGCGCACGCCTACGATCATGCCGCCCCAGATCACGTCGATGTCGCCGACGTCCGTGTCCGCTGCAACGTGCGCAGGCACATCGAGCCGTGCGCCATCGGCAAGGAATGGCGCCGGTGCCGCACAAGCAGCCAGCACGGCGGCCAGCACCGCGACGACGATCAGTCTTCGACCAGCCATTCGAGCTTGAATTGCGCGTAGCGGCTTTGTGCCAGGGTGGTCGCCAGCGTCGGCAGGATTTCCGCCAGCGTGCGATCGAGCTTGTACGGTGCGTTGACGATGGCCATGCCGCAGCCGTTCAGGCGCAGGGCCGAGTTGTCCGGATGCACGCAGATCTCGGCGACCAGCACCTTGCGCATCCCCGATTCCTTCAACCAGCGATGGAACGGCAACACCGACTGGCGCAGCTTGATCGGATACCACACGGCATAGACGCCGTTCGCGAAACGCTTGTGCGCCGCTGCCAACGCGTCCTCGATGATGCGGAACTCCTGTTCCTGCGCCTCGAACGGCGGGTCGATCAGCACCAGACCGCGTTTTTCCGGCGGCGGCAGCAGCGCCGACATCGCCTGGTAACCGTCGCGCTGATGCACGGCAACGCGCGCATCACGCGCGAACAACTGACGCAGCGATGCGACTTCGGCATCCTGCACCTCGCAGAGCATCAGGCGATCGCTATCGCGCAGCAGCTGCGCGGCGATCAGCGGCGACCCGGGATAGGTCTGGCTGCCGTTCTGCGAACGCACCAGGTTCAGGTAGGCATGCACCAGGGTCGGCAGGCGCTCGGCCGAGAGCAGGCGCATCACGCCGTCGCGGAACTCGCCGGTCTTCAACGCTTCCTCGGACGCCAGCGAATACCGTCCGGCGCCGGCGTGGGTGTCGAGCACGGCGAACGGGGTCTGCTTGGTCTTGAGCGCCTCGATCAGTGCAATCAGGACGACGTGCTTGAGCACATCGGCGAAATTGCCTGCGTGGTAGACGTGGCGGTAGTTCATCGGCCCCTTTCCATGGACGCGGCAGTCGCGAGTATCGGCACGGGCGACGCCGGACCGCAAGGGGCGCGGCGAATTCAGCCGACCAGCGCGATGCTGCCGCGCGCGAGCACGACGGCGATCGCCGTCGCCGCCAGCACATCGCTGGGATAATGCAGGCCGAGCACGACCCGCGACATCGCCACCAGCAGCGCGAACGGCCACAGCAGCAGGCCGAGCATCGGGAAGTAGTGCGTCGCGACCAGCGTGAACGTCACCGCGTGCAGCGTGTGTCCGGACGGAAACGAGAATTCGTCGAG
>JAKJFE010000224.1 GCA_022705045.1 Pseudomonadota bacterium | reverse complement strand
CAGTTCGTCGTCCTTGCCGGAATCGTCGAACACATAAGCGAAGGTGGCGCCCGACGGTTCGGTGGCCGATAGCCCGCGCAGGTCGCCGCCGACCCAGAGCAGGCCGGAGCGGTCGACGAACAGCGTCCGCACCGCGTTCTCGGCCAGACTGCCGGCGATGCGCGGGTCGTGCGTGAAGGTCGCGACGCTCGTCGAGCGTGGATCGAACTGCGACAGGCCGAGACCGTGCCGGGCCAGCCACAGACGGCCGCGACTGTCTTCGGCAATGTCCAGGATGTCGCGGCGTTCGCCCTCGGGGGGCTGCCAGCGCAGTTCTGCGGCGTTGCCCTCGAGCCGGAACAGGGCGCCGCCGCTGGCCATCCATTGCGAACCGTCGCGCGCGCACTGCACGGCGCTCACGTCGGTGCCTGCGCCCGTGCCGACCGCCTTGGCCACACCGTCATCGATCCGATAGGCACCGCGGGCCGTGGCGGCAAGCACGCGACCGTCCTCGCAGACGGCGAGGTCGCGGACCATGCGGAAGCCTTCGCCGTCGAGTGCCAGCACCGATTCGCGCCGGCCGGCGGCGTCCAGCCGTTCCAGGCCGGACTGGGCGCCGATCCACAGACCGCCTTCGCCATCCGCGGCCAGTGCCGTGACGATGTCGCGCGCGGCGGCGTTTGCGCCGTCGACGACGAGGCGCACGAACCGCCCATGGCTGCGGTCCATGCGCGCCAGTCCGCTGTGACTGGTGCCGACGTAGAGCGTGCCGTCGCGGGTCTCGGCCAAGGCGGTGACGAAGCTTTCGGGCAGGCTGCCATCGACATCGGCCTGATGCTGGTAGGCCAGCAGTTCGCGGCCGTCGTAGCGATGCAGGCCGCCCTGCGTGCCGACCCACAGCAGGCCGCTGCGATCCTGCAGCACGGCATTGACCGTGCCCTGGGTCAGCTCGTCGTTCTTCGCCATCGGCGCGAAGTAGTGGCTGCGCTCGTAGGCCGCGACCGGCAGGGCGAATGCGAGTGCACACAGCCACGCCGCCGCCGCGATGCGACGACGCCCGGGCGACTTCGTGATCGCCAAGACCAGGGACTCCATTGGCGCGAGCATATCCGTTCGCCTCCGGTACGTCAGTGAGGATGGCGCATGCCGGCTACAATCGCGGCATGGACCCATCGAACCACGACGAACTCGAACAATTGCTGGCGCGCCTGCAGGCGGGCGTCGAAGCGGCCGAAGTGCACGGCGCCCTGGCCGGATTCCTCTGCGCCGGCGGCCGCGGGCGTGCCGACAACTGGGGCGAATCCCTGGCGCTTGATGCCGTGCTCGATGCCCAGACCGAGGGCGGCG
Source organism: Pseudomonadota bacterium (assembly GCA_022705045.1). Lineage (GTDB taxonomy): Bacteria > Pseudomonadota > Gammaproteobacteria > Xanthomonadales > Ahniellaceae > JADKHK01. The sequence continues at coordinate 2,255 of JAKJFE010000224.1, read as the reverse complement.
CCGATGCCGACAATCTGCGTGCGCTCTTTGAAGCCACTGCAGACGCGCTCGCCGACGAGGACGACGCCTTCGCACCGATGCTGCCCGATGACGACGCGGCACTGGCGTCGCGTGCGGATGCGCTGGTCGCCTGGTGTCGCGGCTTTCTTGGCGGTGTCGGTCTTGCGAATCCGCGCGCGCGCGGCGTCCTCTCCGAGGAGGCCGAGGAAGCCATTGCCGATCTCGGCCGCATCGCCGCCAGCGAGCTCTCGGTGGAAGAGGGCGATGCCGACGAGGATGCCTATGCCGAGGTTCTGGAATTCGTGCGCGTCGCAGCCCTGCTGCTGCGCGACGAATGCGCCGCGGCGGCGAAGCGGCACTGACGCATGACGCCGGCGCCGCTGATCGCACCGACCGAATATCAGCGTCGTCGACGCCAGTTGATGCGCATCATCGGCCGCGACGCCATCGCCATCCTGCCCGCGGCGCCGGAACGCATCCGCAACAACGACGCGCATTATCCGTATCGCCAGGACAGCGATTTCCACTACCTCACCGGGCTTGATGAGCCGCACGCCGTGCTGGCCCTCGTGCCGGGTCGCAAGGCCGGTGAAGTCATCCTGTTCTGCCGCGAGCGTGATGCCGAGCGTGAACGCTGGGATGGACCGCGCCTCGGTCCGGAGCGTGCGGTCAACCAGCTTGCGCTCGACGACGCGTTCCCGATCGACGACATCAACGACATCCTGCCCGGCATGATCGAGGGCCGTGAACGCGTCTACTACCACTTCGGCCGCGAGATCGAGTTCGACCAGAAGCTGATCGGCTGGGTCAACCGCGTGCGCGCACAGATGCGCCAGGGCGCGCGGCCGCCGCACGAGTTCGTCGCGCTTTCGCACATCCTGCACGACCTGCGCCTGTTCAAGTCACGCGCCGAACTGCGGGTGATGGCGAAGTCGGCGCAGATCGCCGCCGAGGCGCACCTGCGCGCGATGCGCGCGACACGCCCGGGTTCCAGCGAGGCGATGATCGCCGCGGAACTGATCCACGCCTTCCACACCAGCCATTCGGTGCCGAGTTACGAGCCCATCGTCGGCGGCGGTGCCAATGCCTGCATCCTGCATTACCGCGCCAACAATGCACCGTTGCGCGACGGTGACCTGCTGCTGGTCGATGCCGGCGCCGAGTTCCAGTGTTATGCCTCCGACATCACCCGCACCTGGCCGGTCAACGGCCGCTACAGCGCACCGCAACGCGCCTTGTACGAACTGGTGCTGGAGGCGCAGTACCGTGCCATCGACGAGGCGCGCCCGGGCCAGCCGTTCACGGCGATGCACGACGCTGCGGTGCGTACGCTGACGCGCGGCCTGATCAAGCTCGGCCTGCTCGAAGGCTCGCTCGAAGCGAACCTCAAATCAGGTGCCTACAAGCGCTTCTACATGCACAAGACCGGCCACTGGCTCGGGCTCGACGTGCACGATGTCGGCGACTATCGCGTCGACGACGAACCGCGCATCCTCGAACCCGGCATGGTCGTCACCGTCGAACCCGGCCTCTACATCGCGCCCGACGAAACCGGCATCGACGCGAAGTGGAAAGGCATCGGCATCCGCATCGAAGATGATGTCGTCATCGCCGCCACCGGCCCCGACGTGCTCAGCCACGGTGTCCCGAAAGAACCCGACGCGATCGAAGACATCCTCGCGAATCGCTGAGCCCCGCGCGATTCCCGCTCTTGTGGTTGCGAATCTCAGTCGCACGCTCTTGGTCACCAACCGCAGTCGTAGGCTGGGTTGAGCGTAGCGAAACCCGGCGATGCCGTACGACCGATCTGGGTTCCGCTGCGCTCAACCCCAACTACGGATCCGGTTGCGGTCTGATCCGTAATCCTCTGACCGCGCGATGCGGATTCCCAGCAGAGCGCGTTTTCGCCTTGAGCCGCCACGTCTTGAGGATCTGTCGATCGACTTGGGCCGCGTCGATGCTGGCACTGAACATTCCGAACTCGGCCCTGCCCTGGTGAGGCCCCGATTTCGAGGTGAAGACCACATATTCCCGGCCGACGTCGATAGCTGACCAGCAGTCGACGTACGGCGTGTAGCCGCGAACGGAAATCGTCGAAACGGGCGGACCCTTGAGCAACTCCAACACTTTTGCCTCGCCCTCGACCTCGTGCTTCCCGGGTGCCGCGCGCAGCGAAGTCACCCGAACGATGGCGACGATATCTGCGTTTCGATACCGATCGCGCAACGGACCGGGATCTGGCCCATCGCAGGCCA
>JAKJFE010000073.1 GCA_022705045.1 Pseudomonadota bacterium | reverse complement strand
CGCGTCGTGCCGCTCGATGTGACCGCCGGTGACCGTGCGCCGACCAGTGTCGCCGAGGCCATCGGTGTGGCGCCGCAGGAGCCCGTCGATCCGGCTGCCGAGCCGGCGCCGGCCACGCCCGACGCGATCGCGACCGTCGACACGAATGCACCCGCACGGGTCGATGCCGTCTCCGGCGAGCCGGTCAGCCCGGCCGCGACGGCACCGGCCAATGACGCACCCGCCGCCGCAGCATTGCCGGCAACAGCGACGACGCCCGTCGCGCCCCCGGTCGTCACCGCGACACCGGATCAGCCGGTCGCAACGGCGAGCGCAGCACCCGCCACGGCGACCAGCGGACGTTTCCTGGTCGCGCTCGGCAGTTATTCGAATGCCGCGAACGCCAACGCGCTGGCGACGCAATTGCGTGGCGCCGGCTACAAGGTGCTCAGCGACACGGTGGCCGTGAATGGCCAGAACGCCACGCGCCTGCGCATCGGCCCGTATGCCACGCGCGGCCAGGCCGAAGCGGCGCGTCTTGCGGTCAAGCAATTGCGTGCGGACTTGCCGGCCTCGATCAGCGAGATCGATGACACGCCCACGACCGATGCGCCGGCGACTGCGCGCAGCGCTGCGGCCGCATCGGCCTGGGCGGTGCAGATCGGCGCCTTCAAGGTCGAGACCGAGGCAAATACCAAGCGTGACCAGCTACGCCAGGCCGGTTTCGCCGCCTTCGTCGAAAAGATCAATGCCGATGCCGGCGTGTTGTGGCGCGTGCGTATCGGGCCCGAGAACAAGCGGGCCGATGCCGATGCGGTGAAGGCTGGCGTCAAGCGTCGCTTCGGCATCGACGGCATCGTGGTGCCGTACCCGTGACGATCGCCGACGCGCTGATCGTGCTCGCGGTCGCGACCTCGGTCGTGATCGGGCTGATCCGCGGTTTCGTCGTTGAAGTGATGGCGCTGGTGGTCTGGGCGTTCGCGATTTTCGCGTCGCTGATGTTCGCACCGAAGTTGACCGATGCACTCGCCGGCGCGATCGAGACGCCGTCGGCACGCATCTTCCTGGCGTACGCGCTGGTCTTCGTCGGCACGCTGCTGGTCGGCGCCGTGGTCACCTGGCTGCTGCGCAAGCTGGTGCAGGGCACGGGCCTGTCCGGCACCGATCGTTTGTTGGGCGGCGTGTTCGGCATCGCGCGGGGCGCGGTGCTGGTCGTCGTGGTGGTGCTGATGCTCGGGCTGACGCCGTTTCCGCGCGACGCCTGGTGGCGCGAATCGCGCCTGCTGCCGCATGTGGTGGTGCTGGCCGAACGCGCCCGCACCTGGCTGCCCGAACGCATCGCCACGCAGATCCGGCTCGATGGCTCGGAAGCGCCGGCGTTGCTGCCTTCCCTCGAATTGACTCCTACCTGAGGTTTTCATGTGCGGCATTCTCGGCATCGTCGGACGCAGTGACGTCGGCGCAGCGTTGTACGACGGACTGACCGTGCTCCAGCATCGCGGCCAGGACGCCGCCGGCATCGCCACCATGGACGGCGCGCGCCTGCATCGCCACAAGGGCACCGGTCTGGCGAAGGACGTGTTCAACGCCGACAGCATGGCCCGACTCATCGGACACATCGGCATCGCCCATTGCCGTTATCCGACCGCGGGCAGCGAAGGCGCCGACGAGGCGCAACCGTTCTACGTGAACTCGCCGTATGGCATCGCGCTCGCGCACAACGGCAACCTGATCAATACCGATGCGCTGCGCCAGGAGCTGTATGCGCAGGATCGTCGGCACATCAACACCGGCTCCGATTCGGAAGTACTGCTCAACATCTTCGCGCACGAACTCGCCGCGGCGCAGGCCGTACGCCCGCAGGTCGAGGACGTGTTCGCGGCGATCGCGCGCGTGCACGAACGCTGCGCTGGCGGTTACGCCGTGGCGTCGCTGGTGCTCGGGCTCGGCGTCGTCGCCTTCCGCGACGTGCACGGCATTCGCCCGCTGGTGCTCGGCCGGCGCGACACGGCGGACGGTGCGGAATGGGCGGTGGCCTCGGAATCGGTGGCGCTCGACCTGCTCGGCTTCAAGCGCGAACGCGACGTGCGTCCGGGCGAAGGCATCGTCATCACCGCGGCCGGCGAATTGCACGCGCGCCAGTGTGCGGAACCCAAGCAGCATGCGCCCTGCATCTTCGAATACGTCTATTTCGCGCGCCCCGATTCGATGATCGAGGACGTGTCGGTCTACAAGGCGCGACTGCGCATGGGCGAACGTCTTGCCGCCAAGATCCAGCGCCTGCGTCCGGACCACGACATCGAGGCGGTGATTCCGATTCCCGACACCTCACGCACCGCCGCATTGGCGCTGGCGCAGGTGCTGGACGTGAAATACCGCGAGGGTTTCGTCAAGAACCGCTACGTCGGCCGCACCTTCATCATGCCGGGGCAGGGCGAACGCGTGAAATCGGTGCGCCGCAAGCTCAACGCGATCGAACTGGAATTCCGCAACAAGGTGGTGTTGCTGGTCGACGATTCGATCGTGCGCGGCACCACCTCGAAGCAGATCATCCAGATGGCGCGCGAAGCCGGCGCACGCAAGGTGTATCTCGCCAGTGCAGCACCGCCGGTTCGACACCCGAACGTCTACGGCATCGACATGCCGTCGCCGGATGAACTGGTCGCGCACGGTCGCACCGAAGCCGAAGTCGAGCAGTATCTCGGCTGCGACTGGCTGATCTATCAGGAACTCGACGATCTGGTCGCATCCGTGGCCGATGGCAACGACGATCTGCGCCAGTTCGACACCTCGTGTTTCTCCGGAGAATACGTGACCGGCGTGCCGGACAGCTATTTTGCGGCCATCGCCGCCCAGCGCGCCGATGCCGCCAAGGCGAAGCGGCGCGGCTGAGCCGCGCCCTCACTCTGCGGCAGTCGCCATCTCGACCAGTGTCAGGAAGGCGGCCACGCCATGGCGAAGGCCGCTTTCGTCGATCATGAATTGCGGCGAATGATTGGTGGGAGCGGTCGCAGGATCGATGTCAGGGGCGGTGACGCCGAGCCGGAAGAAGAAGGCGGGCACGCGTTCGGCGTAATAGGCGAAGTCTTCGGACGAGGTCATGAATCCGCTGTCGCGCACCGTGGCGCCGGAGCGGGCGCGCAGCGCCGCCATGGCGCGTTCGGACAGGTCGGCATCGTTCACCAGCACCGGCATGCTCGCGCTGATCACGACGTCGGCACTGGCGCCGGCACTCTCCGCGATCGATGTCGCTGTGCGCGTCAGCCGTTGCGCAATACCTTGCCGCGTTTCCGGCGTGAAGCTGCGGATCGAGCCGATCATGCGCACTTGGTCGGGGATGATGTTCTCGCGCACGCCGCCGTGGATGGCGCCGAAACTCAGCACCGCAGGTGCCGTGGCCAGGTCGACCTGGCGCGCGATGATGGTGTTGGCGGCGAGCACGATCTGGCTGGCGACATTGATCGGGTCGACGCCCATCCACGGCCGTCCGCCATGCGTCTGACGGCCGTGCACGACGATCTCGAAGGTGTCGTAGGCGGCCATCATCGGTCCGCCGCGCGCACCGATCTCGCCGACATGCAGATTGCTGGCGACATGCAGTCCGAAGATGGCCGACGGCGCGTAGCCATCGAACACGCCTTCGGCGACCATGCGCGCGGCGCCGCCGGTTTCGCCGTCGGGCGGACCTTCTTCCGCTGGCTGGAACACGAACAGAACGGTGCCGCGCAGCGTCTCGCGGCGTTCGGCCAGCAGCTTCGCCGTGGCCAGCAGGATGGCGACATGCGCATCGTGCCCGCAGGCATGCATCACGCCGGTGTCGTTGCCGCGATAAGTCGTCCTGGCCGTCGATGCGAACGGCAGTCCAGCGGGTTCTTCGACAGGCAAGGCGTCCATGTCGGCACGCAAAGCGATCGTCGGTCCGGGCAGGCCGCCCTTCAGGACACCGCGGATGCCGGTCACCGCGATGCCTTCGCGCACCTCGATGCCAAAATCGCGCAGTTCGCGAGCGACGAGCGCAGCCGTGCGTATTTCGCGATTGCCGAGTTCCGGATGCTGGTGCAGGTCTCGGCGCCACGCGATCAACTGCGGTTCGACGGCATCGATCGCGGCGTCCATGGGCCGAACCTCAGCGCGCACATCGAATCCGCACGACACTAGGATCAGGGCGAGACTGAAGCCGAGGGAGCGCGTCATGCCCGGCCTCCGTGGCGGCGAGCGCCCAGCAGTGCGGCCGGAATCGGCAGCAGCAATCCGAGCACGCTCATCCACAGCGGATGCGGCAGCACGATCACGTTGTACGCCACGCCGGCGAGCATGAACGCGGCGACACAAAGGGCACAGGCGCGCGGCCAGTGGCGCGAGATCGCGGCCGCCACCCAGCCACCGGCGAAGCTGCCGATCGTCCACGCCGCGAGCACGATCACGAACGCAGCGGCAGGCAGCTTCGCGACGTGTGCGGCCACTTGGGTCGGGTCGTGGAAATCGATGCCGGGTGGCGCCGGATAGAGCCGGAGGTTGAGCGCCTCGACCAGGCCCACGACCAGACCGCACGCAAGGATGCCGAGCAGCACCGCCAGGACTTGCCGAATCATGTCGCGTTCTCCGTTGTCGCGGCGATGAGCGTCGCCGACGCCACGACATGATGCAAGCGTCTACTGCAACTTCGATCCACGCAGCGACAACAGGTGCGCGGGCGCTGCGAAACTGTCGCTGCGCGCCGCTTCCCAGAACACCTTGAACACCGGGCTTTCAGGCGTGCCGGACAGCAATTCGCCGGGCTTCGCCCAGACGTGCAAGGCCGCCAGCGAACGCACTTCGGTCGACGACACGCGCCGGATCACATGCTCCGGTCCGAGTTCGCGCGGGTGCTCGAGTCCCGCCGCGGCGATCAGTTCGCGCAGGGCCTTCAGCGTGTTCAGGTGGAACTGATGGACGCGTTCGCTCTTGTCGGGCACGACGAGCGCGCGTTGGCGCAGTGCGTCCTGTGTCGTCACGCCGGTCGGGCAGCGACCGGTATGGCAGCTTTGTGCCTGGATGCAACCGAGCGCGAACATGAAGCCACGTGCCGAATTGCAGTAGTCGGCACCGAGCGCCAGCGTGCGCGCGATGTCGAAGGCGGTGACGATCTTGCCGCTGGCGCCGAGCTTGACGCGCTCGCGCAGGCCGAGTCCGACCAGGGTGTTGTGCACCAGCATCAAGGCTTCGCGCAGCGGCGCGCCGACATGGTCGGTGAACTCCAGCGGCGCCGCACCGGTGCCGCCCTCGCCGCCGTCGATGACGATGAAGTCCGGGATCAGGCCGGTCTCGTGCATGGCCTTGGCGATCCCGAACCACTCCCACGGATGACCGATCGCAAGCTTGAAACCGGTCGGCTTGCCGCCCGAAAGCTGGCGCAGTTCGGCGACGAATTCGAGCAGGCCGCGCGGTGTCGAGAAGGCCGAATGCCGCGCTGGCGACACGCAATCGACACCCACCGGCACGCCGCGCGCTTCGGCGATCTCGGGCGTGACCTTCGCACCCGGCAGCACGCCGCCGTGTCCGGGCTTGGCGCCCTGCGACAGTTTCACCTCGATCATCTTCACCGCGTCGAACGCGGCGTTCTCGCGGAAGCGCTCGCGCGAAAAACTGCCGTCGGCATTGCGACAACCGAAATAGCCGCTGCCGATTTCCCAGACCAGGTCGCCGCCCATCTCGCGGTGATAACGCGAGATCGAACCCTCGCCGGTGTCGTGGAAGAAGCCGCCGCGTTTGGCCCCGGCGTTGAGCGCACGGACCGCATTCGCGCTGAGCGCGCCGAAACTCATCGCCGAGATGTTGAACACGCTGGCCGAATACGGCTTCGCGCACTGCGCGCCACCGATCTCGATGCGGAAGTCGTGCGACGGCGGGTCAGTCGGCGCAATCGAGTGGTTGATCCACTCGTACTGCGGCGCATAGACATCGAGCTGGGTACCGAACGGTCGCTTGTCGACCTCGTTCTTCGCACGCTGGTAGACGATCGAGCGCTGCACGCGCGAGAACGGCAGTTCCTCGGTGTCGTCCTCCAGCAGGTATTGGCGGATTTCCGGACGGATGCGTTCGAAGAAGAAGCGGAAGTGCGACAGCAGCGGATAGTTGCGGCGGATGGCCTGGCGGGTCTGGGTCAGGTCGCGCACGCCCACCAGCACCAGGACGGACAACGCGACGAAGGCGAACCACCAGTGCGGTCCGATGGTTGACGCAGCAAGAAGCGTGGCCGCGCACAGGATGCAGGTGATGGCGAAGGCGAAATAGCGCGAGGGCAGCATGGTCGGCTCCGTGGCGGGCACGCCGGCAATCTACGTGATCGGATCGGAACTGGCGATGGCCTCAGGCGCGCGTCGCGAACACCGTGATTTCCTCGCGATCGTGATAGAGCTGCTTGGCGCGCAGGTCGAGCTCGAAGGGTACGGCTTCGCGCATCGCCGCGAAGCAGCGCTGCACTTCCGGCCAGCGCTTCTTCATCGGCAGCTTGAGGTTGAAGATCGTGCGCCGGCACCAGCCTTCGCGCAGCCATGTCGCCATGCGCTCGGCGACCTTGATCGGCTGCTCGACCATGTCGCAGACCATCCATTCGGCCGGCTTTTGCGGCTGGTATCTGAAGCCGTCGGCGCGAACATGTTCGACCAGTCCCGTGGCCATCAGCGATTCGGCCATCGGACCATTGTCGATGGCGATGGTGCGGATCGAACGACGCACGAACTGGTAGGTCCAGCCGCCCGGACAGGCGCCGAGATCCACGGCCGTCATGCCGGCCTGCAGCCAGCGCGCGCGTTCGTCCTCGTCGAGCAGCACGAGAAAGCCTTCCTCGAGCTTCAGCGTCGAGCGGCTCGGTGCTTCGGATGGAAAACGCAGGCGCGGGATACCGCCCTTCCACGGGGCGGTGTCGGCGTGCTTCGCCATCGACAGGTCGATGCGGGTGCCGCTGTGTGCGAACAGGTGAAGACGATGCACGCTGCGTGCATCCAGGCGTTTCTCGCGCTTCAATGCCGCCGCCATCGCCGATTCGAAGCTGCGTGCGAATGCGCGCAATTGTTCGCCGGCAGGACTGTCGGCGGTTTCGACCCAGACATCGTCGAAGACGATGCCGGACGCCTTCACCGCCGCCAGGATCGGGCCGACCCGATCCTTCGGATCGAGGGCGTCGAACTGCGCGTTCACCGGCAACAATTGGCGCGTGAAGATCAATTCACGTGCGTGCAGTCGTGAAGACGGCGGATGCTGGACCTGCAGTTCGACGAAACCGCTGTCTCGCTGCGTCCGCGCATAGCCGGCACCACCTCGCGTGGCGAGCAGATGTTCCAGTTCCTGCGCACATTCGGGTTCGAAACCGGCACGGGTGAGGGCAATCAAGGCGTGTTCCATCTGGTGACCATAGCCCGATCCGGCGGTGTGCAGGAATGGGCGATGCATTTTGTGAACTTCGGTAATACGATCCGCCTCCCGATGGATGTGGAGGCGGTCATGGCAGTGCTAAGCAGGTCGATCTTGGGTTGGGCGGTTGCGGCAGCCACGTTGCCCGTGGCCGTCGATGCGCACGAATCCAGTCTCACACCCTGGGTGCCTCGTTACGCTCCGGCTGCGATCCAGGTCAGCCCGCCGCTGTTGCCCAAGACCTTTGCGGCCGCGCATCTTCGCATGGCGATGCGCGAGGCCAAGGCCATCATCAACACGGCCGGCGACAGTCCGGGCGGATTCTACGAATGGTTCGAGATGCAGCGCCGCGACGCCGATACCGGACGCATCCCCTTTGAAAAACTGCAGGCGGCACGCGAGTCGGCACTGATGGCGCGTGGTGCGCCTGGTCGTGCGCCGCTCGGAGGCGCCAACCCGATCTGGTGGCCCATCGGACCGAGCACCATTCCCGATGGTCAGACCGACGTCACGGCCGGCGCAGCCCTTTCTCCGGTCAGCGGGCGACTGCAAGCGATCGCTGTGCATCCGACCAATCCCGACATCGTCTATGCGGGCGGAGCGCAGGGCGGCATCTGGAAGACCACCAATGCAACGGCGGCGTCGCCGGCCTGGACGCCGTTGACCGATGCACAAGTGTCGATGGCGACCGGTTCGATCGCCATTGACCCGGTCAATCCGAACATCATCTACGTCGGTACGGGCGAGGGTGCGGCGAGTTGCGACTCGTATTACGGCGCCGGCGTGCTGCGCAGCACGGATGGCGGCCAGACCTGGCAACAGTTCGGATTTGCCGAGTTCGGCGGCAACTCGATTCCTGACATCGTCGTCGACCCGGCCTCGGCCGGAAGCACCTCGACCACCGTCGTGTATGCCGCGGTGGCGGCTGCTGCGCTCAGCAGCGGCACCTCGCAATGCATCGGCACGGCCGGCGGTGCCGGGGCTGGCGGCATGTACCGCTCGACGGATAGCGGGCAGACGTGGACGCGCCTGACCGTGCCGACTGGCGTGACCGCTGCAGGCACTCAAGTCCATGACATTGAAGTCGATCCGGCATCGCCGTCGACCGTGTACGTCTCGGTCCGCAACAGCGGCACGGATGCGACAGCCGTCGGCATCTGGAAATCGACCAATGCCAACACGCCGGCCGTTGTGCCGGTGTTTGCGCGACTTTCCGGTGGCTTTCCGCCATCGACCGCAACAGCGGCGACCACCTCCAATCCAGGGCTGCGCCGCATCGAGTTCGCCGTGGGCGCCGGGGCCGCATCGAACGTGGTCTTCGCCGCCGTTGCCGATCCGAACAGCAACCTCTTCGGTTTGTTCCGGAGCGCCGATGCGGGCGCGACGTGGACACATGTCGACAACGGTGCAAACGGCAACGGCACGATCACGTCGACGTCGCAGTTCACGACGAGTTCGGGCTCGATTCCCGCGAGCGCCGTCGGTCGCAAGCTGATTATGCGCAACACGGTGAGTGGTCGCGTGTTCGCAAGGCCGATCACCGCGGTGGCTGGAAACGTCATCACCGTCAGCACCACCGCTGCTGCGGGAGGAACGCTGGTGACGAGTGCGGACGCATACACCTGGAGCGTGAGCAACTACCCGCTGTTCTGCAACGGGCAGTGTTCCTACGACATGACCATCGCGATGGACCCGCTCGATGCGACCGGCAACACGGTCTACGTCGGTGGCAATCCAAATGCCTTCAACGGCAATACGGCCCCGGTGGCCTGTGGCAGTCCGACGCCTACCGCGGCGGCCTGCCGTCATTCGCTGTGGCGCACGACCGACGGTGGCGTCACCTGGCGCGGCATTTCGCAGGGTGATGGGGTCAGTGGCGGCGTCCACACCGACGATCATGAACTGGTCTTCGATCCGACGGATGTCTCTGCGCCGGCACGCCTCTACAACGGCAACGACGGCGGTATCTGGTCCACCGACAATGGTGGAACCAGCTGGAAATCGCTCAACACGAATCTGGCGATCACGCAGTTCCAGAGCATCTCGCTGCATCCGACCGACACCGGCGTCGTGCTCGGCGGCACGCAGGACAACGGCACCAATATCCTGGGGCGTGGCGCAGTGGCTGCGCCGGCATGGTTCCACACGGATTTCGGTGATGGCGGCCAATCGGCCATCGATCGAACCAACAGCAACATCATGTATCACACGTACTTCAACCAATCGAACAACTTCTTCGGCCCGGCGATCAGCACGACGGGCGGCGGAAACGGCCCGGGCAACTGGAGCGATGCGATTGGATTTGCGGGGCCGGTCGCCTGCGGCAACGGCATGGACATCACCGACCAGGTCAGCTTCTACGCGCCACTTGCACTGATGCGGCCGGACGTCGGCGGCGTTCGCGACATCATCTACTTCGGTTCCGACACGCTTTACCGAAACGCGAATCCCGGACCGGTTCTGGATGACGGGATGGGTGGTTGTATCGCCCCCAATGCGTGGACGGCCGTGAGCGCCGACCTGGTGAACGGCTTCCTCAGCGCCATTGCCACCCACGATGTCCGTCAGGGCGGCAACGAAGTCGTCTATGCGGCTGCTTCGACAGGTGCGATCTTCACCGTGCCGACCGGTGTTGCTGCATCCGCGGCCTGCCCGGGTGCGGGCTGCCCGACGTGGGTGACGATTTCGGCGGCACCGTTGCCTGCGCGTTTCGTGACCGATCTGTATGTCGATCCGACCGATGCGACCGGCAACACCGTCTATGCCGCGTTCTCCGGCTTCAACGGCGCAACACCGGGGCATGTCTTCAAGACCACGAACGGCCGCAATGGTGCAGCGGCGACCTGGGCGAACGTGAGCGGCAACTTGCCGGATGTCCCCGTGAACGCCATCACCTTCGACACGGTGCATGACGTGCTTCTGGCCGGAACGGATATCGGCGTGTTCGCGAGTTCCGACGACGGTGCGACATGGAGCGAGTTGTATTCGGGTCATCCGAACTCGTCGGTCTTCGCGCTCGAGCACGATGCTTCGACCGGACAGACGGTCTCCGGCACGCATGGTCGTGGTGCGTTCGAACTGGTGGTGCCGGCGGCTCTGGCTGCAGTCGGTTCGGCGTCTCCGGATGCAGTGGTTGCGGGCGGCACGACCCTGGTCGCCGTCGATGTCACGGCGGCCACGTTCCCGAGCAGTACCTCGATCCTGGTCGAAGTCGATCTGACGGCGATCGGTGGCAGCGCAACCCAGGCCCTGCTGGACGACGGATTGAACGGCGATCTCGCGGCGGGCGACGGCATCTACTCGCGGACGGTCGTGGTCGCCCTGGCGACGCCGAACGGCGCGGCATCGCTGCCCTACGACGTTTCAGACGCGCAATTGCGCACGGCCGCCGGCACGGTAGCATTGAACATCGTCGCCGATGGCGTGTTCTCCGACGGGTTCGAGAACTGAGCCAGGGCATCGTGTTCCCGTGATGAAACAAGGGCGCCGCGAGGCGCCCTTGTTTTTCGAGCATTCGACGATCAGTAACTCGCGCCGCCGCTGGCGCTGTAGAACGCGAGCACGTCGCGGCATTCGTCGCGCAGGATGTCGCGTTTGACCGCGACGCCGCGCTTCTCGAGTTCACCGATCCAGTCCGCGGGCAGCGGGCCTTCGTCGAATTCGGTCAGCGACATCACGTCCTCGGCGCGCGCGCCGATCTGCATCTCGTCGATGCCGGCCCAGAAGCTGGCGCCGTAACACTGGCAACACGGCTGCGCCGAGGTCACGAGCACGTAGCGTTGTCCATCCTCGTTGAGGCGGAAGCGTTGCAGGCGTTGCTGCGCGGTCAGGAAGGCCATGATCTCGGCGTGCGCGAGCGAACAGTTCTGCGGCATCACCCGATTCACGCCGATGCTGACCAGGCGACCGTCGCCGTCAAAAATCGCGGCGCCGAACGGACCGCCGGTGCCGAGTTCGACGTTCTTGCGTGCGAGGCCGGCGACGAAACGCATGCGTGCCTCGTCGTTGTCGAAGCGGGCGAGCGGATCGATGTCGGTGGATGCCCAGGCAGGCAGGGTCAGGTGGACTTGCGCATAGATCATGATGATTCCTTGTTCGGTGTTACTGGTTCAGGCGCAGGGCATCACTGGACGCGCCGGCAGCGCAGCGGCCGTCGATGCACTGGCAACCGGCGATGTCCGGTGAGCCGCACATGCTGCTGCGGCCCTCGCGTTCGCAGGCGGCCTTGACGCCGGCCGGATCGGGCAGGTGGGCGACGTTCACGCATTGCCGGTATTCGCCGCAGCAGTTGCCGACGTTCTTGATCGTGCAGTCGGCATCAACGGTACAGGCGCTGGGCGAAGCCGGCGCCGAGATCGCGACCGTGTCCGGTGTCGAGCAGGCGGCCAGCGCCAGCGCGGCAAGCATCAGCGACAGCAGGCGCATGGGCGGATCTCCGGAGGCACGGGCGCAAAGCATCGCATGATCGCCGCGACTCAGTGCAGCAGCATCCACAGGCCCATGGCCGCGAACACCACCGCCGCGGTGATGCGCGCCGCGCGCAGCGGCAGGCGGTCGGCCAGCTTGCTGCCGAGGAAGACCACCGGCACGTTCGCGAGCAGCATGCCGATCGTGGTGCCGGCGACGACGGCCCACAGCGGCGAGTGTTGTGCGGCCAGCACGATCGTGGCCACCTGGGTCTTGTCGCCGATTTCGGCGATGAAGAAGGCGATCAGCGTCGCCACGAACACGCCGCGGCCGGTCATCGGCAGGGCGTCCTCGTCGTCGAGTTTGTCCGGCACCAGCGTCCACGCGGCGACCGCGAGAAAACTCAGGCCGACGATCCACTGCAGTGTCCCGGGCGACAACCATTGCGCGACCAAGGTGCCGAGCCAGGCCGCGAGTGCGTGGTTCAGCAATGTCGCGACCAAAATGCCGAGGCAGATCGCCCAGGGTTTGCGATAACGCGCGGCGAGCACCAGCGACAGCAACTGGGTCTTGTCGCCGATTTCGGCGATGGCGACGGCGAGGGTCGAGAGAAGTAAGGCTTCCACGAAAACTCCGGAGGGCAGGGACGATGCGGACACGATGGTCCGTCGCGCATGTCCCGGCCCGGGTGATGCGCAACGAACCAGCGGTCTTGCTGCGTCGGAACGACGGTGCGCGCCATGGCCGATGCAGGCCAAGTGTGTTGACGCGAACGATGCGACATCCGAAGGATGCACGCGGCCAGCTACTCCCCGATGGAGTGCGCGCACCTTAGTGGCGGCCGCGACGCGAGGCAATGCCGCGGGTCGCGTCGTGACCCTACTTTGCTGCCTTGGCCCAGGAGTCGCGCAGGGTACAGACGCGATTGAATACCTGCCGATCGGCGCCATGGTCCTTGCGATCGGCGACGAAATAACCGAGGCGTTCGAACTGGAAACGCGTTTCCGGCGCGACGTTCGCGAGCGCGGCTTCGAGTTGCGCAGTGACGATACGCACCGAGGCCGGATTCAGATGATCGCGATAGGTCTTGCCGTCCTTGTCGTCGTCCGGATCGGCGACGCTGAACAGACGGTCGTACAGGCGCGTCTCCGCGGCGATGGCGTGTTTCGCGCTGACCCAGTGGATCGTGCCCTTGACCTTGCGGTCGGCGCCGGGCAGGCCGTGGCGCGTGCTGTCGTCGAGCGTGCAGCGTACTTCGACGACATCGCCGTTCGCGTCCTTGATCACGTCCTCGCACTTCACGATGCCGACACCGCGCAGGCGCACTTCGCCGCCGGGCACGAGGCGGTGGTAACCCTTGGGCGGCACTTCCATGAAGTCTTCGCGTTCGATCCAGAGCTCGCGCGAGAAGCACACCGCACGCGTGCCGCGCGACTCGTCCTTCGGATGATTCGCCATGGTCAGCGTTTCGTCGTGCGACTCGGGCAGATTGGTGATCACCAGCTTGAGCGGATCGACCACCGCCATGCGCCGTTCGGCGCGGGCGTCGAGGTCGTTGCGCACTTCGTTCTCGAGCAGCGAGAACTCCAGTACCGATTCCTGCTTGGTGACGCCGGCATTGCGGATGAAGTTGCGAATGGCTTCGGGCGTGAAGCCGCGACGACGGATGCCGCGCAGGGTCGGCATGCGCGGGTCGTCCCAGCCGGCGACGAGGCCGTCGTTCACGAGTGCGAGCAGCTTGCGCTTGCTCATCACCAGGTAATCGAGGTTCAGGCGCGAGAACTCGATCTGGCGCGGACGCCCGGGCTTCAGGCCGAGGCGATCGAGTTCGTCCTTCAGTTCCGGCATGTTCCAGACCGGCAACTGGTCGAGGCACCAGTCGTACAGCGGGCGATGGTCCTCGAATTCCAGCGTGCACAACGAATGGGTGATGCCTTCGACCGCGTCCGAGACCACGTGGGCATAGTCGTACATCGGATAGATGCACCAGGCGTTGCCGGTGTTCTGGTGCTCGACCTTGCGGATGCGATACAGCGCCGGATCGCGCAGGTTGATGTTGCCCGAAGCCATGTCGATCTTGGCGCGCAGCGTGCGCGAGCCGTCGGCGAATTCGCCGGCCTTCATGCGTGCGAACAGGTCGAGATTCTCCTCGACGCCGCGCTCGCGATACGGGCTGTTGCGACCGGGCTGGGTCAGGGTGCCGCGGTATTCGCGGACTTCGTCGGCGCTCAGGTCGCAGACGAAGGCACGGCCGTCGCGGATGAGTTTCAGCGCGCAACGATGGATCAGTTCGAAGTAGTCAGAGGCGTGGCGCAGTTCCGCCCACTGGAAGCCGAGCCACTGCACGTCTTCCTTGATCGCTTCGACGTATTCGGGATCTTCCTTGGCCGGATTGGTGTCGTCGAAGCGCAGGTTGCAGCGACCGTCGAATTCGGCGGCCATGCCGAAGTTCAGGCAGATCGACTTGGCATGGCCGATATGCAGGTAGCCGTTCGGTTCCGGCGGAAAACGCGTCGCGATGGCGGCGTGTTTGCCGGAGGCGAGATCGTCGAGGACGATCTGGCGGATGAAGTGGTTGGGGACAGGCGTCTCGCTCATGGATCGCGGTTCGGTCAAGTGAAGACCGCGAGTTTAGCGGATGCGCCGCGGCCTCAGTGGCCGCGATCGTGCTTGCGGCGCAATCGCAGCCGGATCGGGCCGCGGGCATCGCGGATATCCACCGGCCGGCCGGATTGCAGGATGTCGATGCGGCCCTGGTCGGCCATGCGTGCGGCGACATCTCGCACTGGGCGCATCAGGTCGCGCCATTCCACGTTCAGTTCGCCGCCGAGGATGCGCGCCGCTTCACTCGGGCAGATGGTGTCGTCCGCCGCACGATGTTCGAGCAGTTCCACGACGCATTCGTGAATCAGCGCGGACAACGATTCTTCGACCGGGAACTGGCGTGGCGTCACGACGATGTCATCCTCGATGCGCGGCAACGTAGCGCGACGATCCGACGCGAACCGTCAGGAATTGTCCGTGTACCGGGATGGTGACGATGGTTTGCAGCACCGCGCTGCATCAGGCCGCGCCTGCGAGCGACGCCATGACGGCCATGCGCACGGCGACGCCGTTCGCGACCTGTTCGAGGATGCGCGAGCGCACGCCATCGGCGACGGCGTCGGAAATCTCCACATTGCGGTTGATCGGACCGGGGTGCATGACGATGGCCTCCGGATGCGCGCGCCCGAGGCGGACATCGTCGAGTCCCCAGTCACGGAAATAGTCGGCGTCGGAGGCGATCAGCGCGTGCTCCATGCGTTCCTTCTGTAGACGCAGCATGATCACCACGTCGGCACCGCGCACCGCATCGTCGATGCGGTGATGCACGATGCAGCCGGGCAGGGCATCCCGGCCGGGCAGCAAGGCTTCCGGTCCGGCCACGCGCAGTTCACCGACGCCGAGCGCCTGCAGGGCGTGGATGTCCGAGCGCGCCACCCGCGAATGCAGGATGTCGCCGACGATGGCGACGCAGCGGTTCGCGAGGTCGGGCTTGTGGCGCAGGATGGTGTAGGCGTCGAGCAGGCCCTGGGTCGGGTGGGCGTGATTGCCGTCGCCGGCATTGATGATCGACACGCCCGCCGCCGCCTGTTCCGCGAGCAAGCCGGGCGTGCCGTTTTCCTTGTGGCGCACGACGAACTGGTCGCAGCCCATGGCTTCGAGGTTGCGCAGGGTGTCGAGCAGGGTTTCGCCCTTCTGCGTCGAGGAATGTTCGACGTCGAATGGCACCACGTGTGCACCGAGGCGCATGGCCGCGAGTTCGAAGCTGACGCGGGTGCGCGTCGACGGCTCGAAGAACAGGTTGACGACGGTGCGCCCCGCCAGCAGTGGCGGGCGCCCGGGTTCGCGCAGGCGATCGGCGAGTGCGAACAGCGAAAGCATGTCCTCGCGCCGCATGTCGGCGAGGGTGACCAGATGGCGACGCGTCATGGCGATGTTCATGCAGAGGTGGATTCGGGCTGCGGCTGGCTCAGCCATTGTTCGACGATGCGGCGTGCGGCCTGGGCGTCGAGCATCGCGGCATCCTTGCGGCGTGCGAGACCGGCGCGGCGTGCGGCGACGAATTCGGCATCCGCAGCACGCGAGGTGAAGCGTTCGTCGGCCAGATGCACGGGCAGTCCGTAGCGTTGTTCGATCGTGGCGGCGAAGGCGCGTGCGGCGTGCGTCATCGGCTGGTCGTGGCCGTCGCGACCGAGCGGCAGTCCGACGATCAGCGCCTGCGGGCGCCAGGTCTTGAGCAATGCGTCGCAGGCCGGCCAGTCCGGGCCGCTGTCGGCATTGCGCAACACGGCGATGGCGCTCGCGGTGCCGGTGATGCGTTGACCGACGGCGACGCCGATGCGGCGGAGGCCGTAGTCGAAACCGAGCACCACGGTCGCCTCAGGCATGACCCGCGCTGCCGGTCATGCGGCTGATATCGATGCCAAGCAGGCGCGCGGCGGCGTCCCA
>JAKJFE010000072.1 GCA_022705045.1 Pseudomonadota bacterium | reverse complement strand
GTTGCTTTCCAGACCGAACGAATCGTTCGTGCTGATGCCGTCGACCTTGATCGCGTTGTAGCGCGGATTCTGGCCGCCGACGGAGATTTCGTTGCGCGACTTGTCGGTCTGCACGACGCGCGGATCGAGACGCGCATAGTCCTGCAGATTGCGTTCGATCGACGGGAACGCCGCGATCTGGTCAGCCGTCACGTTCGTGCCCGAGCCCATCTTGTCCGGGCTGAACATCATCGACAGCGCGTCCGCGGTGACGGTGATCGCATCCAGCGAGGTGGCATCGGCAGCTGCACCACCGAGTTGCGCATCGACATTGGTCATTTCCGCGAGCGCCAGATAGACGTCCGATTCGGCGTCCTTCAGCGCATCCTTCGACGCGGTGACGGTGTAGGGACCGCCCACGCGCAGGCCGACGACGGTGTAACGACCGTTGGCATCGGTGACGACCGTCTTGCGCGCGCCCGTGGGGCCGTGCACGACTTCGATGGTGGCGTTCGAGATCGGGGCGCCCGATTCGTCGACGACGCGACCGGAGAGACCGGCCGAAGTGTTCTGTGCGGCGACCGGCATAGCTGCGGCGAGGCCGAGCAGGATCGCCATGGAGAGCGCATTACGCTTTGTCATGTTTGCACCTTGTAGTGACAACGAAAGAAAACACCACCAGCAGCCTTGCGGGACGATCAACCCGAGAGTCAGAAACTGATTCTCCAGTACGTCCGACGACACGAAGGGATAAGCGGGTTAACCGAAGTTTAACAGTGCCCGATGACAGTTTTGTAACTTGCTGACATGTAACACTTTTTGCCAACCATTCCGCAGCGGATGGTCAGTTCGCGACGCGTGCGAGGAATCCGGCCAGCCCGTCGAGCAGCATTTGCACCGACATCGCGATCAGCACCATGCCCATCAGCTTCTCGATCGCGGCCAGCACGCTCGCGCCCAGCCAGCGGTACAGCGCCGTCGACGCGAACAGCACGATGGCGGTCGCTGCCCAGGCCAGGGTCAGGGCAATCGACCAGTCGACGGTGCGATCCGGGTGTTCGTGGCCCATCAACAGCAGGATGGCCATCGTCGACGGCCCAGCGATACCTGGAACCGCCATCGGCACGATGAAGGGCTCGCCGCCAATCTGTTCACCGAACACGCCGTCCTTCGGCGGAAAGATCATGCGCAAGCCGATCAGGAACAGCACGATGCCGCCAGTGATGGACACCGCTTCCAGATCGAGCTTGAGCACGTCCAACATCGGCTTGCCGGCGAGCAGGAACAAGAACAGCGCCGCGAGGGCGATCAGCAGTTCGCGCACCAGTACCCATCGCCGCCGTTCGGGCGCGAGATCCTTCATCAGACTCAGGAACAGCGGCACGTTGCCGAGCGGGTCCATGACCAGGAACAGCACCAGTGTCGCGGACAAGGTGTCCATCGGTCAGTGCACCTTCGCGCCGGTGCGCACGAGCAGATTCAGGCATTGCGCGGCCGGCACTTCAGCGGTGTCGATCAACTCCGGATTCTCGGCGAAATAGGCGCGAGAACGCAGCGTCGTGCGCATCGGTGGCGGTGTGAAGGAGAGCACGCGCACGCCGGCATATTCGAGTTCCTGGGACCACTGGGAGACCAGACCGCGCAACGCGAACTTGGCGACGCCGTAGGCGCTCCAGAACGCATTGCCGACGCGCGCTTCGTCGTCCAGCACGAACATGCATGCGCCCCGCGACGCACGCAGCAGCGGCAAGCACTGCTGCGTCAGCACGAACGGCGCGTTCAAATTCACCTGCAGCGAACGCAGCCAGTCTTCGGCCGGCAACGATTCGAGCGGCGTCAATCCGCTGAAACTCGCGGCGGCATGGATCAACACATCCAGTCGTCCGCATTGCTGCGCGATGGTCTCGGCCATCGTCGCGAATTCGGCCGGCGTCGCGCCTTCGAGATTGATCGGATAGATCGCCGGCTCGGGACCACCGGCGGCGACGATGGCGTCGTAGACCTTTTCGAGCGCACGCACGCGCTTGCCGGCCAGCACGACCGTCGCTCCGGCAGACGCCGCCTGTTTCGCCAGTTCCGAACCCAGACCGCCCGCGGCGCCGGTGATCAGCACCACCTGTCCGGCGAACGCGCCGGGCTGCACGGCCGACATGTCAGGCCTTCGATGCGTCGCGCACCATCTGGGCAAGCTCGCCCTTCTCGTGCAGTTCCAGCGTGATGTCGCAGCCGCCGATCAGTTCGCCGTTGATGAAGAGCTGCGGGAAGGTCGGCCAGTTCGAATAACGCGGCAGGTTGGCGCGGATGTCCGGATTCTCGAGCACGTTGACGCTGGCGAACTCGGCGCCAGCTTCCTTCAAGGCCTGCACCGTGCGACTCGAGAAACCGCACATCGGAAACTGGGGCGTGCCCTTCATGAACAGCACGATCGGCGCCGACTCGACGATGCTCTTGATGCGTTCGATGGATTCCATGAGTTGATTCCGTTTCAGAATGAGGGCGCGATTCTACAACCCGCACCGATTCCGGCGGCGGCCCATCGGCCGCCTGCTAGACTGCGCGTCCGCACTTCTCCACTTTTCCACTCTTCACGGAGCGACGACATGGCCATCGAACTGCCTGCCCTGCCCTATGCCCGCGACGCCCTCGCGCCGCACATTTCCGCCGAGACCATCGACTTCCACTACGGCAAGCATCACCAGACCTACGTGACCAATCTGAACAACCAGATCAAAGGCACGGAATTCGAAGCGCTGTCGCTGGAAGACATCATCCGCAAGTCCTCGGGCGGCATGTTCAACAACGCCGCGCAGGTGTGGAACCACACGTTCTACTGGAACTGCCTGAAGCCGAATGGCGGCGGCGAACCGACCGGCAAGCTGGCCGACGCCATCAACACCGCCTTCGGTTCGTTCGCGCAGTTCAAGGAACAGTTCACGAACACCGCGCTGACCACGTTCGGCTCGGGCTGGGCCTGGCTGGTGCAACGCCCGGACGGTTCGCTCGGTCTGGTCAGCACCTCGAACGCGGCCACGCCGCTGACCGGAGCCGACCGCGCCCTGCTCACCTGCGACGTGTGGGAACACGCCTATTACGTCGACTATCGCAACGCCCGCGCAAAGTACGTTGAGGCATTCTGGAACTTGGTGAACTGGGATTACGTCGCCGCGCAGATGGCGTGACGCATCGATTTGCAGTCGACGAAAAAGCCGGCGCAAGCCGGCTTTTTCATGCGCGCAGTCGTGTCGCCGGCGGCGCCACCTGTTCACGCCGATCCAATGCCGCGCCAACACGATCCAGCGCAGCCGCAAGTTCCTCGGGCGCGTCCGCACGCAGCGTCGCATGGCCGACCTTGCGGCCTTCACGCGGCGACTTGCCGTAGTCGTGCCAGTGGCCACTCGCTTCATCGAGCACGACATCGCGTTCGGGCAAGGCGCCAATCCAGTTCAGCATGCAGGACACGCCGCGCGACGCAGTGTTGCCCAGCGGCAGGCCGAGCACGGCGCGCAAATGGTTTTCAAACTGCGAGACTTCGGCGCCTTCAATCGTCCAGTGGCCTGAGTTGTGCACGCGCGGGGCCATCTCGTTGGCGAGCAACTGGCCATCGCGCACGAACAGTTCCAGCGCGAACACGCCGACGTAATCGAGCGCCTCGGCGACACGGCGCGCTGCCATTAGCGCGGACTCGTGCAACGACGCCTCAGCCGACGCCGGTGCCAAGCTCGCCGACAGGATGCCGGACTCGTGCCAGTTTTCGGTCAACGGATAGGCGCGGAATTCGCCGTCGCGCCCGCGCACGGCCACGACCGACACTTCGCGATCGAACGGCACGAAGGCTTCGAGGATAAGGCCGACACGATCCGCCTGTGCGGCCAACGCGGCCCAGGCGGCATCGAGATCGGCTTCGGAGCGAATACGGAATTGGCCCTTGCCGTCGTAACCCAATCGACGTGTCTTGAGGATCGCCGGCAAGCCGACCTCGCGCGCCGCGCGGTCCAGATCGGCGCGTGTTTCAACGGCAGCAAACGCCGGCACGCCGATACCGAGCTCGCGGAACAACGACTTCTCCGCAAGACGATCCTGCGCAACCGCCAAGGCACGCGGGTTCGGAAACACCGGCACTCGCGCCGCCAACCACTCGGCACTCTCGGCCGGCACGTTTTCAAAATCGAAGGTCACGACATCGACGCGGCGGGCGAACTCGGCGAGCGCATCCTCGTCGCGATAGTCGGCGCCGAGCAGCGGTACAAACTGCGCCGCGCAGGCATCGGCGGCACTGTCCATCACCAGGAAACGCAGGCCAAGTGGCGCACCGGCCAAGGCCATCATGCGCGCGAGCTGGCCACCACCGAGAATGCCGACGGTGATCATGGCGTTCGCGGGTCCGGCTGACTCAGCACCTGCTCGGTCTGGGCACGGCGGAACAGGTCCAGCGCCTTCGCGACCGCAGCGTCACCGGTCGCGAGAATCGCTGCGGCGTAAAGTGCTGCATTGACGGCACCGGCAGCACCGATCGCAAACGTCGCCACCGGAATGCCGGCCGGCATCTGCACGATCGACAGCAGCGAATCGACACCATTCAAGACCTTCGACTGCACCGGCACGCCAAGCACCGGCAGTGCCGTCTTCGCCGCCAGCATGCCCGGCAGGTGCGCTGCGCCGCCGGCGCCAGCGATGATGGCCTTGAGGCCACGCGCACTCGCCTGTTCGGCGTACTGGAACAGCAGGTCCGGCGTGCGATGCGCGGAGACGACTCGCACTTCGTAAGGAATCGCGAGGCGCTGCAGGGTTTCCTCACTGTGCTTCAGCGTCTCCCAATCGGAACGCGAGCCCATCACGATGCCCACGACGGGCACGGTGTTCGTAGCGGTCATGCGGAACTCCACGAAAAGGACGGCGCAGGGCCGTCGCGACGGCTGCTATCTTAGCGCCCGCTTCCATGGCGACGTGATGACTGATGGCCCTCGATCCACGATTCCTTTCCATCCTCTGCTGCCCGGTCAGCAAGCGCGCGCTCAAGCCGCTGTCGCGTGCCCGGCTCGGTTTTCTCAATGACGCCGTGCGTGCAAGCACGGTCCACAACGTTGCCGGCACGGCCGTGAACACCATCATTGCCGATGCACTGATCAGCGACGACGACAAGGTCATCTACCGCATCGACGACGGCGTGCCCGTGTTGCTGCCCGAAGAGGGCATCGGCACCACCCAGTTCACGGACTTCCCGGCGTGACACTCGCGCCGCCCGATGCCGCAGTGATCGACGCCGATGTGCGCCGGGCGCTGGCCGAAGACCTCGGCGACGGCGACCTGACCGCGCGCCTGCTTCCGGAAGGGCAACGCACCGAGGCCGAAATCATCACCCGCGAGGACATGGTGCTCTGCGGTCGCGACTGGGCTGAAGCCTGCTTCCGGGCGCTCGATCCGGGTGTGCGCATCGACTGGCTTCGCAGCGACGGCGACCGCGTCGCCGCGAACACCCGCCTGTGCCGCATTGAAGGTGCCGGTCGCGGCATCGTCAGCGCCGAGCGCTGCGCATTGAACTTCCTGCAGACCCTGTCCGGCACCGCGACGACAACGCGTCGCTACGTCGACGCGCTGGCGCACTCGAAAACGCGCGTGCTGGATACCCGCAAAACCCTGCCCGGTCTGCGTCTGGCGCAGAAATACGCCGTGCGCTGCGGCGGCGGCACGAACCATCGCATCGGATTGTTCGACGCGGTGCTCATCAAGGAAAACCATATCGCCACGGCCGGCTCCATCGCCGCGGCAGTCGCGAACGCGCGCGCGATTGCCGGAACACGCATGGTCGAGATCGAAGTCGAGAACCTGCGCGAGTTCGGCGAAGCGCTGGCGGCACGTCCGGATCGCATCATGCTGGACGAGTTGAGCGACGACGACGTGCGCGCGGCCGTACGGCAAAACGCTGGAAAGGTCGAACTTGAATTGTCCGGTGGCGTGTCGTTCGAGCGACTCGCGGAAATCGCCGAACTCGGCGTCGATTTCGTGTCGGTCGGCGCGCTCACCAAACATGTGCGCGCCATCGATCTCAGTCTGCGCGTGCTGCGGCGCTGGTAAGCACCGCAGCCGCGATATCGGTCAGAACTTGATGATGCCCGCCGCCCACAACCCGGCGATCACGGCGACAGCGCCGAGCAGACCGACAAACAACCACTTGACCTGACCGCCACCCGTGGCGGCTGGTGCCGACTTCGACGCGGCCGGTTCGGCGGCCTTCGCGACCTGCTGCATTTCCAGGTGCGGCGCCACCAGCATGAAACGCACGGTGTCGAGGCGCAGTTCCTCGCCGGGCTTCAGCATGCCGGTATGGATGCGCTTGTCGTTGATGAAGGTGCCGTTGGCGGATCCCATGTCCTCGACCGCGATGCCGTCCGGCATCACCTGCAGCTTGGCGTGCTGACGCGAGACTTCGTCGGTCGGGATGCTGATGTCGCAGTCGGCGGCTCGCCCGACGGTCATGGTGCCGACCAGGGCGAAGGTCTTCCCGAACGTGCTGCCGGAGACACCGCGCAACACGAACTTCGGCAGCGCCTGGCGTACGCGCGTGCGGCCGTCGTCCTCGGGTTCCTTGCGCGCGGCCGCGGCCGCGGCGGCCTGCATGCGTTCGCTGGCCATCACACGCGTGCCGATCTTGCCGAACAGGATGATGTCACCCGGCTTGATCGGCGTTTCGGCCATCACCTGACGACCGTTCAACGCGATGCTGTTCGCCGGGTTCAGCACCTTGATGGCGCCATTGCTGCCATCGAACGTCAGTTCACAGTGCTGTGCCGCAATGCCGGGCGCCATCAGCAGGATGTCGTTGCCGGCGCCACTGCCGACGCGCGTGGTGCCGAGCTTCAGCTCGACGGGATCGTGCTCGCCATTCGGGAACAACAGCTTCATTGAGGTCCAACTCCTGGAAGGTCAGTCGATGTCGCGCACGACGCGGAAACCGATCGTATTGAATCCGGTATCGGCATCGAAACTGTCGCGTTGCTTCGGGTCGAGCTTGTCTGAGGTCGACAGCCAGGCGCTCCCCATCGCGACGCGGCTACTGCAACTGGATCCGCAATCGCTGACCCATTCGCGCACGTTGCCGGCCATATCGTACAACCCGCCCGGGGCATCGTAGTGGCGGACCGGCGCCGTCCCGAGATAGCCATCGTCGCAGGCGAGTGCATCACGTTCGCGGTGTTCGGCGTTGTAACGCTGATCGGCGACGTTGGCGCGACATTGGCGCGCATCGGCCGTTTGCGCGGCCAAGGTAGTCCACTCGGCAGCGGTCATGGCGCGATAGCGCTTGCCGGTCTGCTTCGACAGCCACGCGGCGTAGGCCTCGACATCGCGCCAGGCCACGCAGACCACGGGATGACTGGCCTGCTGCGCGAAGCCGGGTGATTGCCAGGTACGCGTCTTCGAACTGCGGAAGATCGACTCGCGGTCGCGACACGAAGGCCGCGCTGCCAGCGCCTTCGATCCGCCGCCGCTCCAGAACTTCGAGAACTCGCCGACCGTGGTTTCGCTGCGGGCGACTGCCAGGCGTTTGCCGCCGACGCGCTGGATCATCAGTTCCGGCCCGTTGCCACCGCCCATCTTGTCGGCGAAGACGAAGCCCGGCTGGCCGACGCTGGGCGCCTGCTTGACGCCACGCAGCGCCGCCGAATTTTTCGGATCGAAATGCAATGCACGCTGATAGGCCGCCGCTGCCGCCTTGCCGTCCCAGCGTTCGAACGCTGCATCGCCTTCCTTCAATGCGGCATCGACCAGCTGCTTGCGTCGTGCCTCCACGGATTTGCGCACGGTGCCTTCGCGATCATGCTCGGCAGCGATCTCGATGGCCCGCGCGGCCGTCGTGAAGTAGTCGTCGAACTTGCCGGCCTTGAACTGCTCGTCGGCAACGACCATGAGCGCCTTGGCGGTGTCCACCAGACCGGTTCGTGCCGAGGCATTGTCACGATCCAGCTTCAGCACCAGCCGGTAGCGATCGGTGGCGTTGCGACCGGGCGGCAGCGTCAGGCGTTTTCCGGCGACATCGTTGCGGGCGAGGCGCAACAACTCGGCCACCGGGTCGACGACGGTGGTCGCGATCGCCTGCTGCAGCTGTTCGTCGAGCGTCGGCTCGGCAATGCCCAGCAATTCCAGTGCACTCGGATCGGCCCCTGTCGGCGCAACCTCCGACGCGGCCGGATCTTCAGTCGTGACGGCCACCGCGTCGGGCTGCGACGGCGATGGCGATACCGCAGCCGGACCCGGCGGCAACGGCGGCAACGGCTCGGGCGCACGTCCGCGCCAGACGCCGTAGCCGATCAATGCCAGCGCAGCCAGGATGCCGACGACGGCAAATCCGATGCCGGCGCGGCGCGCACCTGATGCAGCGCTGGTCGGTGCCGGCGGGGGCACCAAAGCTGCTGGCGCAGCCTTGGCCTGTTCGCGCAACTGCTGCAATTCGCGGCCGATATCGCCCTGCGCGGCCGGCGTCGACATCACGCGCGTGGCCTCGGTCACGGCCGGACGCGGCATGGCCTGGGTCGGGGCGCCCATGTTCAGCGTCGCCTGCTGCAAGGCGGCGACCGACAGCACCTGAGTGGCGTCGCTGGCGGGCGCCAGCGTCTGTTCGACCTCAGCCAGCGCGGCGAGGAATTCATCGGCGTTCTGGTAACGCTGTGCCGGATCCTTGGCCATGGCGCGATCGATCAGCGGCTGCCAATGCTGAAGATGCTGTGGCAGCCGTGGGATCGGTTCGAACACGTGTGCATAGGCGATGGCGAAACCGTCGTCGCCCTCGTAGGGCGCATGCCCGGTCAGCGCTTCGAAGGTGACGGCACCAAGCGAGTAGAGGTCCGAGCGACCATCGACGTCGCCGCCGCGCGCCTGCTCCGGGCTCATGTAGTGGCTGGTGCCGACGCTGACGCCGGCGTTGGTGATGCGCGAGGTCTTGCTGACCGCGCGGGCGATGCCGAAGTCGGTCAGCACCGGGCTGCCGTTCACGTCGAACAGGACATTGCCGGGGGCGACATCGCGGTGCACGAAGCCGCGCTGGTGGGCGTAACCCAGTGCGCGCCCGACGCCGGCGATGATGCGCAGCACCTCGCGTTCGCCAATGCCCTCGCGGATGCGATGCAGGAAGTCGCCATGCGGCAGGTGCTGCATGGAGAAGTAATGCAGCTTCTCGTCCGTGATGCCGACATCGTAGACCGCGACGATGTTCGGATGCGCGAGCGAGGCCAGCGTTCGCGCCTCCTGCATGAAGCGGCGCGAAAAGGTCGGATCCGACACCATCGCCGGATTCATCACTTTCAGCGCGACTTCGCGTTCGAGCGAAGTCTGCACGGCCAGATGGACCGTCGCCATGCCACCGGCACCGATTTCACGCTTGATCAGATAACCGGGAATCTGGATCACGCTGCTCGACCGATGCGGTGGGGAAAAGGATTGTATTCGTCCGTCGGGTCGGCGTCAGCGGGCCTATTTCACGATGCGCAGCCCCGGTCCCTTGCGCACCGGCTTGTCCGGCTCGACCGGCGGCTCCGGCGGCGGCGCGTCATCCTGCGCCTCGACCGGAAACATCATGCCCTGGCCGTTTTCCTGGGCGTAGATCGCGAGGACCGCGGACACCGGCACGTCGACCTGCTGGCTGACGCCGCCGAAACGCGCATTGAAGCGGACGCGGTCGTTGCCGAGCTCGAGGTCGGCGACGGCGCGCACCGCCACGTTGAGCA
Organism: Pseudomonadota bacterium; assembly: GCA_022705045.1. Classification (GTDB taxonomy): domain Bacteria; phylum Pseudomonadota; class Gammaproteobacteria; order Xanthomonadales; family Ahniellaceae; genus JADKHK01. Next base: position 6,589 of record JAKJFE010000072.1, on the reverse strand, counting down.
CGATCTGGCCGTCCTTGATGGCGTGCGTGGGCACCCGCACGCCGCGTTGCCGCGCGTCGACGAGCAGATAGGGCGTCAGGCCGTTGTCGCAAATCCAGTCGTACATCGCCCGAACCAGGTAGGGACGGTTCGAGGTCATCTTCTCGGTGCTGCTCATCAGTTTCGTGACTCAGGGGCGCAACGACTTCTCGACGTCGGTCATGCTGCGCGTGAAAGCGGGATTGCGGAAGATGCGTTCGCCGTAGTCGATGATCGGCTGGGCTTCCTTCGGCAGTTGCACGGCCAGGGACGGAAGCCGCCAGATCAACGGCGCCAGGGCGCAGTCGGCCAGACTCATCTCGGGATTCAGAAAGAACTTCGATACCTTGAAGGCCGGCAAGGTCGACACGAGACCATCGCGCAGGCGCTTGCGGGCACCTTCGGCAGCGGCCTTCGCGCCGGTCTGGATCGTGTCGACCAGGGACAGCCAGTCCCGCTCCACACGCCGGACCGCCAGACGCACGCGAGCCCGCGACAAGGGATCGATCGGCAGCAGCGGCGGATGCGGATAGCGCTCGTCCAGGTACTCGCAGATCACGTCGACGTCGTAAAGCGACAATTCGCGGTCGGCCAGGGTCGGCACATCATTGTAGGGATTGAGCTCGATCAGATCCTCGGGTGGCTTGGCGGGGTCGACGACCACGAGGTCGTACCCGACGGCCTTGGCGGCCAGGACCAGCCGAACACGGTGACTGTCGATGTCGTCGCGACCGGAAAACAACGTCAGGACGGTGCGTGCACGTACGGCTGTAGCGGCCTTGCGCTTGGCGCCCCAGGGGGGCGGATTCGCGTTGCTCACGTCGGGATACCTCCGTGTCCGGGAACGGCTGAGCCCCGGAATATCGCGTCGGCCCGAAAATGGCAAGGGCCCGGCATCACACCGGGCCCCTCGGGCGGACGAACGCGCTCAGTGCACGTCGCGCCAGTACTCGTGCTTGAGCAACCAGGTCAGGATGGTCAGCACCGACAGGAACAGCAGCACCCACACGCCGATCTGCTGGCGTTTCAGGCCGGCCGGTTCAGCGGCGTACTGCAGGAAGTTCGAGATGTCGCGTGCGACCTGGTTGAACTCTTCCGGCTTCAGACGGCCCGGCTGGGCCTGCTCGAAGTGCGAGAACACCGGCGCGCCGCCGGCATGCCCGCCTTCCGGCGCGTTGAACACGGCCGACTGCACGCCCTGCAGTTCCCACAAGACGTTCGGCATGCTGGCGCCGGGGAACAGGACGTTGTTCCAGCCCAGCGGGCGGGCCGGATCGCGGTAGAAGCTCTTCAGATAGGTGTAGATCCAGTCGGAGGAACCGCGGACACGTGCGGTCAGCGACAGGTCCGGCGCCGCCTTGCCGATCCACTTGTCGCCGTCGGCCGGCTTCATCGCGACCGTCATCTGTTCGCCGAACTTGATGCCGGTGAAATTCAGCGACGACATGACCTGCTCTTCGGTCAGGCCGAGGTCGGCCGCCATGCGCGAGTAGCGCAGGTACTTGAGCGAATGACAGCCCATGCAGTAGTTCATGAACAGGGTCGCGCCGCGTTGCAGCGAGGCCTGGTCGGACAGGTCGGCGCCCGACGACTGCAGCTGGGTGGGACCGCCGCTGGCCTGGGCCAGCGAGGCAACGAGGGAGAATGCGAGTGCGATCAGCTTCTTCATTGTCGTGTTCTCAGTGATCGAAGTTGACGCGCTCGGGCACGGGCTTGGTCTTGTCGATGGCCGTCCACAACGGCATCGTGAAGAAGAACGCGAAGTAGAAGAATGTCAGGACCTGCGCGACCAGCTTCTGGGTGTCGCTGCCCGACTGGGCGCCAAGCCAGCCGAGTACGACAAAACTGATCACGAACAGCGTGATCATGACCTTCGTGATCGGCCCGCGGTAACGGATCGACTTGACCTTGCAGCGATCCAGCCACGGCACCGCGAAGAAGATCAGCGTGGCCGCGCCCATCACGATCACGCCGAACAACTTGTCGGGAATCGCGCGCAACATCGCGTAATACGGCGTGAAGTACCACACAGGTTTGATGTGCTGCGGCGTCACCATCGGATTGGCGGCGCTGAAGTTGTCGTGCTCCAGGAACCAGCCGCCGACAGTCGGTTCGAAGAAGATGATGAAAGCGAAGATCATCAGGAAGAACGAGGTCCCGAACAGATCCTTGATCGTGTAGTACGGATGGAAGGCGATGCCGTCCTTCGGAATGCCGGTTTCCTTGTCCTTGACCTTCTTGATGTCGACGCCGTCCGGGTTGTTCGAGCCGACTTCGTGCAGGGCCATCAGATGCAGGTAGATCAGGCCGGCCAGCACGAACGGCAGCGCGATCACGTGCAACGCGAAGAAGCGGTTCAGGGTCGCATCCGAGATCAGATAGTCGCCACGGATGAATTCGACCAGGTCCGGTCCGATGACCGGTACCGCGCCGAACAGCGAGGTGATCACCTGCGCGCCCCAGTAGGACATCTGGCCCCAAGGCAGCACGTAGCCGAAGAAGGCTTCAGCCATCAGCACCAGGAAGATGACGACGCCGAGCGTCCAGACCAGCTCGCGCGGCTTCTGGTACGAACCGTAGATCAGGCCGCGGAACATGTGCAGGTAGACGACGATGAAGAACATCGAGGCGCCGGTCGAGTGCATGTAGCGGATCAGCCAGCCCCATTCGACGTCGCGCATGATGTATTCGACGGAGTCGAACGCCTCCGCCGCCGACGGCTTGAAGTTCATGGTCAGCCAGATGCCGGTAAGGATCTGGTTGACGAACACGACCAGGGCCAGCGATCCGAAGAAGTACCAGAAGTTGAAATTCTTCGGCGCGTAGTACTTGGCGGCGTGGCGGTCCCACCACTGGAACAGCCCGGGCGCGCGGTCGTTCATCCAGCCCTGGGCGCCGTCGATGACACGATTGATGACGTTCGTGCTCATGATCAGGCCGCCTTCGGATCGGCGTCGAGGCCGATCATGATGGTGTTGTCGTCGATGAAGAAATACGGCGGCACGCGCAGGTTGTCCGGTGCCGGAACGCCCTGGTAGACACGACCGGCCATGTCGAAGCGCGAGTTGTGGCAGGGGCAGTAGAAACCGCCCTTCCATTCGCCGTCGAAGGCCTGCGGCAGCATCTCCGGCACAAAGGTCGGCGAGCAGCCGAGATGGGTGCAGATGCCGACCATGACCGCGATCTCGGGCTTGCGCGAACGGGTTTCATTGCGCGCGTAGTCCGGCTGCTGTTCGATGTTGGCGGACTGGGCGTCCTTGAGGCGGCCGTCCTGCGACGCCAGCGCGGCGACCACTTCCGGTGTGCGGCGGATGATCCAGACCGGCTGGCCGCGCCACATCTCGATGACGCGGGCACCGACTTCCAGCTTGCTGATGTCGGCGATGACCGGCGCGCCGGCCGTCTGCGCACGCGCGCTCGGCTGCCAGGCCTTGATGAACGGCACCGCGGCGAAGACGCCGCCGACACCTCCGACCACGGCGGTGGTCGCGGTCAGGAACCGTCGACGGCCGTGGTTAACACCCTGCTCTGCCATGGGAAACCCCACACGATGATTTGAAATCGGGATGGCTCTGGGAGCCAAAGGACGCAGGATTCTAGTGGAACGGCTCCACCGAGGACAATCGAAACCGCGCTCCTGTCAGCCGTTTGGCACGGACAAACGCGTCATTCCGTTGTCAGAATGCGAACCATGCGCAAATTCGTCCAATCCCTGCTGTTCGTCCTGCAATTCGCCGTGCTCGGGCTGGCCATCGCTTTTGTGGCGACGCGGCTGTGGCCGGAACGCTTCACGAACACGGCGCCTGCACCGCCCGCACCGGCGGTGGCGCCCAGCTCCTACAGCACCGCCGTGCAGAAGGCCGGGCCGTCGGTCGTCAGCATCTACACCCAGCGCGTGGTCGCCGAGCAGCCTTACCGGATGTTCACCGACCCGACCCAGAATCGCTACAACGGCGTCACCCTGGGCCCGGCACGCAAGCGTCTGGAGCGCAGTCTCGGATCGGGCGTGATCGTGCGCGAGGACGGCTACGTGCTGACCAATCACCATGTGGTCGAAGGCGCCGACGACATCTTCATCGGCCTGTGGGACGGCCGCATCACCTCGGCGCGGGTGATCGGCGTCGACCAGGAAACCGACCTGGCCGTCATCAAGGTCGAAGGCGCCAAGCTGCCGGCCGCACATTTCGCAGCGCCAGAAACCTTGAACGCCGGTGACGTCGTGCTCGCCATCGGCAATCCCTACGGCCTGAGCCAGACCGTCACGCTTGGCATCGTCAGCGCAACCGGACGCAACCAGTTGAGCCTGAGCCGCTACGAGGACTTCATCCAGACCGATGCGGCGATCAACTCCGGCAATTCCGGCGGCGCGCTGGTGAACGCATCGGGCGACCTGGTCGGCATCAACACCGCCCAGTTCGGTACCGGGCTTGGCATCAGTTTCGCGATTCCGGCGGCATCGGCGCGACGCGTGCTCGACCAGATCATCGAACACGGCGAAGTCATTCGCGGCTGGATGGGCGCCGAGTATGCCGGCGCACCCGCTTCACCCGCGGCCGAGGGCACGGTCCAGCAACGCGGCGCCCAGATCGCCCTGCTGCTGCCCGGCGGTCCGGCCGACACCGCCGGCCTCAAGCCCGGCGACATCGTCGTCGAGTTCAACAATCAACTGATCGGGGACGAAGGCGACCTGCGTTCGCGCGAGGCCGCGTTGTCACCCGGGACCAAGGTGCAGGTGCGGGCGCTGCGCGTCGGCGTCGAATTCGTCACCGAAGTCGAACTGATCCAGCGGCCGAAGGCGCAGCGCTGAGCCTCAATCGAAGCCGTTGCCGAACAGTTCGTCGATCTCGAACGCGCCTCGGTCGACGGCCGAGCCTTGCATCCGCTTGGCGCCTGCGACATCCCAGGTCGTCAGGCCGCCCGTCGGTGAGTTATTGCCGCTGTTGCGCACGACAGAAGCCGGCTTCAGCGCATAGTGCGAATAGGATTCGCGATTCGTGGTGACGAACCCGGGATCACCACTCGTCATGTTGCTGCTGCTTGGCGCCGGCGTGCCCTTGATGGCGCCGAGATGGTTGTAACGCAACACCGCTGCGTTGGCCGACAGTCCGCTCACATCGATGTCGTAACGATCGGTTCCGGCATTGTTGCCCCAGACGATGTTATTGCTCGCCCACAGGGCAGTGGCGGCGCCATCGATGCCGGACTTGGTGAACTGCAGTCCGCCCGCGGCACCGACGAGACCCTCCGCAAGATTGTCGGCGACCGTGTTGTTGTTCAACACGAACGAACCACCACGTCCCGCAATCATTGCTGCGCCGCCACGACGGGCGGAATTGTGGTGGAACACATTCCCTTTCAGCTGCGCCGACTTGGCCTGCAGGAACAGGCCGCCGCCATCGCCCAGAGGTGCCAGGCAGCCCTCGAACAGGTTTCGCTCCAACTGCACCGTGCCGTAAGCCGACACGATGGACGCGCAACCACCGATTCCCGAGAGCCCGGTCACGCCGTTTTCGAAGCGAACCTGTTCGATACGGAGCAGCCCCGGCGACATGGAACTCATCGAGACGGTCAGGGCACGGCGCTCGCCGTTTCCAGAGAGCGAGGTGACATGATGGTATTCCTTCTGATCGACGCAGGCGTTGGGCAGCGCATTCGACCCGAACCAGTTGCCCGAAATCGTCAATGCGCCGTCGTTGCCGGACACGTAGGTGAATCCGTTCACATCGCCTGGCGCAATGAAGGTACCGATACGCAGCCGGATGACGTCGTCGTCGGCGCTGAGGGCAGCGGCGTTCAGCATGTTCTGAAGATCGGTCGCGTTCGTCGCGCAGTAGACCGCGGCGGACGCAGGGTTGATCCAGAACAGCGCGGCCACAAGCGGCAGGACGCGGCGAAAAAATCGATGGTGTGACATGGTCGTTCTCCATTCGGCGATGTGGTGTTCATCGCGGGGAACGGAGAAATCACGCAGGACCGGACACGGCCCCGGGCATCACTCAGGACGAAGCGCCGACGCCTGCAGTCGCGAGCGCCTGCTGGTAGCGCTTCATCAGGATCTCGACGCGGTCGACATACACGCGCGTCTCGGCATAGGGCGGCACACCGCCATATTTCTTCACTGCACCCTCGCCGGCGTTGTACGCCGCGGCGACCAGCTTGATGTCGCCGTCGTAGCGATCGAGCAGGCCGGCCAGATGTTCCACGCCGGCGCGGATGTTCTGGCCGGCATCGAAGGCATTGCTGACGCCGTACATGCCGGCCGTGGCCGGCATCAGCTGCATCAGACCCTGCGCCCCCTTGTGCGACAGCGCGTTCGGGTTGAAGGCCGACTCCGCATGGATCAATGCCCGCACAAGCGCCGCATCGACGCCGTGTTCGGAAGCTGCAGCAGCGATCTCGCTGGCATAGGCCGTGGTGTTCAGGCGCGTGGCATTCCAGTTGATCGTGGAGTGCACATTGCAGGCCGGGCAGGCGTCGACATACACCACGGAATATCCGCCGGACATCGGCGGTTTCGACGTGAAATGCACGGTGCCCTTGCTGTCGACACGCTTGTAATAGCGCTCGCCGG
>JAKJFE010000071.1 GCA_022705045.1 Pseudomonadota bacterium | reverse complement strand
GTCGGTCAGCGCCACGATGATCACGGCGCCCTTGGGGTTCGCGCGTTCGACGAATTCCCAGCCGCCGCGCCTGCGCACGTTCAGCCAGCGGCCGTTGAAAAGCAGTTCGGTTTCCGTCATGGTGCGCGCCCTTCGATCCAGCCGCCATGCTAGCTGCCGGCTTTCCACGGCTGCAATGCGTCGCTGCGGTTGCGTGAAACTTCCGCGCCGCCCGCGGGTCTGAGCCCCGTTCCGTTTCCGAGGTTGCCCATGCGTGTCCTGCACTCCGTCCTGATTGCCGCCCTGTCGTCGCTGCTGCTCCTGTCGTTGGGCAGTCGGGCCGAAGATGCGCCCAAGACCGATGCGGCACCGGGGGACGCCAAGCCGCAGGCGACGAAGCCGGCCGTGCCGCCCTTGCTGGCTCGCCCCAAGACGCCTCCGAAGGTGACGCCACGCGTTCCCACCGAGACCGAAAACCAGATCGACACCATCAGCGAACCGCTGACCCTGCTGCGGCTGTCCCAGCAGTTCGAGCAGGCCAAGGACTGGCGTCACCAGGCCTACGCGCTGGCCAAGCTGTACACGCTGCGACCGATGCAGGGCCCGGTCGGCTATGAGTTGGCCGCTGCGTACGCGCGGCAAGATGACAAGCGCAGCGCCTACGATGTACTGGTCAGGCTGCAGAGCAACGGCTACGGCTTCGATCCGAGCAAGGACGCACGCTTCGAGAAGGTGAAAGGTACGCCGGTCTGGGACTACGTCGTACTGAACCTGCAAGCGAACATGAAACCGTTCGGTGGCGGTGCGCCCGGGTTCACGCTGCCGGCGGGCGATACGCTGTTCGAGTCGATTGCCTACGATCCGGCGCGCAAGCAGTTTCTCGTGGCGTCGGTGCGAGAGGGGACGATCTACTTGGCAGACCGGCAGGGCGCGGCGACGCCGTTCATCGTGGCCGGTGCAGAGAACGGCCTGCTCGCGAGTTACGGGCTGGCGGTGGACGCTCCGCGCGACCTGCTGTGGGTGATCGGAAACGGCGTGCCGCACAAGAAGGGCATCGTTCAAGCCGACTTCGGTCGCAGCGTGTTGTACAAGTTCGTATTGTCGACAGGGAAATTGGTCGCGAAGTACGAGGTGCCGGTGGCGCATCGTCCGAGCCTGCTGTCGTCGATCACGGTGTCGCCCAAGGGCGATGTGGTCGTGGCCGACGGCGTCGCACGCCGCATCTACCAGTTGAGCGGTGAGCAGCTGCAGCTGATCGTCGAGAATCCGCGTCTCACCAGCATTCGCGGCATGACCTTCGACAAGACCGGCACCAAACTGTATTTCGCCGACTATGACCTTGGCGTGTTCGGCCTCGATCTTAATACCGGCAAGCCGTTCGCCTTGACGCCGGAAACCGGGCTCACGATGTATAGCGTCGAGGGCCTGGCATTCTGGAAGGACCAGCTGATCATCGTTCAGAATGGCTTTCCGCCGGCTCGGGCAATGCGCCTGACGCTCGATGACACGGGGACGCGGGTCAAGCACGCCCAGGCGCTCGATGCCGCCAAGCCGGAATTCGGCCTGCCCACGCAGGGCGTCGTCGTCGGCGACGACTTCTGGTTCATCGCCAATTCCCAGCGCGGCCAGTACGACAGTTACGGACTCCCGCGAGATATCGCGAAGCTCAAGCCGGTGGTCGTCTATCGCAGCGATCTGACCTTTGCCGCCGACAGCGGCAAAGGCGGCGTGATGACGCCGGCCGCCGATTTGGCGCCGCCGAAACAGTGAGCCCTGATCACTCGAAGCACTGCCGCCACTCGCGGCAGCGACGACGTGTGAGCGGGCCGAATCGCAACTGGTCCAGCGTCGCCTCGACCGCGTCCATGTCCGGCGCCGTGCAGGAATAAGCGCCGGCTTCGACCGGCACCGGCGCGTCCAGTGCAATGCGGCTGAGCAACCGATACAGCAGGGCGTCTTCGCGGCCCTTGCGCAGTTTTTCGGCGATTTGTGCAGCGCCGCGCAGGCGCAGGAACGGCACTTCCTCGACGCGCGCCAGCAGGTCGTCGAGCGAGCCGAAATGGCCAATCAAGGTCGCTGCCGTCTTCGGGCCGATCCCGTGGATGCCGGGGATGTTGTCGACAGCGTCGCCCATCAGCGCCAGGTAGTCGGCGAACTGTTCCGGGCGGATGCCGTATTTGCGTTTGACCGCGGCAGCATCGGTTTTTTCCTTGCGCGTCGGGTCGTAGATCAGGTCGTGTTCGCCGACCAGTTGCGAAAAATCCTTGTCGCCGGTGACGAGCACGCCGCGAAAGCCCTGCGCGCGCAGCACGTGCAACGCGCTGCCGGCCAGATCGTCGGCCTCGTATTCGCCATCGACCAGCACGCGTAGCCCAAGCGCCGCGCACAATCGCTTGCAGTAGTCGAATTGCGCCGCGAGATCGTCCGGCGGCAGTTCACGGTTCGCCTTGTACGGCGGATACAAGCGATTGCGGAACGAGGTCGTCAGCGACTCGTCGAAACACACCGCGACATGGCCCGGCTTCTCGTCGTGCAGCAGGGTCATCAGCGTGTTGAGGAAACCGAACACCGCGTGTACCGGTCGCTGTTCGACGTCGGTGAATTCAGACGCCACCGAGAAATACGCGCGGAACACGTAGATGCTGGCATCGATCAGATGCACCGGCGGTTTTGCGCTCATGCCTGCCACTCGCTGTATTTCGCGTCGAAGCTCGGGCGTGCGCGGTCGGGCGTGTCGCCGTCGCGGGTGCCGATGTGGATGAAGGCGATCGCGTGTTCGTCGTCGTCCAGGCCGAACAGCGTCGCGGCCTCGCGATCGAAGGCCGGCCAGCCGGTGATCCATTGCGCCCCGAACCCGAGCGCCTGTGCGCCGAGCAGCAGGTTGTGTGCGACGCAGCCGGCAGACAGCAATTGTTCCTGCGTCGGAATCTTGAGGCCTTCGACGAGCTTGGCGACCACGATCAGGCACAGCGGCGCGCGGTCGAAGCGGGAACGGTCCTTGTCGAGCGTAGCGGCATCGGCGCCCGGTTCCCGACGTGCGGTGATCGCAGCTAGACGTTCACCGAGCACGCGGCCCGCGTCGCGGCGCACGCCGAGAATGCGGAATGGCTCCAGCTTGCCGTGATCGGGCACGCGCAGCGCTGCTTCGACGAGTGCGCGCAACTGGTCCGCGTCCGGGCCCGGGTCGAGCAACTGGCGAGAAGGGTGGGAGCGGCGTTGCAGCAGCAGGTCGAGCGGATTCATGGCGGGCAGGCATCTGCAGAGAACGAATCGGGCGGGCAGTGTAGCGACGCCGCCTCCCGATTCGCCTGCGCATCGGCTAGCATCCGGTGGTCCAATTCATGGATTGGGGAATCTGCATGGCCGTTACGGTTGCCACGCTGCGCGAGACCGCAGCGAACGAGCGGCGCGTCGCACTGACGCCCGAAGTCGCGAAGAAACTGAAGGCGCTCGGCGCCGACGTGCGTATTGAATCCGGTGCCGGCCTCGATGCCGCGATGCCGGACGATCTCTACAAGGATGCGCAGGCGGTTGCGTCTGCCAATGACTTGCTGGCGAGAGCCGATGTCGTGCTGGCGGTGCAGCCGCCGGAGAACGACCGCATCGCGAAGATGCGCGAAGGCACGGTGCTGATCTCGATGCTGCAGCCGCATGCCTCGCCGGAGCGCGTGAAGCTGCTGCGCGACCGCAAGATCACCAGTTTCTCGATGGAGCTGCTGCCGCGCACGACGCGCGCCCAGGCCATGGACGTACTCAGCTCGCAGGCCGGCATGGCTGGCTACAAGGCCGTGCTGATCGCGGCCCAGGCGGCGCCGAAGTTCTTCCCGATGTTGACCACCGCCGCCGGAACCATCCGCCCGAGCAAGGTGCTGATTGTCGGTGCCGGTGTCGCCGGTCTGCAGGCGATCGCGACCGCACGCCGACTCGGTGCGCAGGTCGAAGGCTTCGACGTGCGTCCGGAGGTGAAGGAGCAGATCGAATCGCTCGGCGCCAAGTTCCTCGATCTTGGCGTCTCGGCAGCCGGCACCGGTGGCTACGCGCGTCAGCTCACGCCGGAAGAACAGGCGGAACAGCAGAAGCGTCTCGGCGAACATGTCCGCAACATCGATGTGATCGTCACCACGGCCGCGATTCCGGGCCGCAAGGCGCCGCGCATCATCACCGCCGACATGGTCCGCGGCATGAAGCCGGGCGCGGTCATTGTCGACCTTGCGGCCGAGACCGGCGGCAACTGCGAACTCACGAAGCCGGGCGAGACTGTGATCAGCAATGGCGTCGCGGTGATCGGTCCGCTCAATCTCGCCAGCATGGGTGCAATCCACTCCAGTGAGATGTACGCGCGCAACCTGTTCAACTTCCTGAGCCTGATGCTCAAGGACGGCGCGTTGAACCTGGACTGGTCGGACGAGCTGATCGAAAAGACCTGCCTGACGCATGACGGCGCCATCAAGCACGAAGCCACCCGCACTGCCGTCGAAGGCGCGCAGGGATAAGGAGAGACGACCATGATCGACGGATTCCTCGCCCTCTACATCTTCATCCTCGCCGCCTTCACCGGCCACGAGATCATCTCGCGCGTGCCGGTGATCCTGCACACGCCGCTGATGTCCGGATCGAACTTCGTGCACGGCATCGTGCTGGTCGGCGCGATGGTGGCGCTGGCCCACGCCGACAGCACGCTCGGCAAGGTCATCGGTTTCATCGGTGTCGCACTCGGCGCGGGCAACGCGGCCGGGGGCTACGTCGTCACCGAGCGCATGCTCGACATGTTCAAGTCGTCGAAGGGGAAGTAAGCGATGAACCTCGACACGGCGACATTGCTTCCGAACATCGCGAAGGCGAGTTACCTCATCGCCGCGGTGCTGTTCATTCTCGGCATCAAGCGCATGGCTAGCCCGGTCACGGCGCGCAAGGGCATCGTGCAGGCCGGCATCGGCATGGTGCTGGCGACACTCGCGACCTTCGCGATCACCGGCGGCCACAACATCGGCCTGATCATCGGTGCGATCGCGCTGGGCGTGATTCCGACCTGGCTATGGGGCAAGAAGGTCGCGATGACCGACATGCCGCAGATGGTGGCGTTGTTCAACGGCATGGGCGGCGGTTCGGCGGCAGCCATTGGCGCTGGCGAGATGATCAAGGCCTCCCAGGGCGGGGTTGCGCTCTCGAAGACGGCGCTTGTGCTCGCGGTCGTTGGTGCGCTGATCGGCGCGATCTCGATGTCCGGCTCGATCATCGCCTGGGCCAAGCTCGACGGGCGCATGGACAAGCGTTTCACCTTCCCGGGGCAGCAGTACTTCAATCTGCTGGTCTTCATTGCGACCGTGGCGCTGGGTGCGATGCTGGTGATGAAGCTCGACACCACGATCATCGTCGCGTTCTTCATCCTCGCACTGCTGGTCGGCATCCTGATGACGCTGCCGATCGGTGGCGCCGACATGCCGGTCGTGATCTCTCTGTACAACGCCTTCACCGGTCTCGCGGTCGCGTTCGAAGGGTATGTGATGCAGATCGAGGCGCTGATCATCGCCGGCATGGTGGTAGGCGCTGCGGGCATGTTGCTGACGCAATTGATGGCCAAGGCCATGAACCGGCCGATCAGCGGCGTGTTGTTCTCGAACTTCGGCGGTGGCGGCCAGTCCTCGGCCGACATCAAGGGTTCGATGAAGCCGATCGAAGCCTCGGATGCTGCATCGCTGCTGTACATGGCCGACAAGGTCGTCATCGTGCCGGGCTACGGCATGGCGGTGGCGCAGGCGCAGCACAAGATCTGGGAGTTGTGCAAACAGTTGCGTGAGCGCGGCAAGGAAATCAAGTTCGCAATCCATCCGGTGGCGGGCCGCATGCCCGGTCACATGAATGTTTTGCTCGCCGAAGCTGGCGTGCCTTACGACCTGATCGTCGACATGGACGAGATCAATCCCGAGTTCGCGACCACCGACGTCGCCATCGTCATTGGCGCCAACGACGTGGTGAACCCGGTCGCCAAAACCGACAAGAGCTCGCCGATCTACGGCATGCCGATCCTCGACGTCGCCAACGCGCGCCAGGTCATCGTCATCAAGCGCGGCAAGGGCGCGGGTTTTGCCGGCATCGAGAACGCGCTGTTCTATCAGGAAAACTGCAAGATGCTCTACGCCGATGGTCAGGCCGCCGCGGCGTCGCTGTCGACCGAGCTGAAGCAGATCGATGGCGGTGGCGGGCATTGATTCGAGCGGCCGTGGCGACTCGATGTGATTCGCATCGTCGGTGAAATCCGGGCGATCGAAACCATCGCAGAAGGCGCCGGCATTCGTGAATTGGCCGTATTGCGCGAACAGTACGGCCAAGGGTTTTGGCGCAAGAAGAAAGGCATCGCGCAGATCGACATGGGCGATGGCCGGTCCGGGCTGGCGGAAGTACACTGGTATGAAGCCCATGGCATCGGCAAGGTCAAGCTGAAGGTGAAACGATGGCTCGATTCGTAGTCTGCGCCAGCAAGGATTTCGGCGATGTGTCCGGCGACGACCTGACCGTCGGTCGCATCTACGAAGTGCTGGGCACCGAGCGTGAATGGCTGCGAATCGTCGATGATTCCGGCGAAGATTTTCTCTACCCGGCCGCCAGCTTCGAAGACGTCTCCTTGACGGAAGACGCCGCCAAACGCTTGCACGACGCGTTGCACAGACAGGCCGCTTGACGATGAGTCGGATCATTCATTGCGCCAAACTCGGCCGAGACGCCGAGGGTCTCGAGTTCGCGCCGTATCCGGGCGAACTCGGTGCACGCATCTACAACGAAATCTCGAAGGAAGCCTGGGCGTCGTGGCTGGCGCACCAGACCATGCTGATCAACGAGAACCGCCTCTCGCCGATGGACCCCAAGGCGCGCAAATACCTGCGCGAGCAGATGCAGGCCTTCCTGTTCGGCGGCGACGCCGACAAGGTGGCGGGCTACGTGCCTGTTGGGGAGTGAGATGCGTAGCGAAAAGGGCTTGATCCTGCGCTGTGTTTTCTTCGCCGTCATTGCGATGTCGCTGCAACTGGGTGCACACGAGGCCGCGAACGACGGCCGGTTTCTGAAAACGCATCTGTCTGATCGCTGCGAACTCGTGGTGCGCGTGGGCGAGGAGAGCGAGTCGTGCTGGTCGCAGGTGTGTGGATCGGAGAAGCCTGTGCATCTGGGCTGCGATCTGAGTGCGTTGCGCCAGGTCGTCGCCGTGTCGGCATCACCCGACCGCAAATGGCTGGCGGTGTTGTCGGTGGGCGAGGGACATCCGATGCTCGAAGTCGTGGCGCTCGATGCGTTGATCGGGCAGCGCGAGTACCGGGTCATGACGACGATCAATCCGTATCCCGGAACGATCGGTTTGGCCGATTGGCAGGACGGCGAGTTGCGGATCGTCAGCGACATGCCGCTGCCCGACATGCCGATCACGGATGGCGATCCGCTGGCGCGCATGGGTGCCAATGATGATGTCTATGCGCTCGATCTCGCGTCCTGGAAGATCCGCCGGGTCGAACCGGCCAAGCCTCAGGTGCCGGGCACCAAAGACTGAGGCTGTTCCGCCAGCACTGCGTCGGAGTTGTTCGCCGCTGCGGTCGTGACCCAGCCGCGCTCGATCAGCGCATCGATCAGCGCGTTCGTGTAGGCCGGCTTCTGTCGATAGTCGATGTGCGAATCGTCCGGCAGCGGGAAGTCGCGCAAGGCCGCCACGTCGAGCGAGAACAGCGTCTTCGCGGTCGTCGCCGCGGCCATCTTGTCCCAGTACTCGGCACGCGGGAACCAGTCCCCTTCGGCCCAGCGACGCTGGCCGCTGGTGGGCGAGGCGTAGAAGATCACGTCGCCGCCGCGGGCCTGAATCGCACGGACCCAGGCATTCGCGTTCTCGACCTGCGGCCACCATTCATTGAACGGGATCCTCGGCAAATGTCCGCCGAAGCGTTCCAGGTTCGCGGCCAGTTCACGCTTCTGCGCTTCCGTGTTGCCGCGGTCGTAGTCGATATGGCCGAAGCGACGGCGGTCCAGCCATTGGTAGGGGCGAAACGGTTCGCCTTCGCCATTCCACCAGCGCACCGCGCTGCGCAGCAGGCTGAAGTCGCTGCGCGCGATCGCGGCGTTGAGCTGCCAGTGATTCAGCAGCAGGCGATGCGCGGCCCGACTCGGCGAGAATTCCCGGTGGTAGTAGTCGACCTCCGGCTTCTGCATGTCGAGGCTGGGCGCCGCGAATCCCGCGCCGTCGATGTCGCAGACGACGAGGCCGCGGAAGTCCGGATCGGCGGCCAGGTCCCGCAGCGTCGCCAACGGATAACGTCCGTCCATCGCCAGCATTACCGGTTCATAGGCTGGCAGACGCGCCCGCATCGTGGCGCGGTCGATCGCGTACAGCGTCCGCGATGCGCCGAGGAAGACGATCGGACGTTCGCTGTACGATGCCTTCGCGCGTTGCAGCGACCACAGGTCCGGCGCATCGACGATGATCGGCGTGTAGCCGCGGGCGCGCCATTGGCGTTCGACGGCAAACAGCGCCGATCCGGCGAGCACGAGGGCGATGGCGAGGGCGGTCAGGGCGCGGCGCATATCAGAACTGGAAGTAGATGAAGGCGCGCGAGACGCCGGGCGACAACACGATGGCGACGATCAATACCGCCCAGATCAGCCCGAGCGAGACCGCACCACGTTGCCGCAGCCAGCGGCGCAGGTCGTGATGGCGCAACAACCAGTGCATCGACCAGAGTGCGCCAAACATGATCAGGGCGATTTTCGCTTCGGCGCCGAGCGGATTCGAGTCCGCGCCGGGCGTGAACATCGCGATGTGGATCTGCGCCGCGTGTGCGAAATCCGGGGCACGGAACCACACCCAGGCCACCAGTACGCCAAGCAGGGTCAGCAGGCCACCGAGCAGGGTGCCGAGACCGCCGAGCAGTCGCGATGCCGCATCGATCGCCGGCTTTGACACCCGCTCCAGCACCAGCATCAGGCCGTGGAAGGCGCCCCAGGCCACGAACGTCCAGGCGGCTCCGTGCCACAGACCGCCGAGCAACATCGTCAGCATCAGGTTGCGCAGCGTGAACCAGGTGCCGCCGCGATTGCCGCCGAGCGGCACGTACAGATAGTCGCGCAGCCAGGTCGACAGCGAGATGTGCCAGCGCCGCCAAAAGTCCGAAAAACCCGCGGCGGCGTAAGGGGAGCGGAAGTTGTCGGGCAACCAGAACCCGAGCATGGCCGCGCAACCGATGGCGCAGGTTGAATATCCGGCGAAATCGCAGAAGATCTGGCCGGCGAAGGCGATCGTGCCGGTCCAGGCACCAGCGCTGTCGATCGTCGCTCCGGCTTTGAAAATCGGATCGGCCACCGGCGCGAACACCGAATCGGCCAGCACAATTTTCTCGAACAGCCCGATCAGCAGCAGCGACAGACCGAGCGTGAAGCCGTCGGCGGTCGTTCGCCGCGGTGTATGCAGCTGGGCGCTGAAATCGTGATACCGCACGATCGGGCCGGCGACGAGCTGCGGGAAGAAGCCGACGAAAAGCAGGTAGTCGCGCAGGGATTTCTGCGCACGCACTTCGCCGCGGTAGACGTCGATGCAATAACTCAGCGACTGGAAGGTGTAGAACGAAATGCCGACTGGCAGCAGGATGTCGAATGCTGCGGGCTGCCAGTCGACGCCGACGATGGCCAGCAGGGCCCGGGTGTTGTCGCGCAGGAAATCGCCGTACTTGAAGAAACCGAGCAGGCCGAGATTCGCGACCAGCGACACGATCAGCCAGGGCCGGCGTCGTTGCGGACGTGCACTCGCCATGCGCAACGCCAGCCACCAGTCCACGCTGGCGGAACCGATCAGTAACAGCAGGAAGGGCGGATTCCATGCGCCATAGAACAGGAAACTCGCCGCGAGCAGGATGTTCTTGCGCGCCGACCATGACAGACCCGGCAGGTTGAACATCGCCACCACGACGATGAAGAACACGACAAAGGTCAGCGAATCGAAGGTCATGGGCGGCGAGGTCGGCGGCCGCGCAGTATAGGTGGGCTTGCCTGATGGCGGTGATCTGCGTATAGTTCGCGGCCCTTGCGGGCGCATAGCTCAGCGGTAGAGCACTACCTTGACATGGTAGGGGTCACAGGTTCGATCCCTGTTGCGCCCACCAAAATTCGCACCAGCGAATTTTTTTCCGCAAAGACAGCAATCCAGAGAGACGTAGTTCGAACGAACACGATCACCATGACGCGAACCGGAACCCACATCTAGCGAATCCGCAGAATGGCTCCGACGTACAAAGGGCGCTTTCTGCGCCCTTTTTTGTTGCCGCAAGGAACCCGAACATGATCACCATCACGCTGCCGGATGGCGCGAAACGCGAATACGCCGCGAACACCACGATCGGCGAGGTCGCCGCATCGATCGGCGCCGGCTTGGCCAAGGCTGCGCTGGCCGGCAAGGTCGACGGCAAACTCGTCGACCTGAGTTTCCCGATCGCCGCCGACGCCGCGCTCGAGATCGTTACCGAGAAACATCCGGATGCGCTGGAAGTTCTGCGCCATTCGACCGCGCATCTGCTCGCGCAGGCGACGCAGCGACTCTTCCCGGACACCCAGGTGACGATCGGTCCGGTCGTCGAGAACGGCTTCTATTACGACTTCGCGCGCAAAACGCCGTTCACGCCCGACGATCTGGCCAAGATCGAGGCCGAGATGATGAAGATCGTCGGCGAAGGCCTGCCGGTGGTGCGCTCGGTGATGAGCCGCGACGATGCGGTCGCGTTCTTCAAGGGCAAGAACGAGCATTACAAGGCCGAGATCATCGAGAGCATTCCGGCCAACGAAGACCTGTCGCTTTACGCACAGGGCGAGTTCATCGACCTCTGCCGCGGCCCGCACGTGCCGAACACGGCCAAGCTGCGCGCCTTCAAACTGATGAAGGTGGCCGGCGCGTATTGGCGCGGCGACGCCAAGAACGAGATGCTGCAGCGCGTCTACGGCACTTCGTGGCTGAGCGACAAGGACCTCAAGGCCTACCTGTTCCAGCTCGAAGAGGCCGAGAAGCGTGACCACCGCAAGCTCGGCAAGCAGCTCGACCTGTTCCACATGCAGGAAGAGGCACCGGGCCTGGTGTTCTGGCATCCGAAGGGTTGGCAGGTGTGGCAGGTCGTCGAGCAGTACATGCGCAAGGTCTACCGCGACAACGGCTATCAGGAGGTGCGCTGCCCGCAGATCCTCGACAAGTCGCTGTGGGAGAAGACCGGTCACTGGGCCAACTACCGCGACAACATGTTCACGACTTCGTCCGAGAACCGCGACTACGCGGTCAAGCCGATGAATTGCCCGGGTCACGTGCAGATTTTTAACCATGGCCTGCACAGCTACCGCGAACTGCCGATCCGTTATGGCGAATTCGGCGCCTGCCATCGCAACGAGCCGTCCGGCGCGTTGCACGGCATCATGCGTGTACGCGGCTTCACCCAGGACGACGGCCACATCTTCTGTACCGAGGCGCAGATCGAACCCGAAGTGACGGCCTTCCATCGCCAGGCGATGAAGGTCTACTCAGACTTCGGCTTCACCGACATCGCGCTGAAGATTGCGCTGCGCCCGGACAACCGGATTGGCGACGACGAAGCCTGGGACCGTGCCGAAGAAGCATTGCGCTCGGCCCTGCGCGCCTGTGGCGTCACCTGGGAAGAGTTGCCTGGCGAAGGCGCCTTCTACGGCCCGAAGATCGAATACCACTTCCGCGATTCGATCGGTCGCGGCTGGCAGGTCGGCACCATGCAGGTCGATTTCTTCATGCCGGGCCGCCTCGGCGCCGAATATGTGACCGAAGATTCCAGTCGCAAGACGCCGGTCATGCTGCATCGGGCCATTGTCGGTTCGATGGAGCGCTTCATCGGCATCCTGATCGAACACCATGCCGGCATCCTGCCGCCGTGGCTCGCCCCGGTTCAGGCGGTGGTCATGAATATCACCGAGGCGCAGGCGGAATACGTCGATTCGGTCGGTGAAACCCTTGTAAATCAAGGCTTCCGGGTCAAGGCTGATTTGCGCGGCGACAAGATCGGCTATAAGATCCGCGAACACACGCTGCAAAAAGTGCCGTACCTGCTCGTCGTCGGAGACCGCGAGCGTGACAACGGCCAAGTGGCGGTGCGCGCGTTGAACGGGGAAGATTTGGGTGTCATGACACTCGAACAGTTCATCGCAAAGCTGCGCGCGGAAACGGCGAAGCATTGACTCCGGTCGATGCTTCCATGACTTGGGCTCTCTGGAGATAGCGGTATCAGCACCGAGAAATTGAACCGTCGGAACCACGAAATCCGTGTTCCGCGCGTGCGCCTGATCGGCGCCGATGGTGAGCAGGTCGGCGTGGTTGGCCGAGACGAAGCCCTGCGCATGGCGATGGACCTGGAGCTCGATCTCGTCGAGATCGTGCCGAACTCGGATCCGCCGGTGTGTCGCATCATGGACTTCGGCAAGTTCCGGTTCGAAGAGCAGAAGAAGGCGCATGCCGCGCGCAAGAAACAGAAGGTCGTCGAGATCAAGGAATTGAAGTTCCGCCCGACGACGGACGATGGCGACTACGAGATCAAGCTGCGCAACCTGCGCCGTTTCATCTCGGAAGGCGACAAGGTCAAGATCAATATCCGCTTCCGCGGTCGCGAAATGGCCCATACCGAACTCGGTATCGAAATGGCCAAGCGTCTGGAAGCGGATCTGAAGGACGAAGTGACGATCGAGCAATGGCCGCGTTTGGAAGGCCGCCAGATGGTCATGATGGTGGCGCCGAAGCGGAAGTGACGGCGCTTTAGGAACGTGGGCGGGATGCCCGCACAAGCCGGATCGAGCAGGATGGAAAGCGTGGCTTCGGCCACCGCTCGAACCAGTCAAACAACACTCATAGGAAGTGTCATGGCAAAGACGAAAATCAAGACGAACCGGGCCGCTGCCAAGCGTTTCCGGAAGACCGCGTCCGGCAAGTTCAAGGCCGGCCACGCGTTCAAGAGCCACATCCTGACCAAGAAGGCGACGAAGCGTAAGCGCAACCTTCGCGGTACCAACCATGTTCGTGCGGAAGACGCCGGTCGCGTCGCTCGCATGGTTCCCTATCTTTAAGCCGGAGGTATAAACCATGGCACGAGTCAAACGTGGTGTAACCGCCCGCGCCCGTCACAAGAAGATCCTGGCCCAGGCCAAGGGTTACTACAACGCCCGCCGCAAGGTGCTGCGCGTCGCCAAGCAGGCCGTTACCAAGGCCGCGCAGTACGCGTACATCGGCCGCAAGCAGAAGAAGCGTCAGTTCCGTGGCCTGTGGATTGTCCGCATCAACGCGGCCGCCCGCATGTTCGACCTGAGCTACAGCCGCCTGATGAATGGCCTGAAGAAGGCCGGCATCACGCTGGACCGCAAGGCCCTGGCCGACATCGCCGTGCACGACCTCAAGGCGTTTGAAGCGCTCGCATCGAAGGCCAAGACCGCTCTCGCCGCGTAAGCTTCCACGCCGGTTCGTACCGGCCAATGCAGTACACGCGTGGGGAAGGGCTTGGGCTCTTCCCCACTTTTTTTGGGCGAAAAACGGTTTTTTGCGCCGAAGAAATGAGGCGCCATCGAGGGAATCACGATGGACGAATTGCAGGCGGCCGCTGTTGAAGCGACCGGATCGATCCAGGCTGCGGCCACGCTCGAAGCGCTCGATGCCATTCGCGTCGCCTGGCTCGGCAAGCAGGGCAAGCTGACCGAACAGCTCAAGCTGCTCGGCAAGTTGCCACCGGAGGAACGCAAGGCCACCGGCGAGCGCGTCAACCAGATCAAGACGCTGCTGTCCGACGCCATCGATGCGCGCCGTTCCGAGCTCGAAGCCGCGGCGTACAATGCGCGACTCGCGTCCGAACGCATCGACGTCACCATGCCCGGCCGCAACGGTTCGCGCGCGAACCTGCATCCGGTCACGCGCACGCTGGACCGCATCACCGACATTTTCGGTCGCCTCGGCTACCAGCTCGCCGACGGTCCCGAGATCGAGGACGACTATCACAACTTCGAGGCGCTGAATTTCCCGGAGCATCATCCGGCGCGCGCCATGCACGACACCTTCTACTTCCCGGACGGGCGCCTGCTGCGCACGCACACGTCGCCGGTGCAGATCCGCGCGATGAAGGGCCGTACGCCGCCGATCCGCATCATCGCCGCCGGGAAGGTCTATCGCTCCGACTCGGACCAGACGCACACGCCGATGTTCCATCAGGTCGAAGGACTCTTGGTCGATGAGACCTCGAACTTCGCCGACCTCAAGGGCACGCTGAAGCAGTTCGTCACCGCGTTCTTCGAGCGCGATTTCGAGATGCGTTTCCGCCCCAGCTATTTCCCGTTCACCGAGCCCTCGGCCGAAGTCGACATCCGCTGGGATCGCGCCGATGGCACACAAGGTTGGCTCGAAGTGCTGGGCTGCGGCATGGTCCATCCGAACGTGCTGAAGGCCTGCGGCATCGATGCGGAGCGCTACACCGGCTTCGCGTTCGGACTCGGCGTCGAACGTTTCGCGATGCTGCGTTACGGCGTCGACGACCTGCGCTCGTTGTTCGAAAACGATGCGCGTTTCCTCGCGCAGTTCGCCTGACGGACGGAAGGAACCGAATCCATGAAATTCTCTGAAAACTGGCTGCGCTCGCTGGCGCACACCAAGGCCGAACGCGCCGACCTGCTGCATCGGCTGACCATGGCCGGCCTCGAAGTCGAAGGCATCGATGTGTTGGGCGAAGGGCTCGACGGCGTCGTCATCGGCGAGATCATCGAAGCCGAGAAACATCCGAATGCCGACAAGCTGCGCGTCTGCAAGGTGTCGATCGGGCAGGGCGAGCCGCTGCAGATCGTCTGCGGCGCACCGAATGCGCGCGTCGGCCTGAAGGCGCCGCTGGCGACGATCGGTGCGAAGCTGCCGGGCGGCATCGACATCAAGAAAGCCAAGCTGCGCGATGTCGAATCCTTCGGCATGTTGTGTTCGACGCGCGAGCTGCAGCTCAGCGACGACCACGGTGGCCTGATGGAGCTGCCGGCTGATGCGCCGGTCGGTCAGGCCTTCGCCGAGTGGCTGAATCTGCCGGACGCCGGCATCGAGATCAAGCTGACGCCGAACCGCCCGGACTGCCTGAGCCTGCGCGGTCTCGCCGCGGAAGTGACGGCGCTGTATGGGCTGACGCCGAACGATGCAGCGCAGATCGTCGTCGATGCGAAATCGGCGACGACACGCAGCGTGCGCCTCGATGCGCCGGCCGACTGTCCGCGTTATCTCGGTCGCGCCATCGAAGGCATCGACCCGAAGGCGCCGACGCCGCTGTGGATGCAGGAACGCCTGCGTCGTTCCGGCCTGCGTTCGATCAGCGCTGTTGTCGATGCGACCAACTACGTGATGCTCGAACTCGGCCAGCCGATGCATGCCTTCGATCTCGACCGGTTGTCGGGCGGCATCGTCGTGCGTCGCGCCGCGGTCGGCGAAACGCTGAAATTGCTGGACGAGCGCGAGGTCGTGCTCGATCCGGGCTTCCTCGTCATTGCCGATGAGCAGCAGGCCCTGGCCGTCGCCGGTGTGATGGGCGGTTTCGATTCGCGCGTGACCGACGCCAGCACCAACCTGTTCCTCGAATCGGCGCATTTCGCGCCGGCCGCCATCCAGGGGCGCGCGCGCAAACTCGGCCTGCACACCGATGCGTCGCACCGCTTCGAGCGCGGCGTCGACCCCGAATTGCCGCGGCAGGCGATCGAACGGCTGACGCAATTGATCGTCGACATCGCGGGCGGCAAGCCTGGTCCGGTGGTGGAAGCGAAGTCGGACGCGCATCTGCCGACGCGCGCACCGGTGCGCCTGCGTGCCGCACGTCTTGCTCGCGTCACGGGTCTGATGCTGCCCGCCAGCGAGGTCGAACAGATCCTGCATTCACTCGGTTTCGCGGTGCGCAAGTTCGACGGCGGCTGGGAGGTGGTGCCGCCGAGCCAGCGCTTCGACATCGAGATCGAGGAAGACCTGATCGAGGAAATCGTCCGCGTGCACGGCTACGACCGCGTGCCGACGGCGGTCCCGCGTGGCGAAATCGCGCTGCGTCTGCCGCCGGAAGCGCAGGTGCCGACGGCGGCGATGCGTGCCGCCCTGATCGCTCGGGACTACCGTGAATGCCTGCACTTCAGCTTCGTGTCGAGTGAGTGGCTGAAGCAGTGGGGCCTGGACGAGGGCGGCGTTGCGCTGGCGAATCCGCTGTCGGCTGATCTCGGCGTGATGCGCACCAGCCTGTTGCCGGGTCTGGTCGATGCCCTGCGCCGCAATCAGGCGCGCCAGCAGGATCGCGTGCGTCTGTTCGAGATCGGCAAGTCGTTCCGTGCCGGCGATCCGCCGGTCGAAACGCCGCGCGTGGCGGTGGTCGCCACCGGCACC
>JAKJFE010000223.1 GCA_022705045.1 Pseudomonadota bacterium | reverse complement strand
CCCGCACCGCCGGTGCCGGGCACGACTCCGTTCGCGAACAGGGTGCTGAATGCCACGGTGACCGAAGCGCTTGCGCCGAAACCGAGCGCACCGCCGCTGGCCGGACCCCCGTTGCCCCCATTGCCGCCAGACGTGCCGGGCGTCGTGCTCATCCCGCCCGGTCCGCCTTGCCCGCCATACGCGCCATTGCCGGAAAACGTCGAGTTCAGAATGTCGGCGACGCCCTCGGCATGAATCGCGCCACCGCTGGCCGCGCCGCCCATGCCGCCGGGCAACGGCATCGTCGGATCGAATCCGCCGCTGCCGCCGTAGGCCTTGTTGCCGATGAAGGCGCAGCCATCCACGATCAGGTCGCCCAGCGCGTAGATCGCGCCGCCCTGTCCGGCTTGGCCCGGGCCGGCCATGCCGGGCGCGGGTGGTGCGCCCGAGGCCGAGTTGTTCCGGCACACGCAATGACGAAGCTCCAGCGCCGCACCGCTCGCGACATGGATCGCACCGCCGAGCGCGGGCTGGCCGATCGAGAACGGCGCCGTTCCGTTCTCGAAGCCGATCCCGATGATGCGCGCATCGCCGCCGCTCACCACGTTCAACAGTCGTCCGCTGCCACCGGTGCGCCGGATCGTCGTCGGCACGCCGTCGGTCGCCGTGATGCGCATCGGCACATCGATCTGCAAGGGGGCGCCGGTCAGCTCGATCACGATCGGCGCCGGCAAGGCGAGATCGAACAGGACGCGATCGTCGGTCTGCGAGGCGTCGACCGCATCGCGCAGGGTGCAGGTCGCGTCGCAGACGCCGTCGCCGCTGTCCCCGGTCTGGTTGACCGTGCGCGTGGCCGCTTGCGTCGGCGCGGCAGCGGACAAGGCGAGCAGCAGGGCGGTGCGGACGGTGGCGCGCATGGCGGTCAGGTGCGGTGTCGAGTCCGACCGAGTGTCGCATGTGGCATCGGCCGGCCCGGTGCCCACTTGAAACACTTCGTCGCTCCCCCACATCCCGCCCGTCCCCGATCCGGCCTTCACTCGGTCACATTGGGCGGCTAGAATTGGCACTCCTCGACGAAGAGTGCTAACAACTCGTCGAAAGTTTCGTTCAATCAATCATTTGCAGAGGGTGATCATGAGCATCAAACCGCTTCACGACCGCGTCGTCATCAAGCGCATGGAAGAAGAGAAGATCTCGGCCGGCGGCATCGTGATTCCGGACTCGGCCACCGAGAAGCCGATCAAGGGTGAAATCGTCGCCGTGGGTCCGGGCAAGCCGCTCGACAACGGTTCGGTGCGCGCCCCGTCGGTCAAGGTCGGCGACAAGGTGCTGTTCGGCAAGTACAGCGGCACCGAGCAGAAGGTCGACGGCGTCGAATACGTCTTCATCAAGGAAGACGACATTTTCGCGGTGCTCGGCTAACCAATCCCATTCCCTGTTGGAGCGGCTTCAGCCGCGATCCCTTCAGCGTGCATCGCGCCTGAAGGCGCTCCAACCCAGTTCTGATCAAGGAAGCAAACATGGCTGCCAAAGAAATCCGTTTCTCCGAAGACGCCCGCGCCAAGATGGTCCGCGGCGTGAACGTGCTCGCCAACGCCGTCAAGGCCACGCTGGGTCCGAAGGGCCGCAACGTCGTGCTGCAGAAGAGCTTCGGTGCACCGACCATCACCAAGGACGGCGTCTCCGTCGCCAAGGAAATCGAACTGGCCGACGCCTTCGAGAACATGGGCGCGCAGATGGTGAAGGAAGTCGCTTCGAAGACCAGCGACGTCGCCGGTGACGGCACCACCACCGCGACCGTGCTCGCGCAGGCGCTGATCCGCGAGGGCATGAAGGCCGTTGCGGCCGGCATGAACCCGATGGACCTGAAGCGCGGCATCGACAAGGCCGTGACCGCTGCGACTGCCGAGCTGAAGAAGCAGAGCAAGCCCTGCTCGGACGACAAGGCGATCGCCCAGGTCGGCACGATCTCGGCGAACAGCGACAGCGCCATCGGCGACATCATCGCCGAAGCGATGAAGAAGGTCGGCAAGGAAGGCGTGATCACGGTCGAGGAAGGTTCGGGCCTGGAAAACAGCCTGGACGTCGTCGAAGGCATGCAGTTCGACCGCGGCTACCTGTCGCCGTACTTCATCAACAACCAGCAGTCGATGTCGGCTGAACTCGACAGCCCGTTTATCCTGCTGCACGACAAGAAGATCTCGAACGTGCGTGACCTGCTGCCGGTGCTCGAAGGCGTCGCCAAGGCCGGCAAGCCGCTGCTGATCGTGGCCGAGGAAGTGGAAGGTGAAGCCCTCGCCACGCTCGTCGTCAACACCATCCGCGGCATCGTCAAGGTCTGCGCCGTGAAGGCCCCGGGCTTCGGCGACCGTCGCAAGGCGATGCTGGAAGACATGGCCGTCCTGACCGGCGGCACCGTGATCTCGGAAGAAGTCGGCCTGTCGCTCGAGAAGGCCACGATCAAGGATCTCGGCACCGCCAAGAAGATCGTGATCTCGAAGGAAAACAGCACGATCATCGACGGCGCCGGTGACAAGAAGGCGATCGAAGCGCGCATCAAGCAGATCAAGGCGCAGATCGAGGAAACCACCTCGGACTACGACCGCGAGAAGCTGCAGGAACGTGTGGCCAAGCTGGCCGGCGGCGTTGCCGTGATCAAGGTCGGTGCCTCGACCGAAATCGAAATGAAGGAAAAGAAGGCGCGCGTCGAAGACGCCCTGCACGCCACGCGTGCGGCCGTTGAAGAAGGCGTGGTCGCCGGTGGCGGCGTGGCGCTGGTGCGTGCGCTGGCCGGCATCGCTGCGCTCAAGGGCGACAACGAAGACCAGAACCACGGCATCGTCATCGCCAAGCGCGCGATGGAAGCCCCCCTGCGCGAAATCGTCAGCAACGCCGGTGAAGAGCCGAGCGTCGTGCTGAACAAGGTCGCGGAAGGCAAGGGCAACTTCGGCTACAACGCCGCGAACGGCACCTACGGCGACATGGTCGAGTTCGGCATCCTGGATCCGACCAAGGTCACCCGTACCGCGCTGCAGAACGCCGCCTCGATCGCCGGTCTGATGATCACGACCGAAGCGATGGTTGCGGAAGCACCGAAGAAGGAAGCGCCGGCAGCCGGCCATGGTCACGACCACGGCGGTGGCATGGGCGGCATGGATTTCTAAGTCCTGCTTCCGTGGGAGCGGCCTCCGCGCCGCGATCTATTCGGCAACAAGAAAAACCCCGCAGCAATGCGGGGTTTTTCTTTGGATTCAGTCCGAAGGTGCGACCTGCGGCACCGCGCGCATCGCAGACACGTCGACGCCTTGCGCCGCGAGGATCGCGACCAGCGCCTGATGGCGTGCGGCATCCATCGTCGGTTCGCGGCCGAACACCCACGCCAGCTTGCGATCCGGCGTGGTCAGCGCCGCGCCGCGGTAATCGTCGTCGACGTGCACCACCACCAGTTCGCTGGAAAACGGCCACACGAACTGCACCTTCCAGCGCGCGCCGCCGCTGTCCGGCAACACGCGCGACACCCCGTGCCAGCGTCGGTCTTCCGCGCCGAAGCGCTTCTTGAAGACGAAGTCGTTGTCGATGCGGCCGTCGGGGCGCAAACGGTACTCGTCGCGTGTCGCGACTTTGCCGTTCTCGAAGAAGTAGGGCACGTTCGCGATCACGTACCAGGTGCCCA
>JAKJFE010000222.1 GCA_022705045.1 Pseudomonadota bacterium | reverse complement strand
GGTCGTGGACGAGGTCATGCGACTGGTGGATGACGGCGCGATCGCGGTACGCGGCAATCATGATGCACTCGCGGTGCAACCGCCGGCGCAATCACAGGCGCTCGGCGAGGTGTCTGCGGCCTGGACGCATGCGCAACTCTCGGACACGCAACGCGATTTCCTGGCCGCGCTGCCGCTGACGCAGACCCTGGACGACGCGCTGTTCGTGCATGCGTCGGCGCAGCATCCGGAACGCTGGACCTATGTCGACGACAGCACCACCGCCACGCGCAGCCTGATCGCGGCACAGGCCCGGCATTCGCAGACGCGCTTCGTGTTCGGCGGCCATGTGCATCGGCAGTCGTTGTACTACCTCGGCGTCGAGCGGCGCCTGATGGCCTTCGCGCCGACGGCGGGGGTCGTGATTCCGACGCCGCGACATCGTTCCTGGCTGGCCACGGTCGGTTCCGTCGGCCAGCCGCGCGATGGCCGTCCTGAAGCGATGTATGCACTGTTCGACACCGCGGCGGCACGCCTGTGCTTTCAGCGTGTGGCCTACGACATCGATGCCGCGATACGCGCCATCGTGCGCGCCGGCGTCGACGACCATGCCGCGAAACGACTGGCGCTGGGCCGATGAGTCGCCTCGCGCCCGGCACGGTCATCGACGGCTTCCGCATCGGCGACTGCCTGCATGCGGGCGGCATGGGTGCCATCCATGCCGTCACCTATGCCGATGGCGCGCCCGATCCCGGCTTTCCGATGGTGATGAAGCGACCGCGCCTCGGCAGCGACGGGGCCGGCAGCATCGTCGGTTACGAAGTCGAGCAGCAGATGCTGCAGGCCATCACCAGTGCGCATGTCCCACGCTTCATCGCCGCCGGCGACCTGACCCGACACCCTTATCTGGTGATGGAACGCATCGACGGCCGCACGCTCGATCGTTTCCTGGACGCGCCCGCCCCGCTCGCCATCGACACGATCTGCGAACTCGGTGCCGCCATCGCGCTCGCCGCGCATGATCTGCATCGCCAGAACGCCTGCCATCTCGACCTGAAACCGGCGAACGTCATGATCCGCGCCGACGGCTCGGCGGTGCTGATCGATCTCGGGCTCGCCTGTCACGCGCACTATCCGGATCTGCTCGCCGAGGAAACGCGCAAGGCCGTCGGTTCAGCACCGTGGATGGCCCCCGAACAAGTCGTCGGCGTGCGCGGCGATCCGCGCAGCGACCTGTTCGCGATCGGCGTGATGCTGTACGAACTGGCGACCCGCGAACTGCCGTTCGGTGAACCGCGCACCGAATCCGGCCTGCGCCAACGTCTGTGGATGGATCCGGTACCGCCGCGCGCAAGGCGCCCCGACCTGCCGGAATGCTTCCAGGAGATCGTGCTGCGTTGTCTCGAACCGGAAGCATCCGATCGTTATCCCTCCGCCGCACATCTCGCGTTCGATCTGAACCACCCGGCGCAGGTCAGCGTGACTGCCCGCGGGCGGCAGACGCGACCGACCGGTGCGTTCGTGCATTTCAAGCGCTGGCTGCGCGCAGCGGGCAAACACTACGTGCCCAGCCCGCCGCCGCAACAACAGATCGACAGTGTGCCGATCGTGATGGTGGCGGTCCCGCATCGCGACGTGACCGATGCCACGCTGTATTCGCTGCGCGAAGCGGTCGCGCGTTCGCTCGGCATCCGTCCGGGCGCGCGCCTAGCCTGCGTCACCGTGGTGCCGGTCGGTGCTTCCGACGAAGGCACCTATGCCAGCCACCTCGCGCAATTGAAGGAATGGGCAGCGGCGCTGGATCTGTCGCGGCACCAGGCGTCCTTCCACGTGCTCGAATCCGGCGATGTCGCCGAAGCCCTGCTGCGATACGCCGACAATAACCGCGTCACGATGATCGTGATGGGCGCGGCCACCCACGGCACATCGATGCAACGCCTGCTGGCGACGGTACCGATCAAGGTTGCGATGCACGCGCCCTGCACCGTCATCCTGGTCAAGCAGACCTTGCCGTTCGCACAACTCGGCGAGGATTGATCGCGGCCGCGCGGTTGCGGATGATCGCGGTCGCCACCGGAGTCGTCGCCCATGTCCATCCGCATCGTCCGCCTCGGCCAACCGCGCCACGCGCAGGAAGGCACGCGCATCGGCACCGTGCGGCGACCGCCGCGCGGTGTGCCCAAGTCCGAATTCGCGACGCAGGACTGGTACGACGTCTGGTATCCGGAACTGGCGCCCAGCGTCGAGACCATGAAACTCGGCCAGGATGCGAACACCCCGGCGCAGTGGAACGCATTCGCGAAACGCTACCGGTCGGAGATGAACGAACCTGCGGCGAAACGCACACTCGAACTGCTCGCGACCTTGTCGCAGCACGCGGATTTTTCGGTCGGCTGTTATTGCGAACACGAGGCGCATTGCCATCGTTCGCTCCTGCGCGTGTTGCTGGCCGAACACGGCGCGCGCTTCGCACAGGACTGATACACGCGATGTCGATGCCCACCACTGAAGCCGAAGCGATCTGCCAGTCCTGCGGCGCCTGCTGCGAAACCTATCGCGTGTCGTTCTACTGGGCGGAAGCGCTCGAGCGCGGCATCGCCGACGACATGGTCGAACAGCTGACGCCCTGGCATGCCTGCCTGCGCGGCACCAACGACCTGAAGCCACGCTGCGCCGCGCTGACCGGCAAGGTCGGCGAACGTGTCGCCTGCGGCATGTATGCGGCGCGTCCCTCGCCCTGCCGCGAAGTCCAGGTCGGCGACGACCGTTGCCGACGCGCGCGCCAGCGCCACGGGTTGCCCGATCTTCCGGCGTTCCTGTGGCCCGATGACAAACCCGCACCCTGATCTGCGTACCCGATCGCACCCCAACCACGGAGTGCGCCCATGTCCCGGATCCCGGCCCTGTTGTTCCTGACGCTGTCGCTGCTCGCCCTGCCGGCACGCGCCGACTGGGATGCAAAGCTCGAAGCCGAGGAACAGGCGAAACGCGAAGCCGCCGCCCGCGAAGAACGCGCCCGCAAGGCCGAAGCCGACGCGATGATGGCCGCCGCCCGCGCAAAGGCGGACGCCGCGATGATGGCCGACAAGCGCAAGACGCTGGGTGCCGCCGCGACCGGCAAATCCGATGCCGAAGTGAATCGCCTCTACGACGCCCACGTCGCCCAGAAGACCGCTGAAGCCAATGCCGCATTCGCGGAAGGCCAGAAAGCCCTCAGCTCAGGCACCGGCGCCGCCGCGATGAAGCAGGTCACCGGCAAATCGATGCAGGAACTTCAAACCATGTCCGACGAAGAACTCGAAGCCTTCGCCAAGGAGATGGAAGCGAAGTACGGCGGGGAGTGAGGGCGTCGCCAACGTTGCACGGATGCACCAATGATCGAGTGTTCTTCATCGTCGGCTGGCTGAATAAAAAAAGGGCGCCTCCGCAGAGGCGCCCTTTTCGTCAGTCGGGTTGAACCGGGATCAGCCGCGACGTGCGCGCAGACCCAGGGTCACCATGCCCATCAGCAGGGCCGAAATCACCAGCAGCAGGCGCGTGCGATCACCGAAGGCCGGCACCGGCACACTCGGCGCATTCGCCGTGCCCGCCAGCGCGAACGTGAACTGCTGCTGCCCGGCGCTGCAGGTCAGCGTGCCGTTGAACACACCCGCCGTCGCGCTGTTGAAGCTCGCCGTCGTCGAC
>JAKJFE010000221.1 GCA_022705045.1 Pseudomonadota bacterium | reverse complement strand
GGCGGCGGCGGTTCGAACGGCAAGCGCTCGCTGGAGGGCACCTTCCTGCCGGGCTGCATCCTGACCGCACGCGCCGCGGCGCGATCGATTCTCGCGGGTGGCTGAGTCGATGATCTCGCCCTGCCCAGTCACCTACGACGACCACCGCGCCCTCGCCCGCCGCCATTTGCCGCGTTTCCTGTTCGATTACATCGACGGCGGCGCAGGGGCCGAGCAGACGCTCGCGGCCAATGCCGCGGCCTGGTCGGAGATCGCGCTGCGGCAACGCGTGCTCGTCGATGTCGACGGCGTCGATACCGGCATCGACCTGCTCGGCGAACGCTGGACGCAACCGCTGGCGCTCGCACCGATCGGTCTGGCCGGGCTGATGGCGCGCCGCGGCGAAGGGCAAGCCGTGCGCGCGGCGAATGCGACTGGCGTGCCGTTCACGCTGTCGACCGTCGGGGTGTGCGGACTCGATGAGGTGGCAGCGGCCGCGACGGCGCCGTTCTGGTTCCAGTTGTACTGGCTACGCGACCGCGGCCTGGTGCAAGCGCTGCTCGATCGTGCCCACGCCGCGGGTTGTCGCACCCTGGTCTTCACCGTCGACCTGCCCTTGGCTGGCCTGCGTCATCGCGACAGTCGCAACGGCATGGCGATGCCCGGACTGCGGCCGAAGCTGCTGAAAGCGACGCAAGTGCTGGCGCGACCCGGCTGGCTCTGGGATGTGGCCATACGCGGCAAACCGCTGCGGCTCGGCAGCCTCGACGCGCACGTGCCGACGGCGCGCGATCTCGATGCCTTCCGCCGCTTCATCGATGCACAGTTCGACCCGACCGTGACTTGGGACGATCTCGCCTGGCTGCGCGAACGCTGGCCGGGCCGCATCGTGCTGAAAGGCCTGCTCGATGCGGATGATGCACGCCGCGCGGCCGATGCCGGTGCCGACGCGCTGGTCGTGTCGAACCACGGCGGCCGCCAACTCGACGGCGCGGTGGCCACGGCGTCGACGCTGCCGAAGATCGTGGCCGCCGTGGGTGGACGCACGACCGTGCTCGTCGACGGCGGCATCCGCAGCGGTGTCGACGTGTTCCGCGCAATCGCACTCGGCGCCCGTGGCGTGATGATCGGGCGACCATGGATCTTCGCGTTGGCCGCCGGCGGCGAATCGCTGCTGGCATCGACGCTCGCGCGCTGGCAACGCGAACTCGCGACGACCATGGCCCTGACCGGCGTCACCCGCATCGCCGACATCGGCCCGCAGCACCTCGATCACGACTGAATTCGACTTCGGAGCTCCACATGCCCAATGGCGCGCAAGCCCTGATGAACACCCTGGCCGACGCCGGCGTCACCGTCTGCTTCACGAATCCGGGCACGAGCGAAATGCATTTCGTCGCCGCACTCGACGACGAACCGCGCATGCGCGCCGTGCTCGCCCTGTTCGAAGGCGTGGCGACCGGTGCCGCCGACGGCTATGCGCGCATGGCCGACCGACCTGCGGCGACCCTGCTGCATCTCGGTTGCGGGCTCGGCAACGGGCTCGCGAACCTGCACAACGCGCGCAAGGGCAAGGTGCCGGTGGTGAACATCGTCGGCGACCATGCGACCTATCACGTGCCGCTGGATGCGCAACTGCAATCCGATATCGAAACCGTGGCGCGCAACGTGTCGCCGGGCTTCGTGCGTACCTCGAAGTCCACGGCCGAACTCTGCCGCGACGCTGTCGATGCCGTGGTCGCGGCGCGCGGCCTGCCCGGCCAGGTCGCAACGCTGATCCTGCCCGCCGACGTGTCCTGGGGCGACGGCGGCACACCCTGTCCGCCACCACCGGCACCGACGCCGTCGTCGGCCGATGCCGTCACCGTCGAGGCCATCGCGGCGCTGTTGCGCGGCGGCGGCAAGACCGCGCTGCTGCTCGGCGGCCACGCCTTGCGCGAACCGGCACTGCTCGCCGCCTCGCGCATCGCCGCGAAGACCGGTGCCAAGCTGTTGTCGGAAGTGTTTCCGACGCGCCTCGAACGCGGCGCCGGGCGACCGCCGATCGAACGCATCGCCTACCTGGCCGAACTCGCCGGCGTGCAACTGGCCGGGCTCGAACACCTCATCCTGGTCGATGCGAAATCGCCGGTGTCGTTCTTCGCTTACCCGGGCAAGGTCAGTGACCTCGTGCCCGCAGGCTGCACCGTGCACACACTGTCCACATCGGCACAGGACGCGGCGGCCAGTCTCGCCGCACTGGCGCGCGCACTCGATGCCGAGCAGACACCGGTCACGGTTCAGCCGGCGCAACGGCCGGGCCGTCCACGTGGTCGACTGACCGCCGAGAAGGTCTGCAAGGCCGTCGGTCACCTGCTGCCGGACAACGCCATCCTCGTCGATGAAGCCATCACCTCGGGCCTGATGCTGCCGGTGATGACCGCCGGCTGCCCCGCACACGACCTGATCACGCTGACCGGTGGTGCCATCGGCCAAGGCTTGCCGAATGCCATCGGTGCCGCGATCGCCTGCCCGAAGCGGCCAGTCGTCGCACTGATCGGTGACGGCACCGCGATGTACACGATCCAGTCCTTGTGGACGATGGCGCGCGAGCAACTCGACGTCACCGCGATCATCTTCAACAACGCCAGTTATTCCGTGCTCAACGTCGAACTCGAACGCGTTGGTGCGGAACGGATCGGTGCGAAGGCGCGTTCGCAACTCGACATCAACGGACCGCGCCTCGATTTCGCGCGTCTCGCGCAAGGCATGGGCGTGCATGCTGCACGTGCCGACACTGCGGAGGCCTTCGTGAAGGCGCTCGAATACGCCCTGTCGCATCCCGGCCCGCATCTCATCGAAGCCATGGTTCCGGAATCGCTCGGCGGTGCCAAACGCCGCATCCTGCCCTGGCTGCTGCGCGCCCTGCCCGCACTCCCGCCCGGCGTCGCACGCGCGCTGAAACGCAAGCTCGCGCCCTGAGTCGCTGCGTCACACGATCGGTTTCAGCACCATGCGGCCATAGGCGACGAAGGCCATCAGCAGGCCCAGCACGGCACTCATGACGATGGCGCCGACTTCGCCGTATTTCACGTGTACACCGATGAACACCAGACTTTCGAGGGCCAGCACCGCGGCCGCGACGATGGTCAACACCGGATGCCAGCGCAATGCCGCGGGAACAAGCAATCCGATCACGCAGACGAGTTCGATCGATCCGAGCACGGCCCAGACCTCGCGCGGCAGCGCACCGAAGGACGGCACATCGGCGCTGATCTGATCGAACATGAATACCTTCATCACGCCTGAGGCGCCGTAGAGCAGCGCGGCGAGGATCTGCATAACCCACAACAGGATATTCATCGTTCGTCTGTTCCCCGGTTCGAACTCAGCGCAACTGGCTGTCCTTGCTGCCGCGGCGGTTGTAGAGACTGCGGTGGATTTGCTGCGTTTCGAGGGCTGCTTGGCATCGGACACAGCGCCGAACCCCTGGCAGCGCAGCCCGCCGCGGTTCGGGAATCGGCTCCTCGCAGTCCTCGCAATGGGAGAGGCTCTCCGTGCCCGCAAGGCTCAGCCGCGCACGAGACACCTCATCCTGGATGCTGGCCTCGATCTGTTCGTGAACCGCTCCGTCATGGGTCCAGCCGACTGCCATGAAGCCTCCGTAATCGACACGCCACCACTCGTCGTGCCATCGCACATTTGGCGCAACGTGGAGGACGAAGTCCAGCGTACGTTTCTGCCC
>JAKJFE010000220.1 GCA_022705045.1 Pseudomonadota bacterium | reverse complement strand
GCGCGTACAGGTTGACCCAGTCGAGCACGGTCAGCGGATCGCGCATCGCCGCTTCCGGTTTCGACGCCAGTTCGGCATGCAGCGAGGGCGCGCGTCGTGTGACATGCAAGCCGCCCGGCAGGGTGCCGGCTTCGCGGATGCCGCGCGTCACGCAGGACTGCATGGCCGCCCAGATCTCGTCGAGTCCGGCGTCGATGTCTGCAGTCGTGCGCCAGGCTTGTTCGTTCGCGTACATCAGCTGTGCGATCGTCAGCTCGTGCGTCGCGCACTGCGCCAGCAGTTCGTCACCGGAATGATACGGATAAGGCAGTTCGGTCTCGTCGGCGACGATGCGATCTTCCGCGGCTTCGTCCTGGTTGACGACGAAGCCGCCACCGACCGAGTAGTAGTCGCGCGTCGCCAGTTCGCGACCGTCGGCGTCGTAAGCCGCGAAGCGCATGCCATTGGTGTGGAACGGCAGCTTCTGGCGCTTGTTCATGATCAGGTCGCGCTTCTCGTCGAAGGCGATCTCGTGCGTGCCGTGCAGGCGGATGCGCTTGTCGGCGCGGATGCGTGCGAGCGCCGCGGGGATCAGGTCCGGATCGATGCGGTTCGGCAGGTGGCCTTCGAGGCCCATCAGCACTGCCTTGTCGGTGCCGTGGCCACGACCAGTGAGTGCCAGCGAGCCGAACACTTCGGCACGCACGCGTGTGCAGCGATCGAGCTGTGCCGATTCCACCAGCCAGCGTTCGACGAATCGTGCGGCGGCGCGCATCGGGCCGACGGTGTGCGAACTCGATGGACCGATGCCGATCTTGAACAGGTCGAAGACGCTGACGCCCATGGCGCTGCTCCATGCGTAAGGGCCAGTATTATGTAGGAGCGCCGCGTGCGGCGCGATTCCTTCGAGGTTCCATGCACGCGTTTGAATTCATCCGTCGCGAACGCTGTTCGCTCTGCGACATGGCGGCGCAGATGCTGCATGAACTCGCCGTGGCACCGAGCCACACGCGCTACGTCGATGATGACGATGCTCTTGAGTCTGCCTACGGGTGGCATGTGCCGGTGCTGCGCCGCACCGATGGTGAAGAATTGCGCTGGCCGTTTGATGCGGTGAAGTTGAGGCGATTTCTGGGGGAATGAATCGCGGGACGGAGCCCGCTCCCACAAAAGCACTCACAACTTGGCCGATTGCAGCTTTTGTGGGAGCGGGCTCCGCCCCGTGATGCTTAAGATTTCTTGACCAGACTCAGGTCCACATTCACCTCGACCTGGTGCCCGATCATGCTCTCGTCGGCCCAGTCGCCGGTGCCGATGCCGAAGGCGAGGCGATCCAGCGTGACCTTGGCTTTCAGGCGTGCGCCGTCTGCATTCGGTTCGAAGTTGAACGGGAATTTCAAAGCGACGGTCTTGTCGCGAAGCGTCAGCGTCGCATCGGCCTCGAAATGCGTGGCGTCGACGGCGCGGATCGCTTGCGTCACGAAGCGTGCCTTCGGGAAGTCGGCGATGGCGAAGAAATCCGTGCCCTTGAGCGTGTCGTCGCGTTCGCTGTTCTGGGTGTCGGCACTGGCCAGGTCGATGCTGACATCGAGTTTGCTGGTGGCAAGCGCTGCGGCGTCGAACTGGATGACGGGCGTGAACGTGTCGAAGCGGCCTTCGAAGGCTTCACCTTGCTGCTGGCCGGAGAACTTCAGGGTGCCGGTACGCATCGTGTAGTCGGCGGCGAACGTCGACGAGGAAGCGAGCAGGGCGGCGAGGGCGAGCGTGCGCAGGATCATGGCGTGTCCGTGGAAGCAGGTGGCGATGCGGGTTGGGGTGCAACAGCGTCCGCGCGCGGACGGCCGAAGGGCAGCATGCGGCGCAGCGTATCGTCGCGATCGATGAAGTGGTGTTTCAGCGCGCCGGCGATGTGTGCGAGCAACAGGGCGATGATGGTCCAGGCGAGGACTTCGTGCACCTCGTGCGCCAGCGCCTTGAGCGCCTTGTCGGGGGCGACGATCGCCGGCAGTTGCACGAGTCCGAACCATTGCAGCGGGAAGTTAGAGGCCGAGTTGTAGACCCAGCCCGAGATCGGCATCGCCAGCAATGCGACATAGAGCAGGCGATGCACGGCATGTGCGGCGAAAGCGATGATCGGCGCCATGCCGGCCACGTCCTTGGGGCGCGGATCGACGCCGCGCCAGGCGAAACGCAGCAGCATCAGCACGAGCACGGTGATGCCGATCGACTTGTGCAGCGCGTACAGCTTGAACTTGTCCGGCGAGACTTTCATGTCGGTCATGGTCAGGCCGCCGACGAGCAGGCCGATCACGAACAGGGCGATGGTCCAGTGGAAGAGCTTGGCCACGCTGCCCCAGCAGGTCGCGTCACTTTTTGCGCTCACGTTTCGCTCCTTCGCGTTGGCCTTCGATATCGAGGCGGATGTGGATGTCGTCGCCGATCTCGGGCAGGTACTTGACCATGCCGAAATCGCTGCGGCGGATCGTCGTGGTCGCCATGAATCCGGCGGTGTACTTCAGCGAATACTTGTGGATGGCGGCGCGGTTGAAACGCAGGTCGAGCACGACCGGGCGGGTGACGCCGCGCAGCGTCAGTTCGCCGTCGATGCGGCCATGGTGTTCATCGATGCGTTCGACCTTCAGGCAGCGGTAACGCATCTCGGGGAACTGCGCGACATCGAACCAGTCGCGTTCCAGCATCTTGCGGTTCCAGGCATCGTCGTCGAGGTCCACCGAGGCGATGCCGATGGTCACGTCGCAGGATGATTTCGCCCAGTCGTCGCGATCGAAGCGGAAGTCGCCGCGCAGGTCGTGGAATTCGCCTTCGGATTCGCTGAAGCCGAGGTGGTCGACGCGGAACTGCACCTGCGAATGCACGGCGTCGAAACGATAGGTCTCGGCCGCGAACGCGGGTGAGGTGAAGGCGAGTGCGACGAGGGCGGGCAGACGGAAGTCCATGGGGCGCACTCTGCCACGGATGGGCCGCGCCGCCATCGGCCGCCTTCGCAATCCCCCTTGGCGAATCTGCAAGGGGCTGGCATCGTCGGGTGATGCGGCTTCTCTTCGCCATCGGCGTGATGCTGGGAACGGGACCGGTGATGGCCGATGCCATCGCGCCGGCATTTCGCGGTTACGGCAGCAGCGAAGGCTTGCCGTCGATGACGACGATGGATCTGAGCCAGGACCGCAACGGCTACGTCTGGGTTGCCACGCGCGATGGCCTCGGACGCTTCGACGGGCGCGAGTTCGCGGTCTACCGCAACGTGCCCGACCAGCCCGAGTCGCTGCCCTGCAACGACGTGCAGACCGTGCTGTCGACCCGCGACGGGCGCATCTGGGTCGGTTGCGAAAGCACCGGCCTGGCGATGCTCGCCGACAGCGAGGCGACGCGGTTCACGCGCTTCGCGCCGGATCCGAATGGCAACGGACTGCGCGGCGGCGATGTCTTCGCGCTGGCGGAAACGCAGGCCGGTGCGCTCTATGTCGGCACCTACGCGCAGGGACTGGTAAGGCTGCGTGGCGGGGAAGCGGCGCCGGTCGCACTCGACCGCCTGACCGAGATAGACCCCGCCTTGCGCACGGCGACGGTGATGGACATGGCCGTCGACGAAGCCGGCGTGCTCTGGGTCGGCACGCTGGACGCGTTGTGGCGCATCGATGCGCCGGATGCCGAGGCGCCCGGGCCGGTGCGCAAGGTGGCGGAGCTGCCGATCGTCAGCAGCGTGCTGGCCGGTCGAGACGGCCGGCTCTGGGTCGGCGTCAACGGCGGCCTGTTCGTGCGTGAACGCGA
>JAKJFE010000219.1 GCA_022705045.1 Pseudomonadota bacterium | reverse complement strand
GCACCGTGTCGGTCGGATCGGTGCTGACCTGGCTGTTGCAGTTGTTGCCGCTACTCCATCCGCCCGTGATAGTCAGGCTGTTGTCGAGGTCGTTGGCGCCGGGGGTGAAACCCCAGCGCGGGTTACCCGCGGGGTTGGATGTGCCGGAGAGCGTCGTCGCAACGATGCGGATTTCATCGTCCTGGTCATTGCCGGCGGCCGAATTCAGCGCATTGGCGAGTTGCGTCCCGGTACTCACGCAATGGGTTGCGGCGAGCGTTGACGATGTCGCCGTCATGCCGATCGCGAGTGCGAACAGTCCTGACATCATCGTATGCGGCTGGAATCGTTTCATGACTGTTGTCTCCAAGTGTTTGCTTCCCACACTCGGATACGGAAATTTCATGCGCAATCGGACAAGATCTCGCGTGAATTCTCTAATGCGTTGATCTGTAATGTTTTTACTGAGCCACGATTGTCCCCCTGTCAGTCCTGACAGTGGTCGGACCGGCGCGTATCGCGTTCACTCCGCTGGCGGGCCGGGCGGGTCCGCGTACCTTGGGGAGAAGGTCAATGGGCAAGCGGATGGCGGATGGATGGGGTTTGCGCCGCGTGGCGGCAGCGTTGTGCGTGGTGGCTGTGGCGCCGGCTTGGGCGGGCGGTTGTCCGGCCTTGGGTTGGGCGGAAGGGTTGGGTTCGTTCCAGGACGCGAACGCGGCCTTCCCCACGAAGGACACGCCGCTGAACGCGGTGGACTGCAACTTCCACCAGTGGTCGTGGGAAGCCTTCGTCTGGGCCACGGCGCTGGATACGAACGGCGTGCCGCGTTTCATGAATCTGCAGACGCCGGGTGACCTGTTCACTGGCAGTGCGAACAAGCCGCGCAACGGCATGCTGAAACTCGCGGCACGTTCGAGTACGCCGCATGGCATGACCGGTTTCGTCGAGGGCGCGGGCGCGATCGTCGAGGCCGACGGCAACATGCTGGTCGGTCCGAACGGTTATCCGGTCTATGCCTCGGTGCACATGAGTCCGGGCTACTTCAAGGTTGCGCAGCAGAACCTGATCGCGACCGGTGGGTATCTGTCGCAGCCGGACAATGCTTACTTCAATGTTGGCGATGCCGTATTCAAGGCGACCTGGCTGCGCCTCGATCCCGGACAGACGCCACCCGAGGGCGCGTACACGACGCAGGCGCAGGTGCCGAACCTGCATGTGTTGCGCACCAAGACGACAGCCGCGGTGGCGCCGAATGGCACCTACGAGACGGTGACGGTGGCGCTGGTCGGTCTGCACGTGGTCGGCTACACGATCAACCATCCGGAAATGCTGTGGGCGACGTTCGAACACCTGGCGAACACGCCGTCGACGCCGGACAACACCTTCAGCAGCAGCGGCAGCAATCCGAACAACTACACGTTCTACCGGAGCAATACGCCGTTCACCCAGGTGAACCTGCAGAACAGCAGTCCGCCGACCTTGAACTTCGATCTGACGACGCAGAAGTTCTCGCCGCCGACGATGGCGGTGCAGGAAAACGCGACCGGCGGCGAAAACCATCCGGATGGCGCGGCCAACATCGCCGGCGTGAATCAGGGCGGGCAGGGCTTCTTCGCGGGCGAGACGGGCACGCAGTCGCTGTTCGCGAACTATCGCCTGATCGGCACGGTGTGGATGCAGCCGAACAGCTATTCGCTGACCAGCGACCAGACCGACGCGGTCGGTTCGGTGAACCTCGCCAACACCACCGCCGAAACCTTCGTGCAGCAGGCCAGCAACGCGAACAAGCAGCAGTGGCAGAACTGCTTCTCCTGCCACAACCCGACCTCGTACTCGTTCCAGTCCTACCCGCCGCCACTGAAGAACCGCCTCATCGCGATCAGCCACGTCCTCGGCGAAGGCACGCCCTACGCAGTCCCGAACGTGATGCCGGTGAAGGTGCAGTAGCGTCGGAAGACGCGCGCTTCCGCAGGTTCGGCGCTATCGGCCTGCGGAGTCGCATCGATACTCGTCAGCTTGATGTCGACTCGTGTTGCGCCTAATCTGGTCAGCATGACCAGAAAAAGAACCAGCAAGAAGTCGGTCCATGCGAGGGCCCGGATCCAGTCATGGCGACTGCAGGATGCGAAGGCGCGTTTCAGCGAAGTAGTTCGGCGAGCAGGCAGCGAGGGGCCGCAACACGTGACCGTCCACGGTCATGACGCGGTCGTGATCGTTGACGCCGAATCATTCCGGCGCATGCAGGGCGAACGTACCGGACAGCAGTTGATCGATGCATTGCAGGCGTCGCCGCATCGGGAGATCGATCTCGAGCACGCCCGCGTTGCGATGCCGGTGCGGACCGTCAAGCTGTGAGCGGTTGGCTGCTCGACACGAATGTCCTGTCGGAGCTGCGCCGCAAGCGGCCCGACAAGAAGGTCGTCGCTTTCGTGGCCGCGCAGTCGCTGGATAGCCTGTTCGTCAGCAGCGTGACCTTCGCCGAAATTCGTTTCGGCATCGAACTGGTGACCGATGCCGCGAAACGCGCCGATCTCTCGCACTGGCTCAACCACACATTGCGTCCGATGTTCATTCGGCGTGTGCTCGACGTGTCCGAGGACGTGATGTTGACTTGGCGACTGATGGTCGAGCAGGGACGAAAGTCCGGCCACACCTATTCGCAACCCGACCTGATCATCGCCGCCATCGCCCGACAACACGGGCTCACGGTCGTGACCCGCGATACCGCGGAATATGACCGCGCGAAGGTGGACGTGTTCGATCCGTGGCGCGGTGTGCTGACCTAGGATGGACGCTGGGTGTCGCTGCGCTCGACCCAGCCTACGGATTCAGTGAGAAATTCGTCGCCCGAGCACGCGACGCCGACCTTTCAAGTTCGAGAATGCGCGTGATGGCGCCGTAGCCCACGATCTTCTGGCCTTCTCGGATCAGAAAGGGTGATCCCACCTGCAGCCTTCCGAAGTGTTCGTCCGGGCTCATGAAACCGAGAATGACGCGAACCGTGTCGCCCGGATTCACTCGATCGACATCGGGGTAGGCGTGCCGGGCGTCCCAATCGTGGCCGTTGTAATAGAACTGTGGCCGATAGTCAGACATCACCGGCGTGCTTCTTCCACCGTGTTCGGTGGGCAGCAACGTCAGAACCGCTTCCACGTCTTCGGGGATCGGGTTGATCATGCCTTGGCTCACCACAACGCATCCCGCAACTTGTACCAGGCCATTGCGGCGACGAGCAGGGGCGTGCGCAGGGCGCGGCCGCCGGGGAAGGGGTGGTGCTGGATCCGGGCGTAGTGGTCGAGGCGGCTGGTCTGGGCGGTGATGGCTTCGGCGATGACGCGTCCGGCCAATCCCGTCGCGGCGACGCCGTGGCCGCTGAAGCCTTGCGCGAAATAGATGTTCGGGGTGAGACGACCCCAGTGCGGAGCGCGGTTCAGCGAGATGTCGACGTAGCCGCCCCAGACATGATCGAGCTTCACCCCGGCGAGTTGCGGGAACACGCGGGTCATGCGCGAGATCATGGTCGCGCGCAGGTTCAACGGTTGCAGCGTCGAGTAACTCGCGCGACCACCGAACAGCAGGCGGTGATCGCTGCTCGGACGGAAGTAATCGAGGGCCCAGTTGATGTCGGCGACCGCGATGCCGTCGCGGATCAGCGACTGCATGCGTTCGGCACCGATCGGTTCGGTCGCGCCGATGTAGGTACCGACCGGCATCACGCGTGCGTCCAGTTCCGGTGTGAGGCCGTGCACATAGGCATTGCCGGCGAGCACGACGACGTCCGCTTCGAGTTCTCCGTCCGCGGTGCGCAGGCGGGGCTTCGATGC
>JAKJFE010000218.1 GCA_022705045.1 Pseudomonadota bacterium | reverse complement strand
ACGGCCTTGTCGGTGGCGTGCAGCGAACTGCCCTCGGGCAGCTTCATGTCGACCATCAGTTCTAGGCGCGTCGAGGCCGGGAAGAACTGCTGCTGCACGAAGCGGAACAGGCCGAGCGACACGACGAAGGCCAGGATCGTCGCGGCGATCACGGTCTTGCGATGGTCCAGGCACCATTCCAGCAGTTCGCGGAAGCGGCGATAGAAGGTCGTGTCGTAGAGATCATGTCCGGCATGTTCGGCGCGCAGCTTGTCGCCGTCCGGGAGCAATCGATAGCCGAGGTAGGGGATGAACACGACGGCGGCGATCCAGGACAGGATCAGCGCGATGGTCACGACCTGGAAGATCGAGCGTGTGTATTCGCCGGTGCCCGACTGTGCGGTCGCGATGGGCAGGAAGCCGGCCGCGGTGACGAGCGTGCCGGTCAGCATCGGGAAGGCGGTGCTCGAATACGCGAAGGCAGCGGCGCGAATGCGGTCGTAACCCTGCTCGAGTTTCACCGCCATCATCTCTACGGCGATGATGGCGTCATCGACCAGCAGGCCGAGCGCCAGCACGAGCGCGCCGAGCGAAATCTTGTGCAGGCCGATATCGAAGAACTGCATGGTCGCGAAGGTCATGGCCAGCACCAGCGGAATCGACAGTGCCACCACGAGACCGGTGCGGTAGCCGAGCGAAAAGAAACTGACCGCGAGCACGATGATTACCGCCTCGGCCAGGGTGCGCACGAATTCGGCGATCGAATTGCGTACCGCACGCGGCTGGTCGGCGACACGACCGAACTCGAGACCGATCGGCAGATCCTTTTCGATCGTCGCGGTGGCGTCATCGAGTGCGCGTCCGAGGCGCACGATGTCGCCGCCCTTCTTCATCGCGACCGCGAGGCCGATCGCTTCCTTGCCCTGGAAGCGCATGCGCGCGGCCGGCGGATCGACGAAGCCGCGGCGGATCTCGGCGACATCGCCGAGACGGAACAGGCGGCCGTTGCCGCGAATGGTGATGTTGCGGATCGCCTCGACGGAGTCGAAGGCACCGGAAGCGCGCACGAAGATGCGGTCGTTGTCGGTTTCGAAACTGCCACCGGGCGTCACCGCGTTCT
Organism: Pseudomonadota bacterium; assembly: GCA_022705045.1. Classification (GTDB taxonomy): domain Bacteria; phylum Pseudomonadota; class Gammaproteobacteria; order Xanthomonadales; family Ahniellaceae; genus JADKHK01. The sequence continues at coordinate 2,717 of JAKJFE010000218.1, read as the reverse complement.
GCTGCTCGAGCTGCTGCACGACGGTGCCGAAGTTCAGGCCGAAGGTCGCGATCTTGGCGTTCGAGATCTCGACGTAGATGCGTTCGTCCTGCAGGCCGATCAGTTCCACCTTGGCGACGTCCGGCACGCGCAACAGCTGCAGTTGCACGCGCTCGGCATAGGACTTCATCAAGGCGTAGTCGAAGCCGTCACCGACCAGGGCATAGATGTTGCCGAAGGTGTCGCCGAACTCGTCGTTGACGAAGGGGCCGAGCGAGCCCTGTGGCAGGGTGTGGCGAATGTCGTTGATCTTCTTGCGCACCTGGTAGAACAGGTCGGGCATGTCCTTCGACGGCAGCGAGTCCTTGGCGACCACGAACACGTTCGATTCGCCCGGTCGCGAATAGCTGCGGATGAATTCGAGCTGCGGCAGTTCCTGCAGCTTTTCCTCGATGCGCTCGGTCACCTGACGCGCGGTCTCCTCGGCGGTGGCGCCCGGCCACATCGTGCGCACGACCATGGCCTTGAAGGTGAATGGCGGGTCTTCACTCTGGCCGAGCCGCATGTACGAGAAGATGCCGGCAATCGCCAGCACCATGGCGAAATACAGGACCAGCGGGCGATTGCGCAGCGCCCATTCGGAGAGATTGAAACCGCTCACAGCGTCACCGGGCGGTTGTCGCGATCGATCGCCTTGATGGCCTGACCCGGCTGCAGCTTGTGCACGCCATTCGCGACGATCCAGTCGTTCGCGGCCAACCCGGTGGTGATGGTGGCGCCATCTTCGCGATAGATGCCGAGCGTGACTTCGCGCAACGCGACCTGTTTCGTCTTCGCATCGACCACCCACACGGCCGGCTTGCCACCTTTCTCATGGATCGCCGACAACGGCACCAGCACCGACGAAGCGCGCGCGGCATCGGTCAGGTAGATGCGTGCGGTACGACCGAGTTGCACGTCGGCATCGGGTGCATCGAAAGCGACCCGCACCGCATTGGTACGCGTGGCCGGATCGGCCTGCGGCGAGACTTCGCGGATCGTGGCTGGATAACGCTTGCCGCTCGCGGCCCACATCTCGGCGATGACGACACGCCCCGGCTTGAATTCGCCGACGCGCGACTCCGGCACGTCGATGGCGACTTCGAGTTCGCCCTCGTGCGCCAGCGACACGACCGGCTGGCCGGCGGCGACCACCTGGCCGACTTCCGCGGAGATCGAGGTGATCACGCCATTGGCGTCGGCCAGCAATTGCGTATAGGCGCTCTGGTTGCGTGCGACTTCGCGTTGCGCGCGCGCCTGTTCGAGCGCTGCGGCCGCGGCCTTCTGCTGGTTCGCACGGGCGTCGAACAGCGCCTGGCTGATGTATTTCTTGTCGAGCAACTGGCGATGGCGTTCGAGTTCGGCATCGGCCAGGGCGAGATTGGCTTCGGCCGACGCGACGGCCGCTTCATACGCGCTGACCTGCAGGTTCAGGTCGTCGGGCACCAGGGTCGCGAGCGCCTGTCCCTTGCGGACACGGGCGCCGATATCGACCAGGCGCTTCTCGATCTTGCCGGCGACGCGAAAGCCCAGCGAACTCTGGACGCGGGCGCGGACGTCGCCGGCATAGGTTTCGATGGCCAGCGCCTCCAGCGGCACCGGCTGCACGACGATGGCGGGCTTGGCCGGTTCGACCGGCTTGCCTCCGCCGCCGCAACCACTCGCGGCCAGAACGAACAGGGGGACGAGGGCTGCAAGAGACAGTCGCGCGATACGGGACATGGGAATTTCCGCTGGACGGGATAGTGAACCGGGCGGTAAAGTATCGTTAGTAAACCGAACTGTCCAGTATTGTTATGCCCGGAGCCGCAAAAAAATCCCAGCCACCCGGTCGACCCAAGGACCTGGGCAAACGCGACGCCATCCTCGATGCGGCCAAGCGGCTGTTCGCGACCCATGGTTTCGACGGCACCAGCATGGACGCCATCGCGAAGACGGCCGAGGTCTCCAAGCTCACCGTCTACAGCCATTTCGGCGACAAGGACGCGCTGTTCAAGGCGGCGGTCGAATCGAAATGCGAGCAGCAGATGCCGGCCGGCCTGTTCAAGGTACCGCCGGGCACCCCGATCCGTGATGCGCTGCTGGCCATTGCCCAGGGCTTCCATGGGCTGATCCACAGTCCGGAATCGTTGTCGCTGCATCGCATGATGATCGCGAATGCGGGTCAGGACGCGCATCTGGCCGAACTGTTCTTCGATGCTGGTCCGCGCAAGACCTTGTCCGACTTCGAGCGTTTCCTGCATCAGGCCGTCGCCGCAAAACAGCTGGATATCCCGGACCCGGCCCGTGCCGCGCAACACTTCTTCTGCCTGCTGAAAGGCATCGGCCACCTCAAGCTGTTGTGCGGCTGCGCGAAGCCGGTGCCGAAGAAGGAAGTCGCGGCGCATATCGACAGTGTCGTGGACATGTTCCTGCGTGCCTACGGGCGCGGCTGACCGGGAGCGTCGCGTGCCGGGGAATGCGCTTCGCGATCGCGTTCGTCCGGGCCCTGGATCAGCACCCGGCGCACGAATGCGACTTGCGTGAGGCGCCCTTGTTCCGCGAATTGCCTGATTACTCTGGCTTGGTCGCTGACGCCATCGACGCGCTGCTCGGTGCTCGCAGCGCGTCGTAGGCCGTGCGGGACAACCATCGGCCGCGACGACCGATGGTTCGCACGAGGCGATTACTGCTCGTAGATGTAGCCGTAGATCGGCTCG
>JAKJFE010000070.1 GCA_022705045.1 Pseudomonadota bacterium | reverse complement strand
GAGCGCGAACGGCGTGTTGTTCAACGTGAGGCTGGCGTCGCCGAACTTCACGCGCCGCGACGCCACGGGGGCCGCACATGGATTGTCGTCGAGCAGCGGATGGCTGAGCGGAATCTCCGCCGCGGCAAAACCGCCGAGCTCGGCCACGAAGGCGTTCGGCGAAAACAGCGGCGCGACCGCCAGATTGAAGGCCGCGCCGACGGCCGAATTCATCGACGCCGCGTCGTCATTGCGGATGCGCCAGCGCGTTCCCCGGTAGACGAGGGTGATCGGGTGGTCGTGATAGACGCCGCTCGGCGTGTTTGCCGGATTCCAGTTTGGCGTGACCACGGCGATCGCGGCCGCCTGGTTGTTGAGGCTGGCATGGTCGATCTCGGTCTCCGCGGTCGCGCTGCCGGGGATGTTGCCGGCAGCGACCGTATGCAACACGGCCATGCGCGAATCCCAGGGCAGCAGCACCGCGTAGCGTCGACCCAAGGGAATCGATGTCAGGTCCTGATTGAAGATCGCCCAGCGTCGTGCGAATGCATCGGACTGGTACACGCCGAGGTTCGCGCTGCCCGCCGAGACACCCTGCGCCACACGCAAGGGCGAGACGACCAGCCGATCGGTCGTGAACAACGGGAAGCTGTAGTCGTCGAGATCGAGCTCACTGTCGTTGCCGAAGGTGTTGCCCGCGGTCGCGTCGTGGATGCGGGTGCCGTCATAGCTGAATTCGATGGCGCCGATGTCCACCGGCCCTTGCTGCCGCTTCTCGCCATCCGCATCGAACAGGGTGAAGGCCGGCAACGCGCCGTTGTCGCCAGCGTCGATGACCGGTGAACCCGCGACCGGGCGCGGATAAGCCGGGCTTTCGATCAGCGGGTCGGCATTCAGCGTGCCCGCGCCGAGCACGCCACCCGGGCCCAATTCGTTCGTGCCGACGTTGTGCAGCAGATTGTGGTCGTTCGCCACGGCCACGCCGGACAGGCGCAGGCCGTAATGGGTCTGATCGGCGATCAAATTGTTGGCGATGCGGCCCATGAAGAACAGCGGATCCCCGAGCGCGACCGCATGGATGGCGGTGCCACCGCCGACCACGGTGTTGTTCACGATCGACAGATCCACCGCATGCTGCTTGATGGCGATGCCCGCCTGCTGGTTGCCGGGCGCGCCGCCCGACCCGACAACGACGTTGTTGGCGATCGTCACCGCCTGCGTTGCGGCCGGGTTGTTGTGTTGCAGGAAGAGGCCGACGTTGGCGATGTTCCCGTTCTGGAAGATTCGGTTCCGGCTCACGCTGATGGTCGCGGGCGGCATCGTCGGCCCGCCGGTGATGCCGATGGCGCTGATCACGGGGCCGTCGACCGATCGCACCACATTGCCGAACACGTCGGCCCGATAGGTTTGCCCGAAGCCGTAGATGCAAACCGCATTGTTGACGAAGCTGTAGTTGACGTTCGCGGGATAGTCGACGCGACTGTTGCTGATCACCAGACGCGGCAATGGATCGATCGTTTCCGCCCCGGTCGCGAGACGAATCGCACAATGGCCATCGGGCGCCTGTGCGACGCGCACGCCATCCACGGTGACCGTCGCCGTCGTCGATGCACCAACCGTGGCGTCGATGCGCCCGCCGCTCAGGACCAGGCCGCGCAAGGTCACATCCCCGACGACGCCCGCCGGTGTCGTGGCAAAGATCGATCCGCCTTCGAACACCGCGTCGATCCCCGCCATCGGCATCACGGTCAACGCCTTGGTGATCAGCAGGTCGCCGGTGATTCCGGTGTAGCGATCCGGAAACGCGATGCTGTCGTTACCGATCAGGATGGTGTCGCCGTTGGCGGCGTTGTTGACGCAGGCCTGCAGCGTGCCGGCGCAAGGCGTGGCAAACAGCAGATCCGGCCAGATCCAGGTGTTGGCCGAAGCAGGCATGGCGGCCAGCATCAGCATCGGCGCGATCAGGAGATCTCGGAGTGCATGAAAGCGAAACATGGCGACACGGTCCTCGGGGATTCACGGACTGCCTCCGCAATCCGTACCCGGCACCGGACACCACCGATCAAGGAACTTTTTCGAACTCGAACACCGGCGGCGGCGCCTGCATTGGCAGCGGTTCGGCCAGGTAATGGTCGACCAGCAGGAAGGCGAACAAGGCCATCAGGTAGATGATCGAGTAGCGGAACGTCTCCATCGCGAACCATTCGTTCGGCGGATTCATCAGGCGCACGGCGTAATAAAGGAAACCGGCACCGAGCACGACCGCACCGCCGAGATAGATCACGCCGCTCATGCCGGTCAGCCACGGCAGCAGCGTCACGATGAACAGCAGCACGGTGTAGAACAGCACGTGCCAGCGCGTGTATTCGACGCCATGCGTGATCGGCAGCATTGGCACTGCGGCGCGCGCATAGTCGTCGCGGCGGAAGATCGCCAGCGCCCAGAAGTGCGGCGGCGTCCAGATGAAGATGATCAGGAACAGCAGCAGCGCATACGGATGCACTTCGCCAGTGACCGCGGCCCAGCCAAGCACGGGTGGCGCCGCGCCGGCGGCACCGCCGAGCACGATGTTCTGCGGTGTCGCGCGCTTCAGGTACTTGGTGTAGATCACCGCGTAGCCGATCAACGCGCAGAACGTCAGCACGGCGGTCAGCACGTTGACGAAAGCGACCAGCAGGACCATCGACAGCGCGCCGATACCGAGCGCGAAATACAGCACCTGGCGCGGCGTCAGTTGTCCGGTCGGCAGCGGTCGATGCGCGGTGCGCGCCATCACCGCGTCGATGCGCGCGTCGAGCAGGTGATTGATCGCCGCCGCCGAGGCCGAAGCCAGCCAGATGCCGATGCAGCCGATCACGGCCTCGCGCCACGGCGGCAGTCCAGGTACGGCGAGGAACATGCCGACCACCGCCGTGAACACGATCAGGGCGACCACGTTCGGCTTGGTCAGCGCCCAGAATTGCGCGAACTGGCGGAACAGGCCCATGCCGGGCTCAGCGCGGCGCCGGCGTGGTGCGCGCGAGCAGCGCGACCAGCGAGAACAACAAGGCAGCGGCGATGCCGTTATGCGCCGTCGCCACCCACAGCGGCAGGCCGAACTTGACGTTGGCGATGCCGAGCAGGATCTGCAGCACCAGCAAGGCACCGATCGCACGACCGAAATTGCGTGTCGCCGGTTGACGCATCGCCTTCAACGCCACCATCAGCACGTGGCCCGCCACCAGCACGGCGAACCAGCGATGCGTCAGATGGATCGCGGTGCGCGCCGGGCCATCAAGCACGCCGCCTTCGTAGTCGACACCAATGCCGCGCCACAGTACGAAGGCTTCGCGGAAATCGGCCTGCGGCCACCATTGCTGCAGACAGGTCGGGTAATCCATCGCACAAGCGAAGGCGGCGTAGTTGGCGCTGGTCCAGCCACCCAGTGCGATCTGTATCGAGACCAGCACCAGCGCAACCACCAAGGTGGCACGCTTGATCGTCGCGCCGCCATGCACGCCGCTGGCGCGCATCGCCGTCCAGGCCAGCATCGCCATCGTCGCCAATCCACCCAGCAAGTGGCCCATCACCACGATGGGCTTCAGCTTCCAGGTTACCGTCCACATGCCGAGCGCGGCCTGGAAGAGGATGAAGAACGCCGCGAACATGACCGCGCGCCAAGGCTGCACGATGTCCTTCCGGTTGCGCACGGCCAGTGCCGCAAGCACGAACGTGGTCAGCATCAACAGACCGGCGAAGTAACGATGCACCATCTCCTTCCAGGCCTTGTGCACCTCGACCGGTCGGTCCGGATGCAAGGCATTCGCGGCGGCGATGTCGGCGTCGTGCTTGGGCCAGGTGACCTCGCCGTAGCAACCCGGCCAGTCCGGACAACCGAGGCCAGCGTGCGACAGGCGCGTATAGGCGCCCAGCAGGATGACGCCGAACACGAGCACGACGGCAAACCAGGCGAGTCGGCGGAACAGGACGGAACGCATCTTTCTCTCCTCAGCGAATCAGCTTGCCGATGTCCTTGCGCACACGCGACAGGTCGGCTTGTTCAGGATAACGCAGCATCAGGTAACCGGCCGGATCGACCAGGGCCAGCGTCAAGTCGGTGCGCGCGGGATGCATCCGGTCAACCAGCGCAACCGGCGCGTCGACCAGCACGTATACGCCGCTCGCGCGGCCGAGCACGCTGTCAGCAGCGACCGGATGATCGATCGCGATGCGCAGTTTCTCGGCATGACGACCCATCGAGATGCGCAGGTTGCCGACCAGGTCGAGCCGCTCGCGACAGCCGGCATCGCAGATCTCGGGCACACGCACGACCAGGGTCCAGTGCCACTGCGGCGTCGTCCAGGCCAACGGTGCGCCCGCGCTCAATGTCGCGGGGGCATCGAGATGGACCGGGGGATCGACCAATTCGCCATAGTTGCGCCGCCCCTCCGGCAGCCAGCCCGAGAATGCCAGCAGGCTGGCGACCAGAATGGGCGCAGCGAAGACCAGCGCGATGAAGACGAGGGTACGTCGACCCTTTCGGACGTTGGTCATGAACGGACTGCCTTGCGTCGAAGATGGAAGATCAGGAACAGGATCAAGCACGCGACTGAGAAGCTTGCCCACTGCAGCGCATAGCCACGGTGACGATCGGCAGGCATGCCGGACGGTTGCCAGTCGCGACGGAACGGCGAAGCCAGTTCGGGCGCTGGCCAGAACACGCGATCCAGCATCGGAATGAGGCGTGCTTCGCCTGCGATGGCGGCCGCGTCGATGTTCAGGCGCAGACTGGGCGCCCCTGCCTCGACCGGCATGTCCGCACCTCGCATCACTCCGATCGCAGGTGCCGGCGCAATCAGGCCCTGTGCATCGAAGTCGGGCAGCAGCAGCGGCAACGACGGCGCGCTGCGGCGCGACCGGTCGGCCGCGATCCAGCCCAGGTTCACCAGCACATGTCCGCCATCGATCGCGAGCGGCACGTAGACGTCGACGCCGTATTCGCCGTTCACGATGCGGTTGTCGTGCAGGTACACATGATCGGTCAGCAGGCGACCGCGCAGATGCGCCTGGGCGAAATCACCCTGCAGCGCACGCAATGCCGAGAAATCCGCGACCGGTGCGGGTTGCGTGTCGGCGATCGCCGCGGCGAATTCGCGCGCGCGCCGGTCCTTGAATTCGCCGCGTTGCCACTGCCACCGCGCCGCGGCGACGAAGCCGACTTCGGCCACGACGAACACCAGCAACAGCCACCACGCCGGTTTACGAAACGCCAACATCGCGCTACTCACCGCGCCCTATACTGCGCGCCCGCAATTGCGGGGTCGGCCGTTCGGGTATGCACCATGTGGCAAAAAGTCTTCATCGTCGTCGTGTTCATCGCGATCGTCTACAACCTCGGCGCCGGCCTGTACTACATGATCACCGACAAGGGGTCGACCAACCGCACCGTCAACGCACTGACCCGGCGCATCGCCATCTCGGTGGCGTTGTTCGCGCTCGTCGGCGTCGGCATCTGGATGGGATGGATCTCGCCGCACGGCATCGTCGTGCGCTGAACCGGTTGCGACATCGCCGAAAAGAAGAACGCGCGGCCGGGCCACCGACCGCGCGTTTCCGTTGTTGCGCTTACAGCACGTAGACGAACAGGAACAGGCCGAGCCAGACCACGTCGACGAAGTGCCAGTACCACGCCACGGCTTCGAAACCGAAGTGATGGTCGCGTGAGAAGTGTCCCTTGGCGCAACGGAACCAGATCACGATCAGCATGATCGTGCCGAGCGTCACGTGCATGCCGTGGAAACCGGTGAGCATGAAGAAGGTGCTGCCGTAGATGCCCGAGCCGAGCGTCAGGCCCAGCTCGTGATAGGCGTGGTAGTACTCGACGCCCTGGTAGTAGAGGAACAGCGCGCCAAGCGCGATCGTGGCACCGAGGAAGACCAGCAGCTTGCCGCGCTCGCCAGCACGCAGCGCGTGGTGCGCGATGGTGATGGTGACACCCGAGCTCAGCAGCAGCAGCGTGTTGAGGAAGGGCAGGCCCCAGGCGCCGACAGTTTCAAACGTGCCGCCAATCTTGAGCGGACCATTGGTCGGCCAGGCAGCGCTGTACCCGTTCCAGATGAACTCGTGGGTCAGGACGCCATCACCTTCGCCGCCAAGCCACGGCACCGAGAACATGCGCGCGTAGAACAGGGCGCCGAAGAAGGCCGCGAAGAACATCACTTCCGAGAAGATGAACCAGATCATGCCCATGCGGAAGCTGATGTCGACCTGGCGGTTGTAGAAGCCCTTGACCGATTCGCGGATCACGTCGCCGAACCAGCCGAACAGCATCAGGACCACCCCGGCCAGGCCGGCGTAAAGCACATAATGGCCAACCGCCACCTTGTTGACGGTCAGGGCCGCGCCGATCATGGTCGTGAACAGCGCCAGCGTGGCGATGATCGGCCAACGGCTGCCGTGCGGGACGTAGTAGATGTTCGGATCGTGCGTTTCGCTGTGGCCCATGATGGTCCCCGATGGTTTAGCTGTTGGGCTGCGCGACCGAACTCGCCATGGCGAGCGGTTTCGCAACCGGGTTGAACACGTAGCGGAAGGTCAGGCGACTGACATCCGCGGGAAGCTGGTCGTCGATCACGAAACGCACCGGCATCTCGCGCACCTGACCCGCCTGAAGCTCCTGCTCGGTGAAACAGAAACATTCCGTCTTGCTGAGGTGAATCGCGGCTTCGGACGGCGCCACCGTGAAGATCGCGCGGCCGGTGAGGGCGATGCGGCCGTCATTGGTCGCCGTGAACGTCACGGTCGTCGGCTCGCAAGGCCGCACCTTGACCGACTTCTTCGCGGCATCGAGGCGCCAGGGCAGCTCCGGACTGATGCTGGTATCGAACTCGACCAGCAGCTCGCGATCACTGACAACCCCGGCAGCACAGGCCGTCGTTTCGCTGGCGGTCTGGCTTGGGCGGATGCCAAATACCTTTTCGCACAACACGTCATAGAACGGCGCCAACGCGAAGCCGAAGCCGAAGGCAGCGCCGGTCGCGAGCAGCGACCAGCGCAGCACGCGGGCATTGCGTCGCAGCAGCGGCGTATCGCTCATGACCCGAGGATTCCGCCGAGCCAGAACAGGCCGTAAATCGTCAGCACGACGCCGGCGACGACCCACGCCGTGCGCTTTGCAGCGGCGCGGCGGGCATCGAGTTCGCGGGTGTCAGCCGAAGTCATGGCGGCATCCTCAGTGCGACACGTCGCCGTGCGCGAGCTTGCTGTCGTCGATGACCGGCGGCGTCACGAAGCTGTGATACGGCGCCGGCGACGACACCGTCCATTCCAGACCGCGCGCACCTTCCCAGACCTGGTCGGTGGCCTTGGCCAGGGACTTGTTGCGGGCGCAATCCCAGACGATGTAAGCGAACAACAACTGTGACAGGCCGAAACCGAAGCCGCCGATCGACGACACGAAGTTCCAGTCCGCGAACGCGACGTTGTAGTCCGGAATGCGGCGCGGCATGCCGGCCAATCCGAGGAAGTGCTGCGGGAAGAACAACAGGTTCACGAAGATCGTCGACAGCCAGAAATGCCAGTTGCCGAGCGACTCGTTGTACATGCGGCCGGTCCACTTCGGCAGCCAGTAATAGGTTGCCGCCATGATCGAGAACACCGCACCGGTGACGAGCACGTAGTGGAAGTGCGCCACGACAAAATAGGTGTCGTGATACTGGAAGTCGGCCGGCACGATCGCGAGCATCAGGCCCGAGAAGCCGCCGATCGTGAACAGGATGACGAAGCCGAGCGCGAACAGCATCGGCGTCTCGAAGGTCATCGAGCCCTTCCACATCGTGAACACCCAGTTGAACACCTTGATGCCGGTCGGCACCGCGATGAGCATGGTCGCGTACATGAAGAACAGCTCGCCGCCGAGCGGCATGCCGACCGTGAACATGTGGTGCGCCCAGACGATGAAGCTCAGGAAAGCGATCGAGGCGATCGCGTAGACCATGGCCTGGTAGCCGAACAACGGCTTGCGCGCGAAGGTCGGGATGATTTCCGACACCACGCCGAAGGCCGGCAGGATCATGATGTAGACCTCGGGGTGACCGAAGAACCAGAAGATGTGCTGGAACATCACCGGGTCACCGCCGCCGGTGGCGGAGAAGAAGGTGGTGCCGAAGAACTTGTCGGTCAGCAGCATCGTCACCGCACCGGCGAGCACCGGCATCACCGCGATCAGCAGGAACGCCGTGATCAGCCACGACCAGACGAAGACCGGCATCTTCAGCAGGTCCATGCCCGGGGCGCGCATGTTCAGGATGGTCGCGATGATGTTGATCGCGCCCATGATCGAGCTGATGCCCATCATGTGCACGGCGAAGATCGTGAACGCGACGTTGTCGCCGCCCTGCAAACTGAGCGGCGGATACAGCGTCCAGCCACCCGCCGGACCGCCACCACCGATGCCGAAGAACACCTTCAGCGCGAGCGGCAACAGCAGCACGGTGAACGCGAACGGCATGATCCAGAACGACCAGTTGTTCATGCGCGGCAGCGCCATGTCGGGCGCGCCGACCATCAGCGGCACCATCCAGTTGGCCAGACCGACGAAGGCCGGCATGACTGCGCCGAAGATCATCACCAGCGCATGCATGGTGGTCATCTGGTTGAAGAACTCGGGCTCGACCAGTTGCAGGCCGGGGTACATCAGCTCGGCGCGGATGACCATGGCCATCAGGCCACCGAGGAAGAACATGACCAGCGAGAACACCAGGTACATCGTGCCGATGTCCTTGTGGTTCGTGGCGTAGAGCCAGCGATTCACGAAGCCGTGCGGCTTGTGGTCGTGGTCGTCGTGATGTGCGGTCGCGTCATGGGCCATGACTGTCTCCAGAATGTTCGTGTTCAGCCCTGGGTCGGCGCAGCATCAGCTGCAGCCGGCTCGGCGGTATCGGGGGTGGCGCCCTCGGCGGGAGCGGCCGCCGGCGCCTGCTGCGCGGCCAACCACTGCGCGAACTCGGCCTTCGGCTTCACTTCCACGACGATCGGCATGAAGCCGTGATCCTTGCCGCACAGTTCGGCGCACTGGCCGCGGTAGATGCCGGGTTCCTTCACCAGGGTCCACTGGTCATTGATGATTCCCGGGATGGCGTCCTGCTTCCAGCCGAGCTTGGGCACCCACCAGGCGTGGATGACGTCGCCGGCGGTGATGACGAAGCGCACCTTGGTATCGGCCGGAATCACCAGCGGACGATCGACGTCGAGCAGGTAGTTCTTGACGCCGTTCGGGTCCATGCCCGAACCGAGCTGGCGGGTGTCGTCGCTGTTGCGCTCGAGCGAGCTGATGAAGCGCACGCCCGAGTCCACGTAGCGATACCCCCATTTCCACTGGTAACCGGTGATCTCGATGGTCATCTCGGCGTCGCGGGTGTCGGCCATGTTGACCAGCACCTTGGTCGCCGGCCAGGCCATCGCGATGAGGATCAGCACCGGCACGACGGTAAGCACGACTTCCGCCTTGTCGTTGTGCGACCACTTCTCGGCCACCGCACCCTTCGATTTCCGGAATTTGAAGATCGCGTAACCCATGGCGCCGAAGACCAGCACGCCGATCACGATGCAGATCCACAAAATGATCATGTGGATGTCATAGACCTGCTGCGACACCTCGGTCACGCCTGGGGTCATGTTCAGCTTCCAGCGGTCCACCGCCGCAAAACCCGGCAGGCTGAACGCCAGCGCCGAGGCGGCGAAGGCAAGCCGCGTCATCATCGTGCCGATTCGCTTCATTGTTTCACCCATCCGGCGTCGCCGGGGAAAGTCCTGCATGGATATTGAATCCGCCCGCGCCCGCGCATGACGGCCCCGAAAAAGGTCGTGCATGATAGTGGCCGCCCACCCGCAGGGGCAACCGAATCTGCCATGAACTGGCCGCAAACCTTCGCGTCGGCGAGAAGACCGCTCGCTACACTACGCGCCCTCGTGCACCCCGCGGTGCGCCCAACGCGACCGAAACCGTCCGTCATGACCGAATCCGCAGCCCTCCTCTCCCCCGAACTGCCGGCGCCGGGTGATGCGCTCTGGCAGGCGATGACGGCGAATTACGCCGCCGATGAAGCCATCGCGCTGAGACCGCTGCTTGAAGCGGCCACGCTGCCCGCCGCCGAACGCGACATGGTGCTCGCCCGCGCAGGCGACCTCGTGCAACGCGTCCGCGCCAAAGCCGCGCAGCAGAGCGCGGTCGAGAGTTTCATGCGCGAATACGACCTGTCGTCGGAAGAGGGCGTTCTGCTGATGTGTGTCGCGGAAGCGCTGTTGCGCATTCCGGATGCCGAGACCGCCGACAAGCTGATCCGCGACAAGCTCGGCGACGCGGCCTGGGATAGCCACCTCGGCAAGAGCCCCTCGCTGTTCGTGAACGCCGGCACCTGGGGCCTGATGCTGACCGGCAAGCTGATTTCGCTGGCCGAAGAAACCCAACAGAACTTCCTCGGCGCGATCAAGCGCCTGGTCGCGCGCAGCGGCGAACCGGTGGTGCGCCTCGCGGTGCGCCAGGCGATGCGCATCATGGGCCACCAGTTCGTGCTTGGCCGCACCATCGGCGAGGCACTGGATCGTTCGCGCGACAAGGACGGCCGCGCCTACCGTCATTCCTTCGACATGCTCGGCGAAGCGGCGCTGACCCGCCCCGACGCGGCGCGCTATTTCGAGGCCTACAAGGCCGCGATCCTCGCCATTGGCGCGCGCGGCCCGTTCGCCTCGGTGCTGGATGCGCCGTCGATCTCGGTCAAGCTCTCGGCCCTGCATCCGCGCTACGAGGTCGCCAAGCGCGCACGCGTCAAGGCGGAACTGACGCCGATGCTGCTGGAACTGGCCCAGCTCGCGATGGCACAGAAGATCGGCATGACCGTCGACGCCGAAGAGGCCGATCGCCTGGAACTGTCGCTGGAAGTGATTGGCGCGGTCTTCAAGCATCCGTCGCTCGAAGGCTGGAACGGTTTCGGCCTCGCGATTCAGGCCTATCAGAAGCGATGCCCACAGGTCATCGACTGGCTGGCTGAACAGGCGCGACTGAGCGGCCGTCGCTGGTGCGTGCGCCTGGTCAAGGGCGCTTACTGGGATTCGGAAGTCAAACGTGCGCAGGTCGACGGCCATGTCGACTTCCCGGTGTGGACGCGCAAGCCCAACACCGACGTCGCCTACCTCGGCTGCGCACGCAAGCTGTTCGGTTACGGCGACCTGTTCTATCCGCAGTTCGCGACGCACAACGCGCACACCATCGCGGCCATCCACCATTTCGCGCAGGGCCGGCCGTACGAATACCAGCGCCTGCATGGCATGGGCGCGGATCTATACGCCGAAGTCGTCGGCGAGAAGAACCTGAACATCCCGTGCCGCGTCTATGCGCCGGTCGGTTCGCATGAGGACTTGTTGCCGTATCTGGTGCGCCGCCTGCTCGAGAACGGCGCGAACACCAGCTTCGTCAATCGCATCGTCGACGAGAGCCAGGCGATCAGCGACATCATCAAGGATCCGGCCGAGGTCGTGTCCCGCTTCGACAGCATCCACCATCCCCGCATCGACACGCCGGCCAACCTGTTCGGCGACCACCGGAAGAATTCCATGGGCATCAATCTCGCGAACGACAACGACCTGCGCCAACTCGCCGAGCAGATGAACGCCGCCATGAAGCCCTGGAGCGCGGCGCCGCTGGTACCGGGGTATCGCTCGAACCAGACCGCGTTGCCGGTGACCAATCCTTCCGACCGTCGCCAGCAGATCGGCGTGTGGACGCCGGCGGATGCGCAAGGCGTGGCCGTTGCACTCGACAACGCTGCCGCTGCGCAAGCCGCGTGGGATGCGACACCCGCCGCCGCCCGCGCCAAGATCATCGAACACGCCGCCGACTTGCTCGAAGCGCGCCGTGCGGAATTCATGGCACTGGCCGTGCGCGAAGCCGGCAAGACGATGTCGGACGCCATCGCCGAAGTGCGCGAGGCGGCAGACTTCTGCCGTTACTACGCGGCGCTCACGCGCAAGATGATGGGTACGCCGGAAACCCTGAAGGGCCCGACCGGCGAACTGAACCAGTTGTCGCTGCACGGCCGCGGCATCTTCGTCTGCATCAGCCCGTGGAATTTCCCGCTCGCGATCTTCATGGGACAGGTTGTCGCTGCGCTGGTCACCGGCAACGCCGTGATCGCCAAGCCCGCCGAACAGACCAACCTGATTGCCCATGCCGCGGTGAAATTGCTGCACGAAGCCGGTGTGCCGGAAGCGATCCTGCAACTGCTTCCGGGCGACGGCGCGACTGTCGGTTCGGCCTTGACCAAGGATCCGCGCGTGGTCGGTGTCGCCTTTACCGGCTCAACCGAAACCGCGCGCCTGATCAATCGCGGCCTGGCGGCGCGTGACGCCTCGATCGCCGTGCTGATCGCCGAGACCGGCGGCCAGAATGCGTTGATCGCGGATTCCTCGGCGCTGCCGGAACAGCTCGTGAAGGACGCTATCGGCTCGGCGTTCGGCTCGGCCGGCCAGCGCTGCTCGGCGGCGCGCGTGTTGTTCGTCCAGGAAGACATCGCCGACAAGGTCGTGACCATGCTCGCTGGCGCGATGGACGAAATCGTCGTCGGCGATCCGGCCCTGCTGTCCACCGACATCGGTCCGGTCATCGACAATGACGCCAAGGCCATCCTCGATGCACATGCCGCGCGCATGGACAAGGAAGCGAAGCTGATCAAGCAGATCGTGCTCGATCCCGCCAAGACCGGCCATGGCAGCTTTTTCGCGCCGCGTGCCTATGAGTTGTCCGGCCTCAAGCAATTGCAGCGCGAAATCTTCGGGCCGGTGCTGCACGTGATCCGCTACGCCGCCAAGGACCTCGATGCGGTGCTCGCCGAAATCAACGCGACCGGCTACGGCCTGACGCTTGGCATCCATTCGCGCATCGACGCCACCATCGAGAAGATTTCGCGCACCGTGCGTGTCGGCAATTGCTACGTCAATCGCAACCAGATCGGCGCCGTCGTCGGCGTGCAGCCCTTCGGTGGCGAAGGCCTCTCCGGTACCGGCCCCAAGGCCGGTGGTCCGCACTACCTAGCGCGCTTCGTCACCGAACGCACGCTCACCGTCAACACCACGGCCGCGGGCGGCAATGCCTCGCTGCTGACCCTCGGCGAGTGAGGCCGCCATGCGACTCGGTCGTGCAGTGTCGTTGATGTCCGTGCTTGTCCTTGCCGCGTGTGGCGAGGACGCCCCGCCACCCCAACCGGCCCCGCCGGCAGATCGCAACTTCACTGCCACCGTGAACGATCAACCCGTGGTCGGCGGCACCGCACGTTTCGAATGCCAGGTTCGCCCGCACGGTTCGGGCGGCGCCCAGCAATACCTGCTGACGTTCACTGACGATCTGGATCACACCATCCAGATCGGCATCGATCGTGGCGGTGACCAGCCCGGACCGCGCGACGTGGTCAACGGCATGGCGACCACAACCGGCATCGCCTTCGGACGTCCGCTCGACAGCAGCGCCGAACTGACCGCCATCGTGGCGACCGCGAACGGCGTCGTGATTTCCGGTCGATTCAGCGCGCGCTTCGATGTGGCCAATGCGGCACCCGGCATCACCTCGAAGGATCCGCTCGTCGTCAAGGACGCCGTGTTCGAACAGGTCGAATGCCTCGATCCCGCCAAGCTCCGCCCCGACGCTGTTTGAACGTCAGTTCCGCAGACGTCGCGCGATCGCATTGCGCGACAACAGCGCGTACACGACCCCACAGGCAAACCCGGCGAGATGGACCGGCCAGGCCACCGGCGACCCGCCGGGGGTCAACACGAACATGAGTGCTTGCACCAGCACCCACAGCCCGATCAGGCTGTAGGCCGGCATGCGCACGAATTCGAAGAACGCACCCAGCGGCAGCATCAATCCGAGCCTGGAACGCGGAAACAAAGTCGCGTAGGCGCCGACCAGGGCAGAGACCGCACCGCTGGCGCCAATGATCGGCGCCGTGCCGGCTGGAAACCACAACGCGCCGACGAGGTTCGCGGTCATGCCGCACAGCAGGAACAGCGCCAGCAGACGCGAAGCGCCCAGCGGTTTCTCGGCCGAAGCGCCGAACACGAGCAGGAAGACCAGATTGCCGATGAGATGCAGACCATCGGCATGGACGAACAGAGCGCTGGCGAGGCGCAGAATACGCGGAACGATCGCCGACGAAGCAACCCCGGGCAAGTTCGCCCAGTCCGAGGGCATCACGCCCAGCATGTTGACCCAGCGTGCGCGCAACTCCGGGGCTTGCGTCGACCACACCACGAACATCGCGATGCAGAGCGCGACCAAGAAATAGGTCGCAACGGCAGCACGCGGTTTGCGACGCGATGGCACGTGGACGAACATCAGCGACCCAGTCGCGGCAACAGGAATCGCTTGCCGCGGAATTCGAGCACCATGGCATCGCGCTGGATCTCGATCAGATTGAGCTCGTTCCCGACGACGCCGTTCTCGCTGACGCGCTTGCCGTCGATGATCGCGAAGCGCAGCGTCGGATCCTGGTGATAGACCTGCATCGTGACCTTCATCGGCGGCAACACCTGGCGCGTTGCCAGCGGCAATTCATAGATCAGCGGCACGCCAGCGTTGTTCGTGCCAGCTTCCTCTGTGGCCGGGGCGGCTGCAGGTGTCGGCATAGGCTCGGAGACCGTCGGCGCTGGCGGTTTCGGCGCTTCCGAATTCGTCGACGGCATTTCGGTCGCAGCAACCTTCGCTGTTGGCTGCGGCTTCGTCGCGGTCGGTCGGGTATCGACTGCAGTTTCGTTGCTTTCTGCGGGAAGAGAGGCCGGCAACACAGGCTTCGGAATCGACGCCGGCGGTTCAATCGGCGCCGCTTCGATCGGTGCTTCCGGCGTCACAACACCGTGCCCTGCTCCGAGATGGGACGCAATGGCATCAGTCTGCGCTGCAGTGAAGGCGTCCATGGTCGGCTGCGAGGCAGGGACCTGTTGCACCACGGGTGGCTTGCGTGCCGCCTGATTCGAGGCCGCCTTTGTGGGCGCGGCAACTTCTTTCTCCGGCGCTTCGCGCGTCGTCGCCACGTGCGCCTCGCTCGGCGCGTCGCTATCGGGCCGAATCAGGTCGCGATTGGTATAGGCGGCCGCTGCAAGGACCGCGATCCCAAGCGCAAACCACAATGGGCGATGCGTGCCGCTTTCACGACGCCGCGGCGCCACGGACATCGATACCAGCGGCGGCAGTTCGCCCGCACGTCGCTCGGCTTCGGCTTTTTGCAGTGCTTCATGGATCAGAGACATGCGTGCAGTTTCACCGTTGCGGAACAGAAACGAAAGCCTTGGGATCGCGGCCATCGGAAAGACGAGGTCCTGTGGGCTGCAGCGCCATCAACAGCGCCAGGGTCTCGGGGCCAACCACACCGTCTGCGCCCAGTCCGTAATGCAGTTGCAGCGCATGGACACGCTGTGCGGTCTCGTTATCGAAGCGTCGAACATCGTCGGCTTCGGCGCCGTCAAACACCGCCAGCGCGGCATGGATCAACCGGACCACATCGCCCTCGGCGCCCTTGGCCAGCAAGGCGCCGTCGTACTGCTCCGGTGGTTTCACGACCAGCAATGCATCGCCGAGCCAGCGCGCCTCGACAACGCGCCAGAACCGATCTCCCAGCTGCTGTGGTCCAGCGATCTGGGCTCGATTCGCGTCCAGACGGCGTAGCGCCAACCATTCGCTCCGGTCACGCCCGCGAAGCTCGAGTACGACAGGGCGATCAAGCGACCGCAGCATCGCCGAATTCAGTCTCAACTTCGCACACAACGCCTGGTCCGGCCGGTGGTTGCCGCACTGGGTGATGTCGGTGCGTCCGGGCGCTCCCCACCAACCGGCCAGCACCTCGGCCGCGGCGCCGGCATCGCTGAAGCCCGTCGGCATCTGCATCGACAGCTCGGGCTGTGGCACGACGGGTGTCGTCGCGACAGCGGTCGGACTCGGTGCTTTCGACTGCCAAACTGCGAACCCGAGCGTGCCGATGATGGCAACCAGTATGGCTCCGGACAGCAGGCGGATCGACCGCCTGCGGTGCCCGGCGGTCCCCATGTCGCCAGACACTTCGGCCGCGGCGGTGCGCACCAGGGATGCGTCGACATGATCCAGCGAGCGCGCGTATGCGCCGAGAAGGGCCCGATCCGCGACGACGTTGATCGCGCGCGGGAATCCCTGCGTTCGCCGATACAACTCGCGCGAGGCGTCCGTTGTGAACAGGCGCCGCTTCCGCCCCGCAACCGCAAGCCGGTGCTCGACATAGTGGGATGTGTCTTCCGCCGACAAAGGAGCGAGGTGGAAGCGCGCTGTGATGCGCTGGGCCAATTGACGCAATTCGCTTCGTGCCAGCACGTCCCGCAACTCGGGCTGGCCAAGCAGGATGATCTGCAGCAGCTTCTGCGTCGGCGTTTCCAGATTCGTCAGCATCCGGATCTGTTCGAATGCCTCGAACGACAGATTCTGGGCTTCGTCGACGATCAGCACTACACGCAGTCCAGCGGCATACGATTCGAGCAGGTAGTGTGTCAACGCGTCGGTCAGCACCTTGATGCTCGCGTTGCGTTTTGGAAGCAGGATGCGCAGCTCATCGCAGATCGAGCGCAACAGCTCGATCGGCTGCAACATCGGATTCAACACGAGCGCAATGCGCACGTTCTCAGGGACTTGCGCCATCAACAGGCGACACAGCGTGGTCTTGCCGGTGCCGACCTCCCCGGTCAGCTGCACGAAACCGCCACCGCCGCCCTGGGTGATGCCGAACAACAGGTGCGCCAAGGCGTCGCGATGCTGCGACGTCAAATGCACGAAGCGCGGATCCGGCGTGATCGAGAACGGCGCTTCCTTGAGTTCGAAGTGGTCGAGGTACATGCGCTCGTCGGCGATGGCGTTGCGGAACTGAGACTGGCTGCGATCTTGCAAGTTCACGAGCCGTGATCGGGCCAAAGAGAAACGCCCCGCCAACGAATTGGCGGGGCGTTCCGGATAAAGCCCTTGGCGGTGACCTACTCTTGCATCGCTTAAGCGACACTACCATCGGCGCTGCAGCGTTTCACTTCTGTGTTCGGGAAGGGAACAGGTGGGACCACTGCGCTATG
>JAKJFE010000069.1 GCA_022705045.1 Pseudomonadota bacterium | reverse complement strand
CCGCACGAGCCGATCAAGGACACCGGCTTGCGCCGCACCTATCCGAACTGGGTGTCGCGCGAAGGTGCGCGCGGCATGGAATACGCGGCCTGGGGCAATCCGCAGAATCCGCCGGAGCATGAGGTCAATCTGGTGTTCACGCGCATGTTGTCGGGTCCGATGGACTACACGCCCGGCATCGTCAGCCTGCAGGGACGCACGCATCCGATTCCGTCGACGCTGGCGAAACAACTGGCCTTGTACGTCGTGCTCTACAGCCCGATCCAGATGGTCGCCGATCTGCCCGAGCATTACGCCGAACATCGCGACGCCTTCCAGTTCATCCAGGACGTGGCAGTCGACTGGGCCGAGACGCGCGTGCTGAATGGCGAAGTCGGCGACTACGTGACCATGGCGCGCAAGGATCGGAATTCGGAGCAATGGTTCCTCGGCAGCCTGACCGACGAGCACGGCCGCGTGTTGTCGGTGCCGCTGTCCTTTCTGGCGCCGGGCAAGACCTATCTTGCCGAGATCTACCGCGACGGCGACGACGCACACTACGTCGAGAACCGCTTCGCCTTCGTTGTCGAATCGCACGACGTGACCAGCGCCGACACGCTGACGATCAGGCTCGCGCCCGGTGGCGGTCAGGCGATTCGTTTCGTGCCGCGATAGCGACTGCAGGCGCTATCGCGCGACCTGAAGCCGCAGGGCCGACGCTTCCCGCGCCAACGCCTCGATCTTGGCGAAGTCGCGGGCGGCGAGGGCGTCGGCGGGCACCATCCACGAGCCGCCGACGGTGAGTACGTTCGGCAGCGCGAGATAACGCGGTGCACTGGCGGCATCGATGCCGCCGGTCGGGCAGAACTTCACCGATGCGAATGGCCCGGCAAAGGATTTCAGTGCAGGGATGCCGCCGCTCGATTCGGCCGGGAAGAACTTGAAGCGGCGATGGCCGTGTTCGAGGCCGAGCATCAGCTCGCTGGCCGTGCTGATGGCCGGCAGATGCGGAATGGCGGCGCGCGATGCAGCCGCATACAGGGCTTCCGTGCAGCCGGGCGAAATCGAGAAACGCGCGCCGGCGCGGGTGACCGCATCGAGGTCGCGTTCGCAGAGCACGGTGCCGGCGCCGACGATGGCGCCCGGCACGTCACGAGCCATCGCTGCGATGGCATCGAGCGCGACCGCGCTGCGCAAGGTCACTTCAAGCACCGGCAATCCGCCGGCGACCAGCGCGCGTGCGAGCGGCACGGCATCTTCAAGGTTGCGGATGGCGATGACCGGCAGCACCGGCGCTTGAACCAGAATCGCGTCGACGGCTTGGCTGCGTTGTTCGGGAGTCCATGACGCCATGACGTTGTCCTCTTCGATTCAGTGCCGGTTTCGCTGGATCGCGCGCAAGGCCATCGCGGCGCCGAGCAGGCCGGGGTTCGGGTGGGTGATCACGCGGATGGTGACCGATTCCAGGTAGGCAGCAAAGCGACCCTTGGCCAGGAAGCGTTCGCGGAACGCACTCGAACGCAGGAACGGGATGAAACGCGGCACGATGCCGCCGGCGATCATCACCGTGCGTGCGCCGTGGATCAGCGCGCAATCGCCGGCGACGCTGCCGAGCACTGCACAGAAGCGTGCCAAGGTGCGTCGCGCCAGCAGATCATGACCATCGAGTGCGGCTTCGACGAGGGCCGCGGGATCACGCAGCGGCGTGCGCGCGTCAAATGCGGAGGCGAGATCGTCGCCGGCCGCGAGCGCGGCATCGATCTGCGACAGCCCGGCGCCGCACAGCAGCCGTTCGGTGGAGACACGGCCGAACTTCGCCGTCATCCAGCGTGCGATCGTGTGTTCCTCGTCGCCGAGCGGCGCGAAGCTGACGTGGCCGCCTTCGGTTTCGACGACCTGCCAGCCGCGCGCATCGTCGCCGACGAGCAAGGCGACGCCGAGGCCGGTGCCCGGGCCGAGCACGCTGACCGGGCCGCGCAAGGGCGCGTCGTCGCTGCCATGCAAAGTCACGACATCGTTCGCCGCCAGCGCCGGCACCGCCCAGGCGACGGCACCGAAGTCATTGATCATGTCGAGCGAGTCGAGGCCGAGGCTGCGCTGCAGTTCGCTGCGACTGAACGACCAGGCGCGATTGGTCAGGCGGATCTCGTCGGCACCGACCGGGCAGGCGACGGCGATGGCGGCATGCCGGGGCTGCACGCCGACGCCGGCGAGATAGTGCTCGGCTGCGTGTTGCAGGCTCGCGAATTCGGCATTGCGCAGCGACTGCTGCTGCAGCAACTGCGGCTGCGCCGAGGCGAGATCGGTCAACGCGAAACGCGCATTGGTGCCGCCGATGTCGGCGATCATCGCCAGCGTGTTTGGGAGCGCCATCGCTCAGGCGTCCTGGAACAAGGTGCAGGCACCGTGTTCGGCCGATCCCACTGCGGCACGCAGCCCGGCGAACAATTCGCGGCCCAGGCCGTGAAGGTTCGCGGCGAGATTGAAGGTCGCGGGCTCGCGAGCGGCGAGTGCCGCAGCATCGAGCAGCACGTCCATCGTGCCCGCTTCGGCGTCGATACGGATCAGGTCGCCATCGCGAAGTCGCGCGATGGCACCGTCACAGACCGCCTCCGGCGTGACGTGGATCGCGGCCAGCACCTTGCCCGAAGCGCCGGACATGCGGCCATCGGTGAGCAAGGCGACGCGTTGGCCGCGGTCCTGCAGGACGCCGAGCGTCGGCGTGAGCTTGTGCAGTTCCGGCATGCCGTTGGCGCGCGGTCCTTGTGCGCGGATCACGGCGACGAAATCGCCGACGAGTGTGCCGGCCTTGAACGCGGCGAGCAGGTCGTCCTGCGCGTCGAACACGCGGGCCGGTGCTTCGATGTGGCGATGTTCCGGTTTCACCGCCGACACCTTGACCACGGCGCGACCGAGGTTGCCTTCGACGCGGCGCAAACCGCCTTCGCTGTCGAACGGTTCGGCCACACCGCGGACGATGCTGGTGTCGAGCGACGCGACGGGCGCATCACGCCAGCGCAACTTCAGGTCGTCGAGGTGCGGTTCGCGTGCCTGGTCGCGCAACGTGCCGCCATGCACGCAGCGGATGTCCTCGTGCATCAGGCCGGCGTCGAGCAGTTCGCGGATCACCACGCCGAGCCCACCCGCGGCCTGGAAATGGTTCACGTCGCCGAGGCCGTTCGGATAGACGCGCGCGAGCAGCGGCGTGGCGCGGCTGAGTGCATCGAGGTCGTCCCAGTCGATGACGAGGCCGGCGGCGCGCGCGATCGCGACCAGATGCAATGCATGATTGGTCGATCCGCCGGTCGCGGCCAGTCCGACCATCGCATTGACGATCGCCTTCTCGTCGATGGTGTGGCCGATCGGCGTGTAGTTGTCGCCAAGCGCCGTGATCGCGCAGACGCGTTCGGTCGCCGCGACGGTCAGCGCGTCGCGCAATGGCGTGCCCGGATTCACGAAGGCGCTGCCCGGCAGATGCAGGCCCATCACCTCGACCAGCATCTGGTTCGAGTTCGCGGTGCCGTAGAAGGTGCAGGTGCCGGTGCTGTGGTACGAGGCCGATTCGGCTTCGAGCAATTCATCGCGCGTCGCCTTGCCTTCGGCATAGGCCTGGCGCACGCGCGCCTTCTCGGCATTCGGCAAGCCCGAGGGCATCGGGCCGGCGGGCACCAGGATCATCGGCAGATGCCCAAAGCTGAGTGCGCCGATCAGCAGCCCGGGCACGATCTTGTCGCAGACGCCGAGCAGCAGCGCGCCATCGAACATCTCGTGCGACAGCGCGATCGCGGTCGCCTGCGCGATCACGTCGCGCGAGAACAGCGACAGCTCCATGCCGTCGCGGCCCTGGGTGACACCGTCGCACATCGCCGGCACGCCGCCCGCGACCTGGGCGCTGGCGCCGACGCCGCGTGCGGCCATCTTGATCAATTCGGGATAGTGCTGCAGCGGCTGGTGCGCGCTGAGCATGTCGTTGTAGGCGGTGACGATGCCGATGTTGGCACCGCGGGTACCGCGCAGCAGCGGCTTGTCCTGGCCCGACGCGGCGAATCCGTGGGCGAGATTGCCGCAGCCGAGGCGCGTGCGCGCCGGTTGCGAGAGGCGCGCCGCATCGATGCGCGCCAGATACGCCGCACGCAGATCGCGACTGCGTTCGCGGATGCGTGCGGTGACGCGTGCGACGACCGGATGCAGGCTCATCAGGGACTCCAGTGAATCTCGGCGGCGGGATGTGCGGCCTTGAGCAAAGCGGCGACCGGCAGTGTCATGTCACCGGCACGCGCACGTTCGAGCACGCGGCGTTTGTCGTCGCCGGTGATGGCCAGCAGCAACCGCCGCGACTTCAGGAGGCGCGCGAGTGTCAGGCTGACGCGTGCATGCGGGCCGGCGGCGGGCATCGGATTGGGCACGATGGCGATGGCAGCGTCGGTATTCGCGGGATCCAGTGCCGAAGCAAGCGTCGGTGCGCCCGGAAACAGCGAGGCGACATGCCCGTCGGCGCCCATGCCAAGCATGCAGGCATCGAAGGGCTGCGGATACGCGGCCAGCGCGCCGTTCGCGAACGCGGCGCTGGCGTCACCGTGCGGCAAGGCCGGCGTCAGCGACAGCCAGCGGATGTCGTCGGCACCGGCGAAGGCTTCGCGCATCTGCCGCAAGTTGCAGTCGGGATGATCGGCGGCGACCCAGCGTTCGTCGCTCGGCAGTGCGGTGAGGCTCGACCAGTCGCGCGGCCGCGCCGCGAGACGTCGAAACACCGGCGGCGACGTGCGCCCGCCGGCAAGCGCGAGCAGAGCCTCTCCGCGCGCATGCAAGGCGTCGTCGATCGCCGTGTCGATGCGCGCCGCACAGGTCGCTACAAGCGCATCCGCACTCGTGTGTTCGTGGAAGGTCCAGGTCATGTTCGCGTCGCTCATTCGCGCCAGCTGTGGCCGTGGCGTTCGGTCAGCGCGACCGAATTGCTCGGGCCCCAGGTGCCGGCCGGATACGACTTCGGCACCACACCCTGCGTGCGCCAGCCATCGAGGATGCCGTCGATCCATTGCCACGCCGCTTCGGTTTCGTCGCGACGCACGAACAGCGTGCCATTGCCTTCGATGGCGTCGAGGTACAGGCGCTCGTAGGCAAGACGACGACGCGAGTGCAGGAAGGCGTCGTGCACATCGAGGTCGAGGGTGACGCGCGACAGCTTCAGGCCACTGCGGTCGAGGCCGGGCGTCTTGTGCATCAGGCTGAGCTCGATGCGTTCCTCGGGCTGCAGGGTGATGACCAGCGCGTTCGGGTCGGTGTGTGCGCCGGTGCCGGCGAAGATCGAGTGCGGCACGGCGCGGAACTGCAGGTAGATCTCGGTGCAGCGTCGCGGCATGCGCTTGCCGGTGCGCAGGTAGAACGGCACGCCGGACCAGCGCCAGTTGTCGACGTGGGCGCGCAACGCGATGTAGGTCTCGGTGCCGCTGTCGCGCCCGAGTTCGTCGCGATAGCCGGGCACGGCCACGCCGTCGACGGCGCCTGCGGTGTATTGGCCGGCGACGCTGTGTGTCACCACATCGCCCCCGACGATCGGACGCAATGAACGCAGCACCTTAAGCTTCTCGTTGCGCACCGCACTCGGGTCGAAATGCGCGGGTGGTTCCATCGCGGCAAGGCACAGCAACTGCAGCAGATGGTTCTGCAGCATGTCGCGGCTGGCGCCGGAGTGATCGTAGTAGTCGCCGCGACCTTCGACACCGATGGTTTCGGCGACGGTGATCTGCACCTGTTCGATGTGCCGCGCGTTCCACAGCGGTTCGAACAGGGCGTTGCCGAAGCGCAGCGCCAGCAGATTCTGCACGCCTTCCTTGCCGAGGTAGTGATCGACGCGGAACACCTGCGATTCGTCGAAGACGCGGGTGACGCCGTCATTGATCGCGAGGGCGCTGGCAAGATCATGTCCGATCGGTTTTTCCAGCATCACGCGGGTGCCGGCGCCTGCAAGGCCGGCGGCGCCGAGCAGTTCGCAGATCGGTGCATAGAAACGTGGCGCGGTGGACAGGTGGAAGAGCACGTCGCCGTCGCGCAAGGCCGCGATGCGTGCGGTCAGTGTCTGCGCGGCCGTGGCGTCATCGAGTGCTGCGTTCTGGTAGTGGAGGGCGCCGAGGAAACGCGTGATGCTGGCGTCGTCGCGATCCTCGCCGGGCACGCGCTTGCGCAGCGTGTCTTCGACCGCGGCGCGGAACTGCGCGTCGTCGAGTTCGCTGCGCGCGGTGCCGAGGATGCGGAATGACTTCGGCAACAACTCGTCGCGAAACAGTCCATACAGCGACGGCAGCAACATGCGCTGCGCCAGATCGCCGGTGGCACCAAAGATCACCAGAAGAGATGCGGGTCGTGCGCTCATGCGGGCCTTCGTCGATGAAGGCCAAAGCGTAGCGCGCACGCGCGGCGCGGCAAGTCCTGTATACGTTTGCAGCGATGCTGGGCTGTTCGTCTCAGTCGATGCGGCGCGATTCGATCCGGACCTCGGTCTTCAGCGACTGGCCGACGAAGCAGCCCTTGTGTGCGCGCTCGTGCAGCTTGTCGTAGTCCTCGGCGCTGGGCTGCTTCTCACCGGAGAAACGCACGGTCGGGCGCAGCGTGGCGGAGACGACGGCGGTCACGCCCTCGGCGTTCTTGCCGAGTTCGCACTCGGCGTCGTCGAGATAGGCATCGACGACGTAGCCGCGGTTCGCCGCCACCGCGAGAAAGGTCAGCATGTGGCAACTCGACAGCGCCGACAACAGCATCTGCTCGGGATCGGCCAACGCCGCGTTGCCGCCATACGCCGCCGCCGACGATACGCCCAGCGTCTGTCCGCCGAGATAACGCACCTCGTGGTCTTTCGGATAGTTGCCGCGCTCGAACGTCGCGTCGCCGCGCTGCCAGTTCAGGGTGATGCGGTGGTCGGACATGATCAGGACTCCCGGAGAGAACGGAGATGCAAGGCCGTGATCATGGCAACAAGTATCGTCAGGGCCATGATCGAGATCAGGTTGAGGCTGGGTACCGATGCATGAGGTGCGAAGCCGTAGGCGAACAACGTCGAAGGCGTATGAATGACCGGCACACCGGCCGAGGCGAAGTCGGGCCGCAGGGTATGAATCTCGAACCCTCCTGTCGCGGCCCCGAGTGCGTTCGGATGTGCGATGACGTCAAACTGGAACTGGCGCGACGCGTTCGCCGCGATCTGCGCAGTCGACAAGCAGAACGTCAGGCCGCCGAGAGTCGGACCAATGTCCGAACAGATTGGTTCGAACGTGCCCATGGCTTCCGTGTCCAAGACATCCAGACGATCGACCAGACCGAGACTTCGATCGAAACCGTTGAAGTCCACTGCATAGCGGCGTGTCTCGTTCGATGTGTTGTGGATGGTCAGTGTCAGTACTACCGCCTCCGTCGTGCTCCATGGCGGTGGCGGACTGGTCGTCAACTGGAAGTCGTCGGCCATCAACGCAGACCCGGCGAGCAACAGTATCGATGCGAACCATCCGCGCAGTGTGCTCATGGGTCAGACCTTGAGCACACCGATCCGCTTCGCTACGCGGGTGAAGGCGGCGATGGCGCGGTCGAGGTGGTCGCGGGTGTGGGCGGCGCTCATCTGGGTGCGGATGCGGGCCTGGCCCTTGGGCACGACCGGGAAGAAGAAGCCGGTGACGTAGATGCCTTCGTCGAGCAGTTGTGCGGCCATCTGCTGCGCCAGTGGCGCGTCGTAGATCATGACCGGGACGATCGGGTGCACGCCGGGCTTGAGGTCAAAACCGGCCTTCGTCATCTGTTCGCGGAAGTAACGCGTGTTCTCGACCAGTTGTTCGCGCAGGTGACCGGCGGAGGCGAGCATGTCGAAGGCCTTGCTGCCGGCCTCGACGACATGCGGCGGCAGCGAGTTCGAGAACAGGTAAGGGCGCGAGCGCTGGCGCAGCAGCTCGATGACTTCGCGTTTGCCGGTCGTGAAGCCGCCGAGTGCGCCACCCATGGCCTTGCCCAGGGTGCCGGTGAAGATGTCGATCTGGTCCATCACGCCGTTCACTTCGGCCGAGCCGCGACCCGTCGCGCCGAGGAATCCGGTGGCGTGGCATTCATCGATGTGCACGAGCGCGCCGTATTGGTAGGCCAACGCGGTGATCCTGTCGAGCGGCGCGATGAAGCCGTCCATCGAGAACACGCCGTCGCTGGTGATCATGATCGTGCGTGCACCGTCGGCCTTGGCCTGCTTGAGCTGGGCTTCGAGGTCGGCCATGTCGCAGTTCGCGTAGCGATAACGCTTGGCCTTGCACAGACGCACGCCGTCGATGATCGATGCGTGGTTCAGTGCGTCCGAGATGATCGCGTCTTCCTCGCCGAGCAGCGGTTCGAACAGGCCACCGTTGGCGTCGAAGCAGGCGGCATAGAGGATGGTGTCCTCGGTGCCGAAGAAGGCGGCGATCTTGGCTTCGAGCTGCTTGTGCAGGTCCT
Organism: Pseudomonadota bacterium; assembly: GCA_022705045.1. Taxonomy (GTDB): domain Bacteria; phylum Pseudomonadota; class Gammaproteobacteria; order Xanthomonadales; family Ahniellaceae; genus JADKHK01. Next base: position 8,693 of record JAKJFE010000069.1, on the reverse strand, counting down.
GCGTGCCGCAGATGAAACGCACGCTGGCCATGCCGAAGCCGTGCGTGTCGAGCGCATGTTTCGCCGCGGCGATGATGTCCGGATGATCGGCCAGGCCGAGATAGTTGTTGGCGCAGAAGTTCAGCACGCTGCGGCCGTCGGCGAGCGTGATCTCGGCCGATTGCGGCGAGGTGATGATGCGTTCGCGCTTGAACAGACCCTGTGCTTCGATGGCGGCGAGTTCGTCGCGGTAACGCTGGATGGCCGGGTGGGTCATGGTCCTTCCTTCGATTCGGTTTCGCTGTCGCTGTCGTCGAGCAGCAGCACGGTGTTGTCGTCGATCGGGTCGGGTTGTGCGGCAGGCTGCGCGGTGGGCGCTGGCGGCAACGGGCCGGTGCGCGACGGCGCGGTCTGGTAGGCCCAGGCGAGCACGATCAAGGCGACCAGCACGCCGATCATGGCGGCGCGGCGCATGCGTCTGGCCATGTCGTCCGGGCCGTTTCCGGGGGCTTCCCAACGCGGCAAAGGTGTTTCCGCATCTGGGCGCGTCGAGCCCATCAGACCGGCGGCACGCAACAGTTCGCGCGCCTTGGGCATGTCCTCGGCCAACACGACCTGCACGGCTGGCCAGTCCCGACTGTCGCCCTGTTCGCGATAGCTGAATTTCTGGAAACGGCCGCGGTTCAACTTGTCGCGATTGACGACGCGGGTGGCGATGCCGGCTTCGTTCAACATCGCTTCGACGCGATCGACGTTTTCGCCGCGGGGCGAGGCATAGACCTGGCGCATCAGTGCACCTCGCCGTCGATGATGCGGATCAGGCCTTCCTGCGCGGTCGAGGCCACGAGCACGCCCTCGCGCGTGTAGAAACTGCCGCGCGCCAGGCCACGCGCGCCCTGGGCGCTCGGGCTGTCGCAGGAATACAGCAGCCAGTCGTCGATGCGGAACGGGCGATGGAACCACATCGCATGATCGAGGCTGGCCATCATCACGTTGTCCTGCAGGTAGGAAATGCCGTGCGGGAACGTGGTCGTGCCGATCAGATGGAAATCGGAGCAGTACGCCAGCATGGCGCGGTGCAGGTCGGCGTCGTCGCCGATGCGATCGACGAGGCGCAGCCACACATGCTGATGCGGCGGACGCTTCGGTGGCTTCAGCTCGTCGCGCGGATAGACATGGCGGAACTCGAACGGACCCTTGCGCGTGAGCCAGCGTTGCAGCTTGGCCGGCACGTGATCGAGCGTCGCGGAGGGAATTTCGCCCGGCGGCTCCAGGTCTTCGGGTTTGGGCACGTCCGGCATCGACATCTGGTGTTCGACGCCCGGCTCCGGTTCCTGGAACGAGGCAGCGACGCCGAAGATCTGCTGGCCGTGCTGGATGGCGGTGACGCGACGCGTCGAGAAGCTCTTGCCGTCGCGCGAGGTCTCGACCTGGTAGACGATCGGCGCATTGATGTCGCCGGCACGCAGGAAATAGCCGTGCAGCGAATGCACGAGTCGTTCACGCGGCACCGTCTGCTGCGCTGCGGACAGGGCTTGGCCAAGCACCTGTCCGCCAAACACGTACTTGGTGCCGATGTCGCGGCTGGCGCCACGGAACAGGTTCGCCTCAAGCCGTTCCAGCTTGAGCAGATCGATCAGTTCGGAAACGATGGGTTGGGTCATAGGCTCGGGATTCTACCGGGCTTGCCAGGCGTGACGGCGGGGAGGAGCATGCGCGGCTGCGAGGATCAGGAGCTTGCCATGCGTGTGCGACATCTTTCCGTGTGGATGCTTCTGGTCTGCATCGTGTCTGCGTGTGCGTCTGGCCGCCCCGCGCCGACCGATGCGGCGAGTCACGAGACATCGGCCGATACCGCGAAGCCGGATGGCAAGACCGCTGAACCGACCGCGCCGGCGATGCAGTCCAGTCATGTGGCGATGTTGTCGAATGCATTCGCCGCCAAGCGCATCGGCGCCTTCAACTACCAGGTCACGTCGATTGTTTACGAGGTCGAGCCGGGCAGTCGACTGTGGACGCTGCACTACGTGCTCGGTCCGGCGCCGGACGGCAGCCAGCCCGACCCTGCCGAATTCGACGTGCTGGTCGATGATCGCAATGGCCAGCCGAGGTTTGCGAACGGCGAATGATGATCCCGGGATCGATCAATCCAGCGCGAGGCGCCTCACCAGCGCTTCCGCGTCCTTGCGATTGACCTCGCCCGGCAGCGTCGCCGAGCGCAAGATCGGCAGGTGCTTGCCGAGCAGGGCGGTCGCAGTGCCGCGATCGCCACGCGCGAGCGCGACGGCCGCCTGTTCGCAAGCCACGATGGCGCGGTCGAACGCCAGACCTTCGTCGCCGATCAGCGCGGCGGCTTGATCGAAGGCGTGTCGCGCATCCTCGATGCGACCCTGCGCCAGTGCGACCTGGCCGCGAATGCGCAGCGGTTGCGCCAATGCCGGATGATGCTCGGGCAAGGCCGCCGCGAACGTGGGTTCGGCGGCGTCGAGCAGAGCGAGCGCGTCGGCAAGGCGGCCGGCACGTCGTTCCATCTGCGCCTGGCGCACGGATTCGAACGCCCAGGGCCAGCCGCGCTCGCCATCGCCCTGTTCGTGGCGCCGGCGCACCGATTCGAACACGGCACGCGCCGCATCGAATCGCCCGAGCAGTCCAAGCACGCGCGCATGATTGCCTTCGGCGCGCAGACGATCCTTGGCTTCCGGCACGGAATGCGCCATGTATAGCGCCACACCTTCACGCATCAGCGATTCGGCCCGGACGTAGTCGCCGGCGTTCTCGAAGGTCGAGGCGAGATTCATGATCACCACGGCGCGATCCAGCGGCGAATTGCGGCTCTGGTCGGTCAATGCGAGGGCGCGCTCGGCATGCGGCAGCGCGGCCAGTGCATCACCGCTGTCGTTGAGGCTGACGGCCAGATCGTTCTCGAGATCGGACAGGCGCGCGCCGCGGTCGCCAATCGCTTCCTCGTGCATGGCGATGGCATCGCGCAGCATGGCTTGTGCATCGACGTAGCGACCAAGCTGGTTCAACACCGAAGCGCGCTGGCGCAGGGCCGCGATCAGGTCCGGATGGCCGCGCTGCACACGCGCCTCGACGCGGCTCAGGTGATCGCGGGCATAAGCGTCGGCGGCTTCGATCGCACCGTCGCGGAGCGCGATGTCGGACAGCGCGGACAGCGTGTCTTCGATGCGCTGGTCCATCAGTTCGGGATGCTGTTGCGCCAGCAGCAACGCGGCTTCGAGATCGGGCAAGGCCTGGTCGTTCAGTCCGCGCCGGTAGGCGAGCCAGCCGCGATTGCGCAAGCTGCGGAAGCGGCCCTCGATGTCGTCGGGCGCCCACTGACTGCGCAATTCGGCAGCTGCCGTGAAGGCTTGGCCGGCGCCATCGAAATCGCTGATGCCAAGCTCGGCGCTGGCCAGTTCTTCGTGCAGGGCGGCACGCTCCAGCGCCGCTTCGGGCGAAGCGGGCGCAGGCAGCCGATGCAGGGCATCCCGCAACAACGTGGCTGCGCGCGCCGGTTCACCGAGTTGCTGGTAGATGGTGGCGAGCGTGGTCAGCACCGAGGCGCCGACGCGGGCGTCGGTCATGGTCGTCGCCGCCAGTTGGGCTTCGGTCGCGGCGATGAAATCGCGTGTGCCGATGGGCTTGCCAAGGGCAACGCCCGGTGCGACGCGATCGAACACGCCCTGCAGCAGGGCCAGCGACTGGCGCGCGCTGTCGCGTTCCTGCGCCGCCATGGCTTCCGCGGCGAGTGCCCGTTCGCGCTCGATCTGCAGCCGCCAGACGAAACCGGCGGCGAGCAGGAGTGCGATCACGGTGGCCGCGCTGCCGACGCGATGGCGCGCGACGAACTTGCGCGCCCGATACAAGGGCGTGTCTGCGGCGGCGCTGATCGGCAAGCCGCGGCGGTAGCGCGACAGGTCGTCGCAGAACGCGGCCATCGTGGCGTAGCGATCGCCAGGTCGGTCTGCGGTCGCCTTGGCGAGGATGCCCGACAGTTCCGCGTCGCCGCTCAAGCCTGCGAGCGCTTCGCGCAACATCGCGCCGAGGCTGTAGATGTCGGTGGCCAAGCCGATGCGCTGGCCTGCGGCCTGTTCCGGGCTGGCATAGCCGGGCGTGAACACACGCGTCGAGCCCTGCAAGCCGGAGTCGCCGGCATCGATGAGTTTGGCGACACCGAAGTCGAGCAGCTTGATCTCGCCCTCGTCGTTCACCATCACGTTTGACGGTTTCAGGTCGCGATGGATGACGAGATGCTGATGCGCGTGCTGCACGGCCGCGCCGATGCGCTCGATCAGCGCGATGCGTGCATCGCGGTCGGGATTCACCCGACGCAACCACGTATCCAACGTCTCGCCACGTACGAATTCGACGACCAGATAGGGCTGCCCGGCATCGGTTTCGCCGCCGTCAATCAGGCGCGCGATGTCCGGATGATCGAGTTGCGCGAGGATCTGCCGTTCCTGGCGCAGCCGGCGCATGCCGTCCTGCGACGGAAAGCCGCGGATCAGCTTGATCGCCGCCTGCTGGGTGAAGCCGGCATCGTCACGTTCAGCCAGCAGCACCGTGCCCATGCCGCCAGCGCCGAGTTCGCGCAGCACCCGCCAGGCACCGATGCGTTGGCCGCTCAGATCCGGAGCGGTCGACGCGTCCGCATCCGGACGCAATGCGGCGTCGATGTCGGTGTCGGGTTCGGCATCGGCCGCGAGCAGGGCGCGCAGGCGCGTCGCAAGATCGACAGGCAAGGCATCGAGTTGCGCGGCACGCGCGTCGGCATCGAGCGCGAGCAGGGCCTCGAACCAGTCCGCCAGCGAGTTTTCGGAATCAGCCGGGTTCGCGCTCACGCAAGGCATCCTTGAGCCAGGCGCGGCCGAAGCGCAACGCGCGATCGATGGTGCTCGCAGACACGTCCATCAACGTCGCGATTTCCTCGCGCTCCATGCCGGCGAAATAGGTCAGCGAAATCACCTCGGCCGCTCGCGCGTCGACCGCCGCGAGGGCATGCAGGGCTTCGTCGACCTGCAAGGTGTCACCGCCGGGTGCAGCCACCCAGTCGGACTTCGAATCGAGATCTGTCATCGGGCCGCCATCTCGCTTCTGCGCGTGCCGGCGTCGGGCCGAATCGACCAGGATCTGCCGCGTCGCCAGAGCGATCACGTTCATCAGATGCCGCCGGCTTTGCCATTCGCCGGTCTGTCCGAGCACGCGCATCAAGGCTTCGTGTGCAAGTTCGGTCGGCGCCAGCGTCGCGTCGCGGTGGGCCGCCAGCTGCTTGCGGGCGATGCCGCGCACCTCGTGGTAGACGAGATTGACCATCGCGTCGCGCGCGGCCAGTTCGCCCTCGCGCCACGCGGCCAGCAGTTCGGTGAAGGGCTGAGGATGACTCATTGCCCAGAAAGATAGCGCAGAGCGCGTCTCGCGAACGGTGCGCTGGCGCGCTATTCCGGGACGCGTCGCAGGCCGGTAGCCGCCAATACGTCGGGCCAGGAGAACATCACGCCCGGATCGCGTTTGCGGAACACGCGCTTCGATGCGTCGTCGCTGGCTTCGACTTCGGCGGTGTCGAGGTCTTCGTGGCCGGCAATCTCGGTCAGGTTGGGCAGTTCGGATTTCAGGTGGCCGAGCAAGGCGCGCAGCGACGCGATCTGTTCGGCCGTGTACGGTTCGCTCATCTGCTGGCGGCGTGAATCGAACCAGTCCGGATAGCGGCCCGTGTTGACCAGTTCGATGCCGACCGATTGCGGGTTGTAGCCGCGGGTGTGGTTGGCGACGCGTGTCACCGGCACGAATTCGTGCACGCGACCGTCGCGGTCGATGTAAAAGTGCCCGGCGTTGCCGGTGCCGGACTCGGCGTAGAGGATGCGCTCGCCGTATTCGCGGGCCATGGCGAGGTCGGGCAGTTCGGTGCAATGGATTACGACCAGGGTGACGGCTTCGCGTGGGCGCGCGGTCAGCGCATCGACGTAGGGCAGCGGCCAGTCGTGGATCGCCAGATCGGCCATGTCATTTCGCGCGCGTCGGCTTGATGCCACGCGACTTCGCGCGCGTGATCACGTAGACCGAGGCCGGCGGCACGTTCCAGACGGTGAAGCCGGTGCGTCGTGCCGACAGGTGCAGGTCGCGCATCACGTCGCGTTTCACCGGATTGGTCGGTCCGTAGGTGAACTGGATGAAACGGCCGTGGGGCGCGAGTACGCTGAAGGCCGCTTCAAGGATGCCGTGCTGCAGTTCCTGGCTCATCGACAGCAGGCCGAGACCGCTGACGATGGCGTCGATCTCGCCGGGTTCCGCGAATTTCTCGCGCTCGACGACGCGTGCGGTCGACAGGGCATCGGCGCAGACGATTTTCGTGCCCGGGAAGCGTTGGGTCAGGTGCAGGTGCAGGGATTCGTTCAGTTCGAAGACCAGCAGGTTCTCCGGGGCGACGCCGCGGGCCAGCAGGGCCTCGGTGAAGACGCCGGTGCCGCCGCCGAGTTCGATGACCTTGCGTGTGCCGTCGGGCAGCTGGCTGAGCATTTCCGCCGCCAGCTCCTTGCTGCTCGGCGAAACTGCGGCGGTGGTCAGCGGTGCCTTCAGCCATTGCCGGAAGAAGGTCCAGGCGATGGCGGCATCGTCGCGACGCTGGCGCAGGACGCGCCCGATCTTGGTTCCGCGTAGCGGCATGCATGAAATCCATGTGAACTCCGCCGGATGATACGGGGCGGCGGTTTCACTGCAAACCGGAAAAGAAAACGCCCGGCCGGAGCCGGGCGTCGTGGTGCGGGATTCGCGGCGAGTTACCAGCGGCGACCGTAATAGATGCTGGTGTCGTAGGCCATTTCCTCGACGCGGTCGTAATACGAGGCGCTGCCGTAGTCCGAACGCTCGTAGCGGCCGTCGCGGTAGCCGTCGGAATAGCCGTTGTTGTAGCCCTGCGCATAACCGCCGGCGGGGCGATGGTGTACGTGGTAGGTGCGGTGCGACGAACACCACGGATCGCGGCGGTTGTAGCTGCGATAGCCGTAGTCGCGATAGCGCGAATTGCCGTAGTAGTTCTGGCGATACGGCGCGTAGCCGTAATTGCGATTGCCATACCCGTAGCCGTAACCATGGCCGTGACGGTCGCGGTCGCGATAATTCACCGACCAGCCGTTGTTCCAGCCGCCGCCGTGGACCGAGACACCCCAATCGCCGGCCTGCACCGTCGAAGCCGAGGCGACCATCGCCGCCACACCCAGACCAACCACCGAAGCCAAGCGAGTCAGAACATTCATCGTGAGCACCTCCTGAGGTGACGCACACTCTGCGGCCGCGCGTCTGAATCGCTTCTGAAATCTCGCCGCACCGGAGCTGAACAGGGCGAGGTGTTGCCCGCGATTCAGGGCATTCAGCGGCGGCGGATTTCGAAGCAGTGGTGGATCTTCGGATCGCGTGCGAAATCGAAGGGAATGGTCGCGGGCGTGATTTCCCGAATATCGAGATCGACAAGCTGCTCGCGGTCGATCTTGAAGCGACGGTTGTTGTTCGAGAACAGGATCAGGCCGCCCGGTGCGAGTCGTGCAGCGCAGGCCTTCAGCAAACGCACATGATCGCGCTGCACGTCGAAATCCTCGGCGCGTTTCGAATTCGAGAAGGTCGGCGGATCGACATAGATCAGGTCGTATTCGCCGCGGTCACGTTCGATCCACTCCATCGCGTCGGACTGGACCAGGCGGTCCTTGGCGCTGCCCAGGCCGTTCAACGCCAGATTGCGTTCGGCCCAGTTCAGATACGTGTTCGACAGGTCGACGCTGGCCGTGCTCGCAGCACCGCCCGCGCAGGCGTATACGGTGACCGCGCCGGTGTAGCAGAACAGGTTGACGAAGCGCTTGCCACGGGCGAGTTCGCGCACCTTGGCGCGCAACGGGCGGTGATCGAGGAACAAGCCGGTGTCGAGGTAGTCGAACAGGTTGACCTCGAACTTCAGGCCGCCTTCGCTCACCGTCATCGCGTGGCCGCGTTCGTCCTGGCGGCCATATTGTTCGAGTTTGCCGCGCTTCATGCGAGTCTTGATCGCGATCCTGTCGCGTGGCGTGCCGAATACCTCTCCAGCGACACGCACCAGTTCTCGCAGGCGCTTCTGCGCGATGTCTTCGGGAATGGTCTTCGGCGCCTGGTATTCCTGGATATGCAGATGGTCGGCATAGACGTCGATCGCCGCCGCATAGTCGGGCAGGTCGGCGTCGTAGGCGCGGAAACATTCGATGCCTTCGCGTTTCAGTTTCGGGCGCAGGTGCTTCAGGTTTTTCTCGATGCGATTGCGCAGGCCGAGTGCAGCTTCGCTAAGCGGCGCCTGCGGCTTCGGCTCGGGACGGGCTGCGAAGACTTCGAAGCGATACAGTGTGCAGGCGAGTGCGCCATTGAACAGCGCGTAACGCTTGTCGGCTTTCAGCCCGACCGCATGCGCCAGCGATTCGTCGGACGTGATCAAGGCTGCCCGCCAGCCGCCGAACTCGCGCTTCAGCAATTCACCAAAGGCGATATACGCGGGCGCGGCAGCGCGGTTGTCTTCGAGGCGCTCACCATAGGGCGGATTGGTGATGACGAGGCCGGTGGCGAAGCCTTCGGGGCGATGCGTTTTCTCGACGTCGTGATGATGCAGGCTCAGGAAACCGGCGATGCCGGCTTGCTGCGCGTTCTGCTTGGCCGCGGCGAGTACGGCACCATCGCGGTCCGATCCGAAATAGCGCGCGCTG
>JAKJFE010000068.1 GCA_022705045.1 Pseudomonadota bacterium | reverse complement strand
CGGCGCTGTCGTAACCGTTGGGCAGCGCGGCGATGAAGTCGTGGGCTTCAGCGGCGCGAGCGGCGGCTTCGATGCGGGCGCGGTCCGGCGTGCGTTCGCCGTAGGCGATGTTGTCGGCGACGCTGCCGTCGGTCAGGAACGGATCCTGCGCGACATAACCGATGCGTCGTCGGAGCGCGACCGGATCGATCGCGGCGATGTCTTCGCCGTCGAGCAGGATGCGCCCGCCGGCCGGATCATGGAAGCGCAGCAGCAGCTTCAGCAGCGTGCTCTTGCCGCTGCCGGTGCCACCGACCAGGGCCACGGTCTGCCCCGCTGCGACCTCGAGCGAGATGCCCGACAGCGTCGGCGTGTCGCCGTAGGAAAAATCGATCGCGTCGAAACGCAGCGCACCCTGCGGCTTCACGGCCAGGGCGCGCGTGCCGCGTTCGGGAATGCGCGTCTCCAGCAGGTCCATCACCCGACCGACCGAGGCCATCGCGCGCTGGTACAGATCGGTCATGTCAGCGAGGCGCGTCAGCGGCCACAGCAGGCGTTGCGTCAGATACACCAGGGCCGAATAGCTGCCGACGCCGATGCGTCCGGCGAGCGCCAGGTAACCGCCGTACAACAGCGTCGCAACGAAGCCAACCAGGATGGCCATGCGGATCACCGGCGTGATCGCGGCACTGAAACGGATGGCTTCGGCATTGCGTGCGCGGAACTGGTCGGACGCGGCGCGCACGTGTTCGCGTTCGAAGTCCTCGGCGGTGTAGGCCTGGATCGTCGCCATGCCGGCGAGATTGTTGTTCAGCCGGTTCGACACCACCGCCGCGGCCTCGCGCGCCGCCACGTAACGCGGATACAGGCGGCGCTGGAACCAGAAGGCACCGAACAGGATCAGCGGAATCGGCAGCAGCGCCAGCACCGCGAGGTCGCTGGTGATGACGAAGAACACCGCACCGACCATCAGCGACGAACAGAACACCTGGATCAGATCATTCGCGCCGGTGTTGAGGAAACGTTCGATCTGATTCACGTCCTCGTTCATCAGCGCCATCAGCTTGCCGCTGCGTTCGCGCGCGATGTAGTCCGGGGGCAGCTTCTGCAGATGGGCGTACGCGGCCTGGCGCAGCTCGTGTTGCAGGTCCTGGGCGAGACCGCGCCATTTCAGCGCATACAGGTATTCGAACAGCGACTCGAACACCCAGATCAGGATGGTCAACGCGGTCAGCCACAGCAGCTGGTCCATCGGCTCGGCGATGCCGAGTTTCGCCAGGAAGCTCTGCTTCTGGTTGACGACGACATCGACGGCCACGCCGATCAGCAGCTCGGGCAACACGTCGAAGAACTTGTTCAGCACCGAATACACCGTGGCGAGCACGGCATTGCGGCGATACGGGCGCGCGAAGGCGGCGAGGCGCGAGAGTGGATGGGCGGTCATGCGGAATCCTGAACATCAAGCCGCCAGTGTCGCATGCGCGACGATTCAGCCCAGTGCCGGAGGATCGATCCAGCCCTGTGCATCGGGGCGCACCGCGACGACCGCAGCATCGATCGATCGACGCCGCCCGGTGGCGAGTTGACGCGACAACCGATCGGCGGCCGCAGACGCCAGCAGCGCCGCGGCAGGCATGGTCTGAGACCAGGGCGCGCATTGCGCCAACTGCAACCAGAACCAGGCTTCACCCTGTGCGGCGGGTGACGACTGCGCGGCCAGGCGCTTGCCGGTCTCGACCATCCCGAGTGGATGCCCGCGTCGCGCTGCAACGCGATACCAGTTCGCCGCTTCATCCACATCCAGATCGCCGCCATCGGCGCCTGTTTCGAAGCCTCGGGCCAACTGCAGCGCCGCATGTGCATCGCCGGCGAGCGCGTGCGCCTGCCATTCGGCGCGTCGCAGGCGCTGCGTGCGCACGGCAGCCAGACGCAGCAACGCGTGTTTCGCGAATGAATCGCCCGCAGCCAAGGCACGGCCGTACCACTGCGCGGCCGCGTCGGCATCGAAAGCCACGACGCGACCGTCGGCGTAGAGATCACCAATCAGGCGCATCGCCCGCGCTTGGCCGCGCGCCGCGGCTTGCTGCCAAAGGCGCAAGGTCGCGCCAACGTCCACCGCGCAAGCCTCGCCGCGCAGACACATCTGTCCGAGATCGATCAGTGCATGTACCGCGAACGCGTCGTCTCGCCCGGCAGCGGCCTCGAGCCGGGCGCGCGCCTCATGCAGCCAGGTCGACGCCCGCGTGCGATCCGGCGATGCACCTTCGCAGCCATGCCAGCAGGCGCGCCCGAGCGCAAGCATCGAGCGCAGGTCGCCGAGCCGCGCAGCGTCTTCGAATGCGTCCAAGCTGGCTGCATGGAATGGCGCCCCGGCACGGAACAGGAGCGAGGCGAACGTGCCGCCGGCTTCGGCGTCACCCTGCCGTGCCGCTTCGCGCAGCCAATAGAGGGCGTGATTGCGTCGCGCCGATGCCTTGGGCCTCACGGGCAACGCGCGGGCAGCCGCCTGCGCGACGGGATCGGTCAGCAGCGCCTGAAGATCGGCGACATGACGCTTGCTCGAGGGGTCGAAGTGCTCCTCGTCGAAGTCCTCGAGCAGCGCATGCGCCAGCGCCCGCATGGCCTCGACATCACCGCTGCAGGCACGCACATGCAGCGCGTTCTGCCGTTCGATCGCCGCATCTTGTCGTCTGGTCCGAGCCACTGTGACTGCCACCTGCCGCGGTTTCGATGATCCATGCGATGTCGCGCATCCGTATATGCTCCCAGTATCCACGATCACCGATGTCCATGCAGTCAGAACGCTGGCAACACATTCGTCGCATCTTCGAACAGGCCATCGATCTGGAGGGCGCAGCGCGCGCCGGGTTCCTGCAAAGCGCCTGCGGCGACGATGCCGAACTGCGTGCCGAAGTCGACGCATTGATCGCGGCCGACGCGCAGTCGATCGATGCGAACACGTCGATCGGCGCGGCCGCGCCGGAACTGCTGCAATCCCTGAGTCGCGCCGAGGAAGACGCGCAGCGCGACGCCTGGACGGGACGTCGGGTCGGCGCCTGGAAACTGATCCGCGAGATCGGTCGCGGCGGCATGGGCGCGGTCTGGCTGGCCGAACGCGACGACGGCGCCTACGTGCAGCAGGCCGCCGTGAAGCTGATGCGGCCGGGCTGGCGCGACGACGAACTGCTGCGCCGCTTCCGCGCCGAGCGCCAGATCCTCGCAGCGCTGAATCATCCGCACATCGCCCGTCTGCTCGACGGCGGCATGGTCGACGAATCGCCCTTCCTGGTGCTCGAGTACGTCGACGGCGAGCCGATCCAGCGCTGGTGCGAACAACACCGGCTCGATCTGGACGCGCGCCTGCGCCTGATGCTGACGGTCTGCGAAGCGGTCGCACACGCGCACCGCCGCCTCGTCGTGCATCGCGACCTGAAGCCGTCGAACATCCTCGTCGACCGCGACGGCCAGGTGAAGCTGCTCGACTTCGGCATCGCCAAGCTGCTCGAAGGCGACGGCGGCCGCGAAGTCTCCGCGATCCGCATGTTCACGCCCGACTATGCGGCACCCGAGCAGGTGCGCGGCGATGTCGCCACTACCGGCGTCGATGTCTATGCGCTCGGCCTGCTGCTGTACGAACTGCTGACCGGACGACGCCCTTACGGCCAGACCGCGTCGACGCCGGCCGCCTACGAACAGGCCATCCTGACGCAGGAACCGGAAGCGCCCTCGCGCGTGCTGACACAGGCCCAGCCGCGCGACATCGCGCAGGTCGGCGCGCTCGACGCGACCGCACTGCAGCGTCGCCTGCGCGGCGATCTCGACGCCATCGTGCTGATGGCGCTGCGCAAGCAGCCTGAAGACCGCTACGCATCGGTCGACGCCCTGGCCGACGATCTGCGCCGCCATCTGGCGAAACAGCCAGTCCTGGCCCGTCGCGGCCGCTGGCGCTACCGCACCGCGCGTTTCCTGCAGCGCCATGCACTAGCGACCGCACTCGCCACCCTCGCCGTGCTGTCGCTGCTCGGCGGACTCGGTGTCGCGCTGTGGCAGGCAGAACAGGCGCGCCTCGAACGTGATCTCGCGCGGCGTGAAGCGTTGAAGTCGACGCGCGCGCTCGAGTTCATGACCTCGGTCTTCGAATTCGCCGACCCCAATGCCAACCTCGGTCGCGACATCACGGCCGTCGAGTTGCTGAAGCGCGGCAGCGACACCCTGCCCCTGCAACTCGACGACGAACCCGACGTGCGCGCCGCCCTGTTCGATGCACTCGGCAGCGCCAACCTCGGTCTTGGCGAAGCGCAGGCCGCGCACGATCTGTACGTACAGTCGCTGGACGCGGCGCGACGCAGCGGCGACGTCGTCGCCATCGGCCAGGCGCTGATCGCACTCGGAACGGCGAAGACCCGCCTCGGCGATATCGCCGCATCCGAACAGCTGGCCGAAGAAGCCGCGGCACTTACGCTGCCGGACGACGCACGCGGCGACGGCGTACGTGCGCAGATCGACCTGCGACTCGCGAACCAGGCGCTGAGCCGTTCCGAATACGACATCGCCGAGCCGCTGTTCCGTCGCGGCATGGCCACCTTCGAGCGCCTGAACGGCCATCCCGATCCCGAGGCGGCGATTCCGTTCTCGTCGCTGCTGCATGCCACGGGTCGTGCCGACGAGGCCGAGGGCGTGTTGCGCGCCGCATTGGCGCAGGTCGAACGCGAGACGCCGCCGATCCATCCCGGACGTGCGGCGCTGGCCGCACAACTCGCGACCAACTACACGCGTCGTGGTCTGCCGGAACAGGCAGAGCCGCTGCTGCGGAAGGCCCTGGAGATCAAGCGTGCGATCTACGGCGACGACCATCCATCGATCGACACCACCCGCCACAACCTCGCGCGCTGCCTGACCGACCTCGGTCGCTGGGCCGATGCCGAAGTCATCTACCGCGACGTGTTGCGTGCGCAGATCGGGCGGTACGGCGAATCACATCCCGGCGTCGCGGCGAGTCAGGCCGGCCTGGCCCGCGCCCTGCTCGACAGCGATCGCGCTGCGGAGGCCGAACCCTTGTGGCGCTCGGCGCAGGCCACTGCCATCGCGAAGTTCGGCGAACTCGATGCCGCGGTCGGCATCACCGCCATCGGACTCGGCCGCACCCTGCTCGCGCTCGGTCGATACGACGATGCGGTTGCGCAACTCGATCTGGCCGAACGCGTGTACACGCAACTCGGCAAGAACGGCACGTCGTCGCTGGCACGGGTGCGGCTCGAGCGCACCCGCGTCGATCTCGCCCGCACCGATGCCATCGTCGAATGCACCCCCGCACGCGGCGCACTCGATGCATTCTCGACCCCCGATGCCAACCGTGGCTACGCACTCGCCGTACTGGCCGCCTGCCTGCAGGCGCGGCATGAACCGGCCTCGCTCGAGACGCTGGATGAAGCGCTGACATTGTTGCGAAGACTTCGCGACGAACGCTTTCCGGAACGTCGCTATGCCGAGGCGTTGGCCGCGTCTTGGCGCTGAACGCGGCCGGCGGTTTCCGCTAGCGCGAACCCGCGACCATGTAGTCGACCGCAGCCTTCACTTCGTCATCGCTCAGGGTCACGAATCCGCCCTTGGCCGGCATCATGCCCTTCTTGCCGGTAAAGCCCTTGAGCGCGTGTTCGAGCAGCAACGCATCGCCCTGGGCCGCGCGCGGCCCCCAGTCGGCGGCGTCGCCCAGCTTGGGCGCCCCGGCGATGCCGGCGCCATGACAGGTGATGCAGGCCTTCTTGAAGACCGCCTCGCCGTCGACCGCAGCGGTCGCGTCGGCGGCTGCGCCTTCCGCCGGAACGGCATCGGTTGCAGGCGCGGCTTCGGCGGGCGCCGTTTCGGCCGCTGCGGCAACCGGCGCCGGCGCTGGCGCCATGGCCTCGGCCGGCAACGGCTTCGGGTCCTGGGGCTTGCAGGCCACCAGCGACAGCGTCGTCAGGATCGCGAGTGCGGCATGTTTCATCGGAATGCTCCTTGTGGGCAGTGGGCAGGAATCAAGCGGGTGGCGTCAGCGGCTGCGCAGCTGCCGATGCCGCGACGACATCGCGGTCCGGTCGGTATCCGGGAAGGAAGGCGTCGGAGAAGCAGGCGTTGCCGTCCAGGCCCTGCGCGAGCAGCGCAGGCACGGCCTGTTCGACCATGCGAACGGAGCCGCACACGTAGACGTCATGGCCGCGGAGGTCCGGGAAGTCGGCCAGCATCGCCTCGTGCACCAGGCCGGTTCGGCCCGGCCACGCGTCCGTCGGCAACGCCTCGGACACCACCGGAACGAAGACGAAATTGGGATGTTCGCGCGCCCAGCGTTCCGCGGTGTCGCGCAGATAAAGATCGTCGGGACGGCGCACGCCCCAGTACAGCCGCATCGGGCGCTGCACGCCGCGATGGAAAGCGTCCTCGACGATGCTCTTGACCGGTGCGAATCCGGTGGCGCCGGCCACGAACAGGATCGGATGATCGCCGGCATGCAGCGTGAAGCGCCCCACGGGCCCTTCGAAGCGAACCTCGTCGCCGACCTGCATCGATTCGAACACGTGGGTGGTGAAGCGACCGCCGGGCACCAGGCGCACATGCAGTTCGATCAGTGCGTTGTCATGCGGTGCGCTCGCGAACGAAAACGCCCGCTTCTGGCCGTCTTCGAGCAGGATGTTGATGTATTGCCCGGCCGCGAAATCGATGCGTTCGCCGCCCGCGACGAGCAGATCGATACGCATCACGTCCGAGCTCAGACGCTGCATGCGTTCGACGCGGGCGACATGCGTCGGGGCCGCATGCGCTTCGCCTGGACGCAAGGATGCCACCGGCACCTCCAACTCCACGTCCTCGAGCGGCGTGGCCACGCACATCAGGGTCTTGCCCGATGCACGCAGCGCGTCGGTCAGCACCGCCGGCTGGTATGCACCGTGATGGACGCGGCCATTGACCACGCTGCACAGACAGACGCCACAGCCGCCGTTGCGGCAGTCGTAGGGCAAGGCCAGGCCTGCGCGCAGGCCGGCATCGAGCAGCGTCTCGCCAGGTCGCGCCGACACGTGTTGCGGGCCGGGATGGAAAGCGAGCTGGAATTCCTGCTGTCCCGCCGCGCCACGTCGCCAGCGCAGCCAAGGCAGCGCGACCAGCAACGCGGTGCCGATGCCCACCACCCACCACGCCGTCTGCGGCGAGGTGCGGTCCATCAGCGCCAGCACCGGCAGAAAGAACCAGTCGAACCGCACCACAGACACCGCCTGCCGCAGGTCGGCCATGCCGCCCTGGGTCAGTACCGGCAGCAGTACCGCCAGGACCAGCAGCGTGAGCAGCAGGCTCACGGCGATCGGGCGCGGCGGTTGCGTCGCCGCTTTCGGCACACGCTGCACATGGATCCACATCACCAGCAGGATGATCAGCGACACGCCGATGTGGATGAATGCCAGCAGCGAGAAGAAGCGATCGGTCATGCTCTCCGGGTGGATGAAGTTGCGCATGATGGTCGCGCCGAACAGCGGCAAGGCACTCATCCATTCGAACGCGGACACCGTCACGTACTGCGCGTAGCGGTCCCAGGGCAGCATGTAGCCATTGATGCCGACGATGTAGACCAGCCAGATCAGGCCCACGCCGGACACCCACGAGAACCAGCGGAAGCCACGCAGGCGGTCGAATGCGAACCAGCGCAGCATGTGCACCAGCATGATCACGACCATCGCGTCCGACGCGTAGCGATGCACGCTGCGCAGGATGCCGCCGGCGAACCATTGGCGATGCGTGATCGACTCGACCGACGGATATGCGGCCGCGACCGCAGTGTCGAAGAATGCGTACAGGTAGGTGCCGCTCACCGCGACCACCCAGAACAGGAAAAATGCGGTCGCACCCAGGTGATACAGCGGGTTGTAACGATCGCCGAAGGCACGGTTGAACACAGCTTCCACCGCCATGAAGGCGGCACGCAGCAGCCCTTGCAGCGCCGCGATCACGCCGCGCGTTCCGCGTTCGGCGGCACACGCATCGCGCGGATCACCACGACCACGAACAGCAGGCCGCCGATGATCGCGATCAGGCCACCGAGACCCATCACGCCCATGCCGGCGATCTCGGACGTGCTGCGCAGCACCTGTTCGGCACCGGCGACCTTGCGCTGCACGCCGTAGCCGCCGGACCAGACCAGGCCGAGGATGTGCAGCGCCTGGCCGACCGCGTAGAACACCGGCTGCACGCGCGCCAGGCGCGAGACAGGCGCCGCGTAGCCGAGGCGCGGCAGCAGGAAATAGACCACGCCCATCAGTGCCAGCGTGACCCCGACGATGCTGCCGTGGTAGTGCGCCGGAATGCGCACATTGTTGCCGGCGATCACCACGCCGATCACGCCGCCGAGCGCGAATACGGCCATCGACGACCACAACGCCGCACGCAACGGCCTCTGCGCGGAGGACAGTTCAAGCTTCGACAGCATCGCGAGGATCACGGCCAGCATCACCGGCGCGATCGCGAGACCGCCCCCGACCCGCATCGCCCAGGTATGCAGGTTGCGATGCTCGACCGAGGCGATGTCGTACGCGAGATAGGCCAGCGGTGTCACGAACACGCTGACCAGGGCGAGCAGGAACATCAGCGCCACGATGCGCGGACTGAGTGCCACGCGTGCGCCGCAGGCGCCGGCCAACCACAGCCAGGACAGCAGCA
This sequence comes from Pseudomonadota bacterium, assembly GCA_022705045.1. Taxonomy (GTDB): domain Bacteria; phylum Pseudomonadota; class Gammaproteobacteria; order Xanthomonadales; family Ahniellaceae; genus JADKHK01. The sequence continues at coordinate 8,536 of JAKJFE010000068.1, read as the reverse complement.
TCAGGATCGTCCAGGTGAATTGCAACGCGTGCCCGCCGCCCCAGAACAGCACTTCGTAGTAAGCCTTGCCGTCGAGCGACGCCGGCATCACCCACCACGACCAGGCGAACGCGAGCAGGGCGACCGCCATCGCCACGGCACTGGCATTGCTGCCGAACTGCAGCGCTCCCACCGCGGCCGGCGACTGTCCCGGCCGTGGCGCCGCCAGCAACGCATGCAGCACCAGCAGCGTGGCACCGATGCCGAACACGACCAGTGCAGCAAGGAAAACGCGGCCATCGAGCACCGGGATGTAGTTCGCCATCAAGGCTTCGCCGCCACCGGCGAAGGGTGCGACCAGCATGCCGGCGGTACCGGCCGCACACGCGGCGAGCGCCGCCTTGGCCAGGGGCATGGCGACCGCACGCACCTGCAGGCTCCACAACAGGCCCGCCATCGCGACGAACCAGACCAGTACCGACAGGTCGACATGAACGACCAGCGCGAGCCGGAAGAAGTCCGCGACCGGGAACAGGTTCTGCACGCCCGGTGTGCGCGAGATCACGAGCAGGATGGCGAACAGGCCGGAACCGATCAATGCGAACAGGCCCAGCCACAACCAGGCGCGGGCCAGGCGACGCTGCGCACCGACGACGGCATCGGGCAGATAGATCGTGCCGCGCGCAGGCTCGGACCGGATGAATTCGAATTCGGATACGGACGCGCTCATTGGATCGTGATCCCACCTTGTTCGGTCGAGAAATCGACCACGCGCACCTGCAACGGCGCGAACTGCACGACTTCGTCGCGTTGATGATCGAAGCCGCCGTCGCGCGCGCTGTCGCGGATGCGAACCTGCAGACGATGTGCACCGGCATCCACCGGGATGCTGCGATAGACGCTTGCGGCTCCATCACGCGACAGACCCGAAGGTGATGCGGTCTCGCGATAAGCCGGGCGCCCGTCGAGATCGACCTCGATCGTCACCGGTGCACGTTCTCGCGGACAGCGCGTCGGCGCCCGCATGTTCGGCGGCAACTTGGCCAGTTCCTCGGGTGTCTGCTCGATGCAGGCCTGCAGGCGCTGGCCGTGATGCAGAAAGCTGATCTTCAGCAACGCCTGGTCGGGCGCCAGCGGCCGGTACGGCGGCCACTGCGAAAACACCACGATCACGGTCGCGAACGCGGCATACAGCAGGATCTGGCCGAACCAGCGGGCGGGACGCATGCTCATCGTGCCGTTTTCTCCCGTGCGACGCGCTGCTGCAGCGTATCCAGCGCGGCGGCCACCTGCGCCAGTCCGTCGGCACCGGCCCAGACCGTCGCCCAGCGCGATGCCGGCACCGCGGCCCGCAGCTTCGGATCACGTTCGCCGGCCAGGCGCGCCGCGGCCCAGCGCTGACCGAGCCGGAATGCACACCCCGACTCCGGACAGCCGCTGACCAGCACCATGTCGGCGCCATCGCGCAACGCATATTCGACGAAGGCCGGCGGCAGCTGGCCGATGCAGATCAGGCTGAAAGTGGCGACATCGGCCGCTTCAAGTGCGCCGACCGGCGCGCCGTGGTCGCAACCGAACACGACCCGCCGATGGCCGGGCGGCATCGCCTGCAGGCGCTCGCGCAGCATCCGGCGCAGGGTGTCGATCGGCTGCTGCGGCATGTCGATGCCGGTGACCAGCCGGGCCATCGATCGGAACGGCGTCGACGACGGACAGCTGCCGACGCAGATGCCGCAGGACGCGCAGGCGTCGGCATCGACCACGGCGAGTGCGAAACCCGGCCGCTGCGGGTGTGCGGTCATCGTGATCGCGTCGTAGGGGCAGTCGGCCACGCAACGACGACAGCCGCTGCAGTGCCGGGCATGCACTTCCGCGACGGCGGGCGGGGACCGCTGCGGCCAGAGTGGCAGGGCCAGCAGCAGGAGCAGCATCGACAGCAGTGCGAGCCAGACCGTGGTCGCCGACGTGGCCGCGACCAGCGGGTGCACCGCCAGCAACAGCCAATCGAAGGCGGGCAGCACTGGCACGCGTGCCAGGTCGGCGGGGGCATGGCTGAGTACCGGTGCCGACAGCGCGGTCAGCAGCAACATCGACAACATCACGCCGCCGAGCGCGCGCGGTGGCCACACGATCGGCTGCGCCAGCTTGCGCACGTGGAACCAGCAGCCGAACAGCATCAGCAGCGGCACGCCGAGATGCACGAACACGAACAGCGAGAACAGGCGGTCGCTGATCGAACTCACGCCGAGGAAGTTGCGCATGAACGGCGTCGCGAACAGCGGCCACCAGTCCAGCCACTCGGCAGTCGCGATCGCGGAATACTGGCCGAGCTGATCCCAGTTCAGCCAGAAACCGCCGATCGCGCTGACCATCAGCAAGGGCAGCAACGCCGTGCCGGTCCACCAGGTCATCCTGCGGAAACCGCGGAATCGCCCGAGCACCCATTCCCGGAGCAGGTGCAACAGGGTGCACAACACGAACAGGTCGGCAGCGTAGCGATGCACGCTGCGCAAGATGCCGCCGAGCCACCACTGCTCTCGCGACAACCGGTCGATCGATGCGTACGCACCGCTCACCGAGGTGTCGATCGCGGCATACAGGTAGACGCCGCTCGCGAGCAGCACCCAGAACATCAGCATCGCGATCGAGCCGAGGTGTCGCAACGGATTCAGCCGCGGCGACAGCAGATCGAGGCGATCCTCGCAGCGCTGCCACCAGCGCTGCGTCGCGGGGATCGGCATGGACGCGACGGCGGCGTTCATGCGGTCTGCTCGCGCAGCCGGCGCCGCGCCTTGCGCTGCGACCACCATTCGCCGACGCCGAACCCGAGCATCGCCACGAAGAAGGTCACACCGCCGGCGATCTGCAGGATCAGCGTGTAGTCGGCCTTGTACTTGCCGGTGGTCGGGTCGTAGACGGAACAGAAGATGCGCACGCGGTCGATGAAGTCAGCGGCCGTGTGGGTGTCGCTGATCAACATGCCGCGCAGCAGGCGACGGATCGGCTCACCGAGCGCTTCCGCACTGAAGTCGCCGTACACCTGGGTGCGGATCACGCCCTGGGCATCGAGCAGCGACACCTGCACAGTATGGTCGAATCCGGAAGGGCTCGGTCGGAAGCGGAAGCCGAACGCCCCGGTCAGCCTCGGCACGTCCTCGGCCCGCGGACTCAGGAATTCCCAGTTCGGCTCCTTGATGCGCAACTGCGCCGCGAACATCTTCATCGCCAGCGGCGAATCGGTCGGCTGGTTGAAACCAATGCTGATCACGTTGAACTGGTCCGGGCCAAAGCGGTCGCGCATCGCGCGCACCGCGCCCTGCAAGTCGCGCGTGCTGGTCGGACAGACCTGGAAGCAGCCGGTGAACACGAAATTGACGAGCAGCGGCTTGCCGCGGAAACGCGCGAGCGGAACATCGCGCCCGTCGCGGTCGCGCAACACGACATCGTCCGGCATGCTGCCGATGCGTGCCCGACTGAACGCGATCGCCTCGTCGATATCGAGCGTGGTGCCGGGTGTCGGCTGCGTCGCGAGCGCGGCGCCACCGCAGAAGATCAGCCACAGCAGGCCGATCCACGATGCGGGTCGCCATCGACCGGGGCTGCGCAGGACATCACCCATGGTTTCGCCTCAAGCCAGGGCCCGGTCGAGGCAGGCCGCGACCAGCAGCAGCGACAACTGCAGCAGCGACGCGAAGAAGCAGCGCATCGCCGACTTCCGCTCCGGCTGACGCACCAGCTGAGCCGCACGCCAGACGAAGACCAGGCCGCCGGCGAGCGCCCCCGCGAGATAGATCGCGCCAAGCCCGAACGCCACCGGCAGCAGCGAAGCGACCAGCAGCAGCACCGTGCCCAGCAGCACCGCACGCGCCGCGCGTTCGGGGCCGACCACGACCGGCAACATCGGCACGCCCGCCTGCGCATAGTCTTCGCGATTCGCGATCGCAAGGCTCCAGAAATGCGGCGGTGTCCACAGGAACAACACCAGCGCGAGCAACAGCGGAACCGGCGCCGAAGCCGGCGCTACCGCAGCACCGCCGGCGAGCACCGCGAAACTTCCCGCCATGCCACCGATCACGATGTTCAACGGCGTGCGTCGCTTCAACCAGACCGTGTACACGCCGCCGTAGAACAATGCACCGAGAAAGACGTAGGTTGCCGCCAGCGGATTCACGAACACCCATGCCGCAGCCACGGCGACCACGAGCATCGCCGCCATCATCAGCAGCCACCAGCGCGTGCGCGGAAGCGCGCCGGTGACGAAGGCACGCCGGCGGGTGCGCGCCATGCGCTGGTCCTCGTCCGCCTCGTGATACTGGTTGAACATGCCGGCACTCGCCGACGCCAGCAGCACCGACACGGCCAGCGCCAGGACCGCGCGCGCGCCGGGCAAGCTCCCCGGCGTGGCCACAACGCCCATCAGCGCAGTCACCATGATCATCACGCCGATGCGCAGCTTCATCAGCCCGAGCACGTCGCGAAGCACGCTCGACCACGAACGCGTGAGGGACAACGGCACCGTGCTCATGGTCGACCTCCGTTGGGTTGCGCAGCCGTCCCGGCCGCCCTGCACCATCGATGCCGCACCGGGTCCGGCCTTGTGGCCAGACCCGGACGGGCCTTGCTCAGCTCAATCCCCACAACTGCGAGAGATACTTCCAGTTGATGAAGTAGTAGAGGACGAAGGCACCGAGGAAGATCAGCGCCAGCACGAAGCTGCCCGGCGCGACCATGCCGCTTGAGCCATAGGTTTGCGCAGCGACGGTCGGCGCCGTCGGCGGCACCGGCGTGGTGCGCTCGGACACCGTGCCGGCATCGAGCTTCTTGCCCCACAGCAGCGAACCGACGGTGACGTAGATGTAGATCGCACCACCGAGGATCGCGGCGATGCCGAACACGCCGACCAGACCCATCATCATGTACGCGGCGCCCGGCCACTCGTAGGCCAGGGCCGATCCCTGGAAGGCCATGTCCCAGTGGCGACGGGAGACGCCGAGCGTGCCGGCGCCCATCATCACCAGACAGAAGCCGTACATCGACAGCCCGAACAGGTACGGCTGCCACTGTGCCAGCTTCGGCGCGATCATCTCGCGCTTGAACAGCACCGGGATGAGGAAATAGGTCAGCGCCATGAAGCTGAGCGTGGTGCCGATCACGACGGTGGCATGGAAATGCCCCGGCACGTAGATCGTGTTGTGGATGATCATGTTGAGCTGCTCGGTGCCCATCATCACGCCGGAAATGCCGCCGAGGAAACCGAAACCGATGATCGCGATGAACACGCCGGAGAAGGTCGGATTGCCCCACGGCGCCTTGCGCAACCACTCGAACAGACCCTTGTTGTAGCCCTTCTGGCGCTGCGCGACTTCCATCGCACCCGGCACGGTCAGGCCATGGATCATCGAGGCCAGCACCGCGAAATACATGAAGTAGCTGGTGTTGACGACCTTCCACTCGGTGCTCAGTCCCGGATCGGCGAGCAGGTGGTGCGCGCTCGCGAGTTGCAGGAACAGGATGTAGAGCAGGAAGGCTCCGCGGCTGACGCGTTCGGACATCGGCTTGGCGCCGAAGACGATGGCGGCGACGGCATACCAGATCGATATGTGCGCGGACACGTTGATCTGCTGCGACGAGTGTCCGAACGCCCACCAGATCGTGCGGTAGACCAGCGGGTCGACGGCATCGATCACGCCGATCGACAACAGGAAGGTCGGCACCAGGATGATCGCGCCGGAAACGATGGTGAACACCGCGATGATCGTTGCGGTGATCGCGCCGAACGTCACCAGCGGCACCGAGCCCTGGTAGGTTTTTTCAGCCTTGGCCACGACCAGGGTGCCGAGAAAGACGAAGCAGGCGATCAACGCGCCGACCGCGAACAGGATCAGTCCGAGGTAGAACGACGGCGCCGCCATCATCGGCACGTACGACGTCATCATCACGCTCGAACTGCCTTGATACACGGCGACGTTGTTCATCACTGCGCCGATCACCATCAGCGCGAACGCGGCCCAAGCGACCTTCGGGGTCGCGATGCGGCATCTCAACAAGGTCGAGGAACAGAAATAGAGGACGGCAATCTCGAAAAAGATGATCCAGAAGATCAGCATGTCGATGCCGTGTGCGGTCAGCACCTTGTAGAAGGTGTCGGCCTCGAGCCAGTGGATCGAGGGCCAGCGCGTGAGCACGACGCCGATGGCGAGCAGGCCGCCGATCAGCAGGAACACGACCGCGGCGACGGCGTTGGCCAGCATCAGCTTCTCGGCCTGCGATTCGAACTGCAGGCCGGAACGCGGGCAGGTCCGATAGGTGGTTGCGATGGACATGTCCGGGCTCCTTACTTGACGTAGATGCGACCGACCATCGTGTGATGGCCGATTCCGCAATACTCGTTGCACACCACCGAATAGGTGCCGCTCTGGTTCGGCGTCACCGTCACCACGTGCTCATATCCCGGGACGATCTGGATGTTGATGTTCGCCGGCTGCAGCGAAAACCCGTGGTTGTAGTCCATCGAGGTGAGGTGCAGGCGATAGGTCCGCCCCTTCTCCAGCTGCAGGATCGGCCAGAAATTCCACAGGCGCGCGATCATGTAGATGTCGCTGTCGGCCGGCGGCGCCACCACCGGATACTGTCCGTCGACTTCGCTGCGCACCGTGTACTGGTCGACCATTGCCTGCGCCTTGGCGGCGAAGGCCTCGGGGGTGGTCTTGTAGGTTTCCGTCGACAGGTTCTGGCTGCCGTACATGTGCCAGTACACCATCATGAAAAACATGACCATGCACCAGACGAAGGCGATCGCGAGCCAGATGCCTTCGACGCGGTCGAGCGGATGTTTCCACCAGAGTCGTTCTGAAGGTGGTGAGATGGCAGTCATGGTTGCAAACCCCCAGGGATGCGCGTGCGTGGATGACAGACGTTGCGGAGCGGAATCACTTCGCGAGCGGGATGGTCAGGATGTCGTACACGCCCCAGACGGTGTACAGAATCATCGGCACCATCACGCCGAGGAACAGCAGCAGGAAGGGGTTGTCGAGAAGCTTCTGCATCATCGGAACGGGTTCGTTGTCGTCGTGTGCGTCGGTCATGGCCTTGCGCCTCTCGGGAAGTGATCGGAATCTATCCGTGCGCCGGAATGCTCCGTCGTCGTCGCGTCGCGACGGCATGACCTAGATCAAGCGTTCCGCAATTCGACAAACAGCGACGCGTTAGCATCGCGCTCCGCAACCACCGGATCGCACATGACGGTCGTGCCGCCTACCCTGACTCGCCTGCGCCGGATCGCCCTGGCCGCACTGCTCCTGATCCTCGCGGTCACCACCCTCAGCGCCTACATGCGGCTGGCGAATGCCGGTCTCGGCTGTGCCGACTGGCCAGCCTGTTATGGCGCGCAGTTGCGCACGCCCGATGCCGCGATCGCCGCTTCGGACACGTCGGTCGCCATTGCACGCGTGCTGCACCGGCTCGCGGCAATGACCGTGCTGGTGCTGGCGCTGACGATCGCAGCGGCGGCCTTTTCTTCGCGCCCGCGGCAGGTCCGCGAAGCTGCGCTCGCGGTCGCGCTGATCGCGGTCGCGCTCGGACTCGCCGTTCTGGGTCGTTACAGCGCAGGTGCGGTCCTGCCGATCATCGCCATCGGCAACGTGCTCGGCGGCTTCGCCATGGTCGCCCTGAGCTTCGCCACCTGGCGCGGCGCCACACCCGGGACGCGCTGGTCGCGGCCGGCATCGGTACTGCTGGCGCTGATCGTCGTGCAGATCGCGTCCGGCGTTCTGGTCAGCGCCAGCTATTCAGGGCTCAGCTGCACCGGTTTTCCGGACTGCGGCGGGGCCGTGGATCTGTCCTGGTCGCTGCTCGATCCGATGCGTGTGCCGCGCTTCGAGGCATCGCTGCCGATCCATCCCGAAGGTGCGCTCGCGCAGATGCTGCATCGCGGCCTGGCCCTGCTGGTCACGCTGGCCGCAGTGGCGACGGGCATCGCCGCCTGGCGCAACGGGCAGCGCCGCGCCGCCGCGATGCTCGTCGCGGTGCTGACGGTGCAGATCGGTCTCGGCATCACGCTGGTGCTGGCGGCCCTGCCCTTCGCGGCCGCACTGATGCACAACCTGGTCGCGGCGCTGATGCTGATTGCGACCATGGCCTGTCTGCGCGAGCGACGCGCGCCGGTCTGATGCGACCGCGCTAGAACGCGTCGATGTCGCCGAGCGCGCGGATCAGGCGTCGCGCCTTCTTGTTCGGACGCGACTCGGGTGGCTGATATCCGGCGCGCTCGTCGCGGCGACGCGCGGCTTCGGCTTCACGGCGTGCCTTGCCTGCGTCGGTCTCCGCATACAGCGTCTGCGCCACGCTCGCCGGTCCGCGGGCATCGCTGAGCCCGAGCACGCGCAGCTCGAACCTTTCCTCGCCACGCTGCACGAGCAGCAGGTCGTCGACATGCACCGCTTTCGACGCCTTGGTGACCACTGCACCGCCGACGGCGATCTTGCCGCCCTCGATCGCCTGCTTCGCCAGGCTGCGCGTCTTGAAGAACCGCGCCGCCCACAGCCACGCGTCGAGGCGG
>JAKJFE010000217.1 GCA_022705045.1 Pseudomonadota bacterium | reverse complement strand
CGCATCGTCCCGTTCGATCCGGCACTGCGCAGCCATTTCGGACGCCTCAACCGCGAATGGCTGGAACGCTACTTCGTGGTCGAGCCGATCGACGCGGACGTGCTCGATCATCCCGAGCAGCGCATCCTCGAGGGCGGGGGCCGCATCCTGTTCGCGCTGATCGGCGACGAGGTCGTCGGGACCTGCGCGCTGCTGCAGGAATCTGCCGGCGTCTACGAGCTGACCAAGATGGCGGTCACGTCCGGATATCAGGGGGGCGGCATCGGCCGGCAATTGCTGGACGCGGCCATAGCCGAGTTCCAGCGCATCGGCGGAACCACGCTGTTCCTGGAGACGCATTCCTCACTGAAAGCGGCGATCTCGCTGTACGAACGCGCCGGTTTCGAACATCGCGGGCGCAAGCCGGATTCGCACTATCAGCGCTCCGACACTTACATGGTCTGGCGCGCGCCGGACGCGGCCTGAGTCAGGCGTCGCCGAGCGTCTTCACGAAGCGCAGCGAGGATTGTTCGAAGCCGCAGTGGCGATAGAACGCATGGGCCTCGGTGCGCGAAGCGGCCGTGGTCAGCTCGACACGTGCCGAATGTTCGCGTCGTGCCGCCGATTCGGCATATCGCAACAGTTCGCGACCGATGCCGTGGCCGCGGAAGCGCTCGTCCACGACGAGGGCGGTGATGCGGCAGGTCTCGCGACCGAGCGGCAGGTAGAACATGAAGTCGAGGCTAATCAGCCCGCAGACGGCTTCCTTCCATTCGGCCACGACCAGCGCCTGCCGGGGACTGGCGTTGACGCGGCGGATGCGTCGTTCCGCTTCGGCAAGATCGCAGGGATACCCCAGCAGTTCGATCAGGCGCGCGACCGCCGCAGCGTCATGCAGCTTCGCGTCGCGCAGCCGCAAGCCACCGTGATGGTCCTTGCCCGCGGGTGCGACCGATGCGCCCAAGCTAGCGCGTTCCGAAGACGACGATGGTCTTGCCGCTGACGCCGATCTTGCCCTGTTCTTCCAGTTGCTTGAGCACGCGCCCGGCCATTTCGCGCGAACAGCCGACGATGCGCGACAGTTCCTGGCGCGACACGCGGATCTGCATGCCTTGCGGATGCGTCAGTGCATCGGGTTCGCTGCAGAGATCGAGCAGGGTGCGGGAGATGCGCCCGGTCACGTCCATGAAGGCAAGGCGGCTGACCTTGCGGCTGGTGTGCAACAGGCGACGCGTCAGCTGCGAGCCGATCGCGAACATGAGCTTCGGGCATTCGTCGCGCAACGTGCTCTCGAACAGCGCGAGCAGGCGTTCGTAACTGATCTCCGCCAGTTCGCAGGCACTGCGTGTGCGCACCAGGACTTCACGCTTGCTGGTTTCGACGAACAGGCCGAGTTCACCGATGAACTCGCCCTTGTTCAAATAGGCCAGGATCAGTTCGCGGCCGTCGTCGTCTTCGGCGACGACGCTCAGCGAACCGTCGACAACGTAATACAGCACGTCGGCACGGTCGCCCGGCATGAAGATCGCCGTGCGGTTCGGGTATCGCCGCCGATGGCAGGCGCCCAGGAAGCGATCAAGCGCGGGCCCGTCCAGCGCCAGGGAGCGCGGCGTGACGGTTTTCGGCATGGCGTCGGTCAGGCCAGCCAAGGGGTCGGAGTTGGAATTGGGCATTGCGACCTCGCGCACGGAATCGTGACGTTTATAGGACGGCGCCGGGCCGATTTCAAACGCTGCGCTGAATCCGCCGGAGCGGTGATTACCCCTGTCGGGCGATTTGCCCCATAATCCGCGCCCCTTTCACCCGTGGCGTCTGAGGAAAAGCACCATGGTCAAGCCGCTTCCGCGATTGCAACTGCAGGGTTTCAACAACCTGACCAAGGCGCTGTCGTTCAACATCTACGACATCTGCTACGCGGTGACGCCGGAGCAGCGCGATCGTTACATCGAGTACATCGACGAACAGTACGACGCCGATCGCCTGACGCAGATCCTCACGGAAGTCGCCGAGATCATCGGCGCGAACATCCTGAATGTCGCGCGCCAGGACTACGATCCGCAGGGCGCCTCGGTGACGATCCTGATCTCCGAGCATCCGATCGTCGACAAGCTCGGCAAGGACATGATCTCCGAGGCCGTGGTCGCGCACCTCGACAAGAGCCACATCACGGTGCACACGTATCCGGAGACGCATCCGCACAACGGCATCGCGACCTTCCGGGCCGACATCGACGTGGCCACCTGCGGCGTGATCTCGCCGCTGAAGGCGCTGAACTACCTGATCGACAGCTTCGAGTCGGACATCGTCACGATGGACTACCGCGTGCGCGGTTTCACCCGCGACGTGAAGGGCAAGAAGCACTACATCGACCACCGCATCAACTCGATCCAGGATTACCTGGCCAAGCACATCAAGCAGAAGTACGAGATGTTCGACGTCAACGTGTATCAGGAGAACATCTTCCACACGAAGATGCACGTGAAGGAATTCGACCTCGACAACTATCTGTTCGAAGCCCAGGCCAAGGATCTGTCGTTCAAGGATCGCCTGCGTGTCGAAGCGCAGCTGAAGCGCGAGATCGAGGAACTCTTCCACGGTCGCAACTTGGTCTGACCGGATTGCGATATCGACGAATCACGGGCCGCACTGCGGCCCGTTTCGTTTTCGGAATTCAGATGCGATAGGCGACGAAGCGCATCACGTCGGCGCATGCGCCCATCAGTGTTCGCACCGGACTGGCCAGTGCGATGGCGCCCCGATTGAGCGCATGCTGGCCGTGTTCGACTTCCTCGCGCTGCATGGTCTCGAGGATGGCGCGGGAGCGCGCGTCCGCCAGTGGCAAGCGGCCGAGATGGTCGTCGAGATGCGCTTCGACCTGGCGTTCGGTCTCGACGACGAAGCCGAGACTGACGCGATCGCCGAACAGCGCCGCACCAGCGCCGATCAGGTAACTGCCTGCGAACCAGAGCGGGTTCAGCAGGCTCGGTCGGGCGTCGATTTCGCGCAGACGCGCGTCACACCAGACCAGGTGGTCGTGCTCCTCACGTGCAGACTGCAGAAGGTGCGCACGCGTATCCGCCGACTCGGCAACGGCGGCCTGACCGAGATACAGCGCCTGCGCGCAGACTTCGCCGGTATGGTTGATGCGCATCAGTCCTGCAACCAGACGGCGGTCGTGCGCGGTCGGCTCCGGGGATGTCAGCGTCTGCGCGGGATTCGCGCGCGCGACAGCGGCATTCAGATTGTCCAGGTTGAGCGCCTGGTCGACGACAGCGAGCAGATGGTCGGTCCGTGAGTTGCGTCGGAAGCTCATCGCGCAGGTTCGTCCAAGTATTCGGCGACCAGTTCGGCCGGATGCATGACCCGGATGTCCGAGCCGGCGTCGAACAATGCCTGCACCAATTGCGCGCGACAAGCGCCGTTTGCGCTGAGCACGATGTCCGGCCCAGTCGACTGGATATGCGTCGATGCGGTCGCCGCGAGTGCCTGTGCGATCTCGGTCTGGTTGAGGAAATAGCTGCCGGCTGCGCCGCAGCATCCGGGTTGGGCGGGCAGTGCCAGCAACGTTGCGCCGGGCAAGCGGCCGACGAGTCGGTGCATCGCTGCCACTTCTTCGGTTTGCGCTTGCTGGGTGCATGGCAGATGCAGGGCGATTCGCAGCGGTCTCGCGACCAATCGATCGCCGTGCATTGAAAAAACGCTGTCCAACCAGCTGGCAATACCAATGGGTCGAGGATCGTCGAACAACTGACGCCATTGCGCCATGCAGCCGGAGTTGATCGTCACCAGCATTGGCGCCGGTCGCTTCACGGCGTCGGGCTCCGCAACGGGGCGCCCCAAATGTGCATTCAATGCGCCACAACAATGATCGCGATCGACGCGAACCGACAAAGCGAGTCGTTGCGCGATGTCATGGATTGCTGCGATGGCGCGACCTTCCATTGCGTTGGCAATGCAGCC
>JAKJFE010000216.1 GCA_022705045.1 Pseudomonadota bacterium | reverse complement strand
CTTCTTCCCCGCGTACTCCGAGTCGCCGAAACTCATCTGGCTCATGCTTCAATCCGTGCCAACCAATGCCCGCAATTTCAGCAGAGATCGCGGGACTTGTTCAGACCATCCCTAAGGACCGCAACTTGCTCTTCTGTAAGAGCACTGAGGTTAACTTTCTCAATTTGATCTTCGAGATTCTGGCGTTGCTCAAGAAATGGCTGCTTGGCATTTCCCGGTTGAGTATTGTTCTGAAGAACCGCGAACAGGCCTGCACTGAGTTTTACGAGACGTCTTTCAACAATCTCTTTGTCTATCCAGTCAGTTAGAGCGATCAGTTCAGAGACTTCCATTGGTTCCTCTCCATGATCTGCGCGGTGGATCTACAGTCTACAAAATAGCGTCTCGTCGCACATCATTGCGCTAACGAATCGGAATGCGTTGGCAGAGTGAATTCGTCGCACTTGAACTCAGGCAGCGATGTTCACGTACTCGACCAGACTGACGGGTTGCGGGATCGGCAAGCCGTCTTCACGCAAACCTTCCAGATGGAAGGCGATCGCTTCGCTGATTTCCCGCTCGACATCGGCGACGCTTTCTCCCGTTGCGACGCAGCCTGGCAAGTCCGGCATGTAAGCGGAAAAATTGTCTCCGGTCTTTTCGATCACGATGGCGTAGCGCATGGCATCACCTTTTGAGGCTCGCTTGCTTGTAAATGCTGATCAGGATTCCCGCCACTTCATGCGCGTGTAGGCGATGCGGAAGCCTTGGCGTTCGCCGTTGCGTTGCGAGGGGCTGCCGGGTTCGGTGGCCATCATGGCGAGGGGGCAGTGGTGTTTCGCGGCGTAGTCGAGGCGGGCGGCGAGCAGGGCGGTTTGCGCGCCCTGGTTGCGTGCGGTCGGGACGGTGCTCGCGCCCGCGAGCAGGGCCACGCCGTCGCCGAGGAACAGTGATGCGCTCGCGACCGGCGTGCCATCGATCTCGGCGAGGAAGCTGACCATGCGTTCGGCCGGCACGATGGCGCGGCTGAGATCCTGGATGAAACGCGCGACCTCGTCGGATTCGCTGCCCCAGCCCGCGGCGGCCACTCGCGCCCAGGTTTCGGTGTCGCGCGTGTCGATCGCACGGACCGTCAGGTTCGACGCCATCGTCGGCGCACGCGAGACGCCGCCGGCGGACGGGCGGCACAGCACCGAACTCATCTCGATGATGCGGTAACGCCGTTGCTCCAGCGCGTCGATGGTCGCGAGTCCTGCCAGTGGCGAAACTTCCAGCACCGCCTTGCTTCCATGCCCATGGAAGAAGGCTTCGATGGCATCGAGTTCACGCCCATGCGGGTCGTCGAACAAACCGTGACCGAAGGCCTGGGTCATCGGCGACCCGTCGCCATCGAACATCGCGCAGGCGCCGCCGAAGTCGTGCCAGCAGGATGTCGACGCCGCATTCAGCCGCGCCCGCGATTGCACGATGGCAGCGCAGGCCAGTCCTTCGGTGCGTTCGAGTTTGCGCGCGAGATCGAGGTCGGCGTGTGGATACGGATGGCTCATGCAATGCATCTCAGTCGATCGGTGCGTAGGGATCGGCGATGTCGAGCGTGGCCAGCAGCTTCGTTTCGAGTGCTTCCATGCGTTCGGCGTCGGGCTCGTCGATGTGGTCATAGCCGAGCAGGTGCAGGGTGCCGTGGATAACCATGTGCGCGTAGTGGTCACGCAGACGCTTGCCCTGTTCCTCGGCTTCGCGTGCGACCACCGGTGCGCAGATGGCGAGATCGCCGATCAGCGGCGACTTCACTTCCGGCGGCAGCTCGGTCGGGAACGACAACACGTTGGTCGCGTAGTCCTTGCCGCGGAAATCGCGATTGAGTGCGCGGCCGGTGTCGGCGTCGGTGATCAGCACGTTGATCTCGGTGGCTCGCTTGCGCTTCGCGCCCTTCAGTGCGAGTTCGATCCAGGTGCGGAATGAGCGCGGCGCGGGCAGGCCTTTCCAGCCGATGTCGCTGCGGATGTGCAGGGTCAGATCAGTCATCAGCGCGATTCCCGTTCGGGCTGAGCTTGTCGAAGCCCGTTGCGTCAGGCGCATCGCACACGCCCTTCGACAGGCTCAGGGCGAACGGTGCGGGGTGAGTCGCAGCGCCCTTCGACAGGCTCAGGGCGAACGGGGTCTGGGAGGACATCACGGCTTGTCCTGCTTGGCCGCGGCTTCGGCCTTTTCGTAGGCCATGACGATGCGCTGCACGATCGGGTGGCGCACCACGTCACGGGCTTCGAACAGGGTGAAGCTGATGCCATCGACCTTCTTCAGCACCTCCATGGCATGACGCAGACCCGAGGTCACGTGTTTGGGCAGGTCGATCTGGGTCACGTCGCCGGTGATCACCGCGACCGAGCCGAAGCCGATGCGGGTCAGAAACATCTTCATCTGCTCGACCGTGGTGTTCTGCGCTTCATCGAGAATGACGAAGGCGTCGTTCAGCGTGCGTCCGCGCATGTAGGCGAGCGGCGCGATCTCGATGACATTGCGTTCGATGAGCTTGGCGACGCGGTCGAAGCCGAGCATCTCGTACAGGGCGTCGTACAACGGGCGCAGATACGGGTCGACCTTCTGCGACAGGTCGCCGGGCAGGAAGCCGAGTTTCTCGCCGGCCTCGACCGCCGGCCGCGCCAGGATCACCCGTTGCACGCGATTGTTCTCGAGCGCATCGACGGCACTGGCCACCGCGAGATAGGTCTTGCCGGTGCCGGCGGGACCGATGCCGAAATTGATGTCGTGACGGGCGATGGCGTGCAGGTAGCGCTGCTGGTTGGCGCCACGGCCGCGGATGTTGCCGCGCTTGACCTTGATGGAGACCGTTTGCGCCTCGGGTGCATCGCGCGCGGCCAGCGCGTCGGCGCCGGCTTCGCTGAGCGCGAGGTGCACGTCATGTTCGCCGATGGCGGCGTCCGCGGTCGCATCGAACAAGGCACGGATCACCGCCTCGCCGCGTTTGGTCGCGGCACTGCTGCCGGTCAGCCGGAACACTGCGCCACGGTTCGCGATCTCGATGCCGAGCCGCGATTCGATCTGGCGCAGATGTGCCTCGACCGGGCCGGCGAGGTTGGCGAGGCGTTCGTTCTGGTCGCTGTCGAGCGCGAATTCGCGCGATTTCGTTTGAGTCGTCATGGCCGCAGTTTACCTGCGGCGAACCGCATTACGGGCAACGCCCCGGTCCGAACACCGCGGGTTCGGTCTCGATGCCATCGGCGAACAGGTTGTCGCCCAGCATCGGGCTGAACTCGCTGGTGTTGCCGGCCGCGTCCACGGCCAGCGTGGTCAGCGGCAACACGTTGCCGTCGCCGACCAGATTGAAGTTGCGCGACTGTTGCGCATCCGATTCGCCATAGGTGTCGGAGGCGATCAGCTCGCGCCCGCCGCCGTTGCACCCGCCGCGGTAGAAGTACACGGTCAGCGGATAGCTGCTGTTCGCCGGTGTGCTGTCGACGACATAACTCAGGGCCACGGTGTCGCCGCCGCCATCGCTGATGAAGTTCGGCGGCAGCGTGACGACGGGTGCGTTCTGCATGCGATTGCCGCCCAGGTCGGCATCGCCGGCATCGTTGGCCGAGGCGCCGTCCGGGTTGCTGGTGGGCGACACATCGATCGCAATGCGATTGCCGCTGAACTGGTTGCCGACGATGGCGGCGCCCTCGCAGGTGCCGATGTGGACACCGGCCGCAGCGCCGGAATCGATGCGATTGCCTTCGCCCGGCGCGAGCCCGCCGATGCGCAGGCCGCAGCGGCCACCGCGGAAGATCGAGATCGTCGGTTGCGATTGCGTCGGCGAGGTCGGATGGCGACCGTTCGGACGACTCAATGTGCCACTCCAGTCGGTGCCGAACCAGTTGCCCTGGATGCGAATGTCCGGCGGATTGCCGGCCAAGGGGCTGCCGGTGACGTAGATCGCGGCGAAGTCGTGCCCGCCAAACAGGTTG
>JAKJFE010000215.1 GCA_022705045.1 Pseudomonadota bacterium | reverse complement strand
CCCGCCGCCGCCACCGGCGGCGGGAACGCCTCGCGGAACGTGAACACATCGGCTGACGGTCCGTGCCGGCGCAGTGCATCGAGTCGTTCCGCCGCCTCCGCGACGGATGGCCGGTGGCCACTCGGCACCCACCACAACACCGCGTACGCCTGATCCATCGGCACGAACCATTCGCGGCGGCGACGCAAAATGTCGACGTGGTCGCTGCGGAACGCGAACGCCTGCAGCGCCGCTACGTCCCGCCACACCGACAGATTCACGACGACCGCGTCGCCGAACGGATGCGTCGGCGCCTTCGGATCGCTGCCGTTCGCCGCCGCACCGCCATCGAGGTCATACGACTCGTCCCAACGCCAGACGAACCCGTCCGACTGCTCGGCCAGCGCATTGATGCGATCGAGGTTGTCGACGAAGTCCTTCGACTCGGGTGAATCGAGCGGCGCGCGCAGCGCGGCGATGTTGAGTTGGGCGAGTTGGTGACCGGACATGCATACACCTGCACAGAGCAATCGTCCGCAGGAAGTGGTGTATGCCCGGCGGAACTCAAGTCGAGCGCGAGCCAGCCACCCTCGGCACTGCCCATGCACCTGCCAGGACGCAAAGCACCAACAGCAAGCGTGAAGATGCCGATGTTGCAGGTAGTGACACAGGCGCGACAACGCTGAGCGGATACGACGCCATCGGTGTCGAACTCGGGGACGAGTTGTAGATGTCGATCTGATATTCGCCGACCGGGAACTGACCAAGCTCAAAGGCTTCTGTCCGCTCCGGCGCGGGCGGCTGGCCCGGTATCGCCACATCATTGATGATCACGAACACCTGGATCGAACTCCCGTAACGGAAAGTTCGCACTGCTTCGAGCGGCAGCCCGGGACCGAAATGAACGGTCATGCGAATCATGTCCTGCGGCGTGGCCTGCAGCGGCGAGACGTCAAGCACGTCGATGGCCTTGGCTGGCACGGCGACAAACAGCGAAAGCAACAGCAGGAATCGAGAAAGCATTCATATCCCCAGCACTGGGCGTCATTCAGGAGCCGCCGGATCGCCGACAGTGTTCGAATTGGAGTCCAAAGCGCGTTAAATACTTGCGAAGTCGATCGCCGTCATTGCTCGAACTCTTTTTCTCGCGCGAGGCCTGGAACAGCACGCGGCCGGCTTCGCTGAGCGTGCGGCATTGGCGGCAGACACGGACGACTTCGGCGAGCTGCACGCGGTCGAAGCGGTCGAGCTGTTCGGCGCCGTCCGCGCCAAGCAGGGCGACGAAGTCGATCTCGTCCTGGTTCGCGTCGGCGGCGCGACCGGTCCACAGGCGACGCAGGCGGGCGATCTCCTCGTCGACCACGGCGGCGGTGATGCGGCCAGATTCGGACAGCGTGGCCATGCGTGTGATCGACGCGCCGAGGTCGCGGAAGTTACCGGGCCATTGCGCGTCGATGCTGGTCGCGAACTTCAGGAAGCGGTCGCGTGCCTCGCGGTTGAATCGCACCTGTTCGCCATGGTTGCGCGCATAACGGCCGAGTTCGAAGTCGAGATTGGGTTCGATGTCTTCGCTGCGCTCCTTCAAACCCGGCAGATAGAACGTCCACAGATTCAGGCGCGCGAACAGGTCGTCGCGGAAGCGGCCTTCGCGCACCGCGACGGCGAGGTCGCGATTGGTCCCGGCGATCAGCTGGAAGTCGCTGTCGATTTCACGATCGCCACCGAGCGGCGGGAAGCGCTTGTCTTCGATCGCACGCAACAGCATCGCCTGCTCGTCGAGACCGAGTTCGCCGATCTCGTCGAGGAACAGCAGGCCGCCGTCGGCCGATTTCAACAAGCCGGCGCGGTCGGACTGTGCACCCGTGAAGGCGCCGCGCACATGGCCGAACAAGGCGCTGCCGGCACCGTCGCCACGCAGGGTCGCGCAGTTCACTTCGACGAAGCGGCCCTTCAACGACTGTCGCTGCTTCTTCAGTTCGAACACGTTGCGTGCGAGCTGGCTCTTGCCGGCGCCGGTCGGTCCCATCAGCAGCATCGGCGCCTTCGACTTGCCGGCGACGCGTTCGATCTGCTCGATCATCCGGTTGAACATCGGCGAGCGCGTCTCGATGCCGGATTTCAGGAACTCGGTCGTCTCCGCGCGCAGGTTCGCGAAGCGCTGGGCGATGTGGTCGTAGCGCGCGAGGTCGAGGTCGATGACCGCAAACGAGCCCGGATCACCGGCCTTCTGCTTGCGCGGCGGCGAGGTCTGGATCAGACGCCCGGGCAGGTAACGAGATTCGGCCAGCAGGAACCAGCAGATCTGTACGACGTGGGTGCCGGTCGTGATGTGCACGTAGTAGTCCTCGTGCTCGGCATCGAACGGATACGCGCGCACGAAATCGAACAGCGCCGCGTAGACCTGGCCGAAATCCCACGGGTCTTCGAGGTACAGGTCGTGCACCGCGCACTGCGTATCCGGCGACACCGTGTGCAGGTCGGCGCAGACCTGGCTGGTCAGCGATTTGAAGCGGCGCTGGTCGACCAGCAGCTCGATCCGATCGAGCGCGAAGTCCTCGTGCATGCCGAGGCTGACGGTCGGCCGCCACTTCTCCCAGCGACCAATGCCGCCGCCCGTGGCGTCGAGCTGGGTGCCGATGAATCCGAACACGACTTGGCGTTTCACAGGCGATCCAATCTGATATCAACGATCTAATCGTATCGTTCCGGTCGGCATCTGGAAACCCGGGATTTTCGGGATGTTCGCAATAAGGCAAATAAAATCAATGCATTGAGCGGATTCTTCGGTGTTGGCACAAGACTTGAAATAGGGACTCCGTCGGCACGATCCCTCGTCGTGCATGCAAGGAGAGTCAGATGTTGAACAAGCAGTTGTTCGCCGCGAAGGCCCAGGACGCCACCGTCAACGCGGCCGGCGGCAAGGCCCACGCGTTCGACGCGAGGCATGCGCTGGCGCAGCTCGCGGTGACCGGAACGCTGAACGACACCTACTACGCAGAAGCGAACACGCAACTCGACGCGTTGCTCGCCCACTGCTTCAACGTGGCACCGGAGTTCATCGCGAGGACCGCGATCTATGCCCGCGAACATGACCGCATGAAGGATGCGCCGGTGTTGTTGCTGGCCTGGTTGGCCGCCTTCGATGGCGCCTTGTGCGAGCAGATCTTCACTCGCGTGATCGACAACGGTTCGCAGTTGCGCAGCTTCGTGCAGGCACTGCGTTCGGGTGCGGTGGCGCGCAAGAGCCTCGGCTCGCGCCCGAAGCGCGTGGTGCAGCAGTGGCTGGAGCATGCGTCGGATGAGGCCTTGATCCACGCGATGGTCGGCAATGCGCCCTCGCTCGCGGACGTGATCAAGATGGTCCATCCGCGTGCGGCGTCGAGCGAACGGGCGGCGCTGTACGGCTACATCATCGGCAAGGACGTCGATGTGGCGCTGTTGCCGCAGGCCCTGCGTGACTTCGAGGCGTTCAAGTGCGATCCGTCGAAGGCGGTGCCGAAGGTGCCGTTCCAGATGCTGACCGCGCAGCCGTTGACGAAGGCGCACTGGTGCGCGATCGCGGCGACGGCGAGCTGGACGATGACGCGCATGAACCTGAATACGTTCGCGCGCTACGGTGTGTTCGACGAGCGCAAGCTTGTCGAACTGATCGCGGCCCGCCTCGCGGATCCGAAGCTGATCGAGAAGGCGCATGCCTTTCCGTACCAGCTGCTGACCACGTGGCAGGCGACGTCGGCGCTGCCGGACCCGATCCGCGCGGCACTGCGTGAAGCGACGGAGATCGCCGTGCGCAATGTGCCGAAGCTGAAGGGCTCGGTCGCGATCGCGGTCGACGTGTCGGGTTCGATGGAATCCGCCGTGACCGGCTACCGCAAGGGTGCGACGACGAAGACGCGCTGCGTCGACGTCGCCGGACTGATGGCGGCAGCGGTGCTCGCCAAGCATCCGGGTGCGATCGTGTTGCCGTTCAACGACCGCGTGCGTCCCTGGGGAC
>JAKJFE010000214.1 GCA_022705045.1 Pseudomonadota bacterium | reverse complement strand
CATCTGCCGCAAGGTTACGCTGGTGCATCGCCGCGACAAGCTCAAGGCCGAGAAGATCATGCAGGACAAGCTGTTCGAGAAGGCCGCGGCCGGCAAGATCGAACTGGTCTGGGACCACACACTCGACGAAGTCCTGGGCGACGATTCCGGCGTCACCGGCATGCGCATCCGTCATGTCGACAACGGCAGCACGCGCGAGATTCCGCTGATGGGTGTGTTCATCGCCATCGGCCATTCGCCGAACACGCAATTGTTCGATGGCCAGCTCGACATGAAGAACGGCTACCTGCGCATCAAGACCGGATTGGAAGGCGGCGCGACCGCAACCAGCATTCCCGGCGTGTTCGCGGCCGGCGATGTGGCCGACCAGGTCTATCGACAGGCCATCACTTCGGCTGGTTTCGGCTGCATGGCCGCACTCGATGCCGAGAAATACCTGGATCAGGTCGGCCTGAGCTGATCGAACCATGTCCCACGTCGTGCGCTGGCTCGATCGCATCGCGGCCGTGCCGGCGACGGACTGGGACGCGTTGCATGGCGGAGATCATCCCTTCGTCGACCATGCCTTCCTCGATGCACTCGAACAATCCGGCAGTGTTCGGGCGGAACTCGGCTGGCGCGCCGAACACCTGACGCTGTGGCGCGACGGCACACTGTTCGCTGCCGCACCCGCTTATCGCAAGGCCAATTCGCATGGCGAATTCGTGTTCGACTTCGCCTTCGCCGATGCCTACGAACGATCGATCGGCGACTACTACCCGAAACGATTGATCGCGGTGCCGTATTCGCCGGTGCCGGGTCCGCGACTGCTTGCGCAAACGGATGCGGATCGGCGCGCGCTTGTCACCACGCTCGCGGACGACACGCGTGCCCGCGGCTGGTCCTCGGCGCACGTGAACTTCCTGCCCGAGGCCGAATGCGCCGCGTTCGATGACACTTGGCTGCCGCGCCATGACTGGCAATTCCACTGGACGAATCGCGGCTACCGCGACTTCGACGACTTCCTCGACGCGTTGAACGCGAAGAAGCGCAAGAACATCCGCCAGGAGCGCGCGCGTCTGGCCCGTGACGGCTGGCGCTTCGAACGCCGCACCGGTGCCGAACTGTCGACGGAAGACCTCGACTTCGTCCACCACTGCTACATCCGCACCTTCGCCGACAAGGGCAACACGCCGGCGTTGACGCGCGATTTCTTCGCCCGCATCTGTCGCGACCTGCCAACAAAGACGCTGGCGGTGATCGCCTTGCGCAATGATGAACCGCTGGCCTGTGCCTTCCTGCTCCAGAGCAGCACGACCCTCTATGGCCGCTACTGGGGTTGCATCGAGGACGCACCCGGCCTGCATTTCGAGACCTGTTACCACCAGGGCATCGAACACGCGATCACGCAGGGCCTGCAGATTTTCGAACCCGGCGCGCAAGGCGAACACAAGATCGCGCGCGGCTTCCTGCCGGTGCGCACACATTCGCGCCACTGGTTCGCACATCCGGGCTTCCGGCTGGCGATTGCCGACTACCTTAAGCGCGAAGCGCAGCACCTCGAACGCTATCGCGAGGCCGTAATGCGACATTCGCCGTATCGTGTCGAACCATGATCCGCATCCCGATCCTGCTGCGCACGCCACTGGTCCCGTTTCCACCGGTCGACCAGGCACTGGACGAACCCAATGGACTGCTGTGCGCTGGCGGCGACCTGAGTGCGGAACGGCTGCTGCTCGCCTACCGCTCCGGCATCTTTCCGTGGTTCAACGAAGGCGAGCCGATCCTGTGGTGGTCGCCGCAACCGCGCGCCGTATTCGGACTCGACACGACGCGGCCGAACGCGCGCTTCCGCCGCTTCGCGCGCTCGTGTCCGTGGACCCTGCGCATCGACCACGACTTCGCAGCGGTGATCGACGCCTGTGCCGCACCGCGCGACTACGCCGTTGGCACCTGGATCACCGCCGCGATGCGCGCCGCCTATCTCAATCTGCATCGTCTCGGGCACGCGCATTGCATCGCCGTATTCGAGGGCGATCAACTCGTCGGCGGCCTGTACGGCCTCGCCATCGGTCGTGTGTTCTTCGGCGAATCGATGTACTCGCGACGCACGAATGCGTCCAAGCTCGCCTTCCATGCACTGGCGGCAACGTTGCATGACGCCGGCTTCGTCTGGCTCGATGGCCAGGTCGAATCCGGGCATTTGGCCCGCCTCGGCGCACAATCCCTCGACCGCGACCACTTCATCGCCGGGCTCGAACGCCTATGTCGGCAAAGCCCGGAAAAACCGCACTGGGCGGCCGATTTCGGATGCAAGACCGCGTCGGAACTGGCTTTCTGAATGAACGAAACATTGACACTCAGCCCTTCCGTGTCAGAATCCGCGCCCTTCGTTCACCCCTTTTTCGCTGGAACGCATGTCCAAAGACGATCAGATCGAGATGGAAGGCACGGTTGCCGAGACGCTGCCGAACACCATGTTCCGCGTGAAGCTCGACAACGGCCACATCATCACGGCCCATATCTCGGGACGCATGCGCAAGAACTACATCCGCATTCTCACCGGCGACAAGGTCAAGGTCGAAATGACGCCCTACGACCTGACCAAGGGCCGCATCACCTACCGCATGAAGTGATGCCGGGCTGAGCCGGACACGAAAACGCCGCGAGAGATCGCGGCGTTTTGCTTTGTTCCACCCACAAGAGTCTTCCGTGACCCATAAGCTGCGTTGGTTCTCGATGACGGTCGTCCTTGGCGTGCTCATCTACTGGGGGCTCGCCATGGGCCCTGCGCAACAGGCCAGCAAGGACGATTCGACCACCCGCGCATCGGTGCCAGTGAACCGACGGGACAACGGGACGCAAATCTTGATGCAGGGCAATTCCGACACGCAGTCGACGCCTGCAGCACCAGCGGCAGCCCCCGAGAGATCGGACGAGCTTCTCGATATGCAACACCTCGGCACCGACTCTGTCGACAACTTGCTCGCACGTCCAACCAGCGCAGAGGCAGCCTGGATGCGTCGACACGGATACCCGATCTACGACGAATGGATTCGGAGAAACGAGATTCTTTTGGAGGAGCTTGAGCGCCGGGCAGCGCGGAATGATGTGGCTGCACAGATCATGCTTGCGGATCGCCTGAGCGATACGCATCCGAATCGCGCGGAGCAATTGCTGGATCAGGCGCTGTCCGCGGGCAGCGCCTTTGCGGCCGGCGTACTAGCCGACCAACTCAGTACGCGTGCTTTGGCGGAGACGGACCCTCGCCTTGTCTCGCTCTACCGCGACCAGATCTTTCGATTGGGGCAGATCGCTGCATTGCTGGGCGACTATCGCGTCAGCGAGCAGATCGTGCTGCGCAACGTGCAGATTCCCGTGGATGGCTACACACTGTCGCGCGCGATGTATGGGGCGCACTTGTTCTTGAGTGAAACCAATGCGCAGCGTCAACGAACCGGATTGCCTCCGCTGCAACCTTCAATTCGTCCGGGATTTGACGCATGGAATTTGCTTCTGCACGGACCGCGACCCGAAACCATCTCGATCGATTGCAGCGCCCGGCCCGACCTGTGCGTACCCGTCAGCCGCAAGCAATAACATCGAACCACGCCCGACGCCGATGACCCGCAAACAAAAACGCCGCGAGAGATCGCGGCGTTTTGCGTTTCCGGGTTCAAGCAGCGATGCCCCTCATCTGCCCTTCGGGCATCTTCTCCTCGCAGTGCGGGGAGAAGAAAACAATCAGGACGCGACTTCGGCGGGTTCCGGCGGGGCTTTAGCGGGTTCGGGGTGGCAGTCGAGCACGAGCTTGTTGTCGCGGACCGAGATGTCGACGCGGCCGCCTTCGGCCAGCTTGCCGAACAGCAGTTCGTCCGCGAGCGGGCGCTTGATGCTGTCCTGGATGATGCGTGCCATCGGGCGTGCACCCATCATCGGATCGAAACCGTTTTCCGCCAGCCAACGCCGCGCATCGGGGCCGGCCGACAGCGAGAC
>JAKJFE010000213.1 GCA_022705045.1 Pseudomonadota bacterium | reverse complement strand
CCGGCGTGCCGAGCGTCAGCGACTGCGAGGGCGCGATGCCGTTCTGCACGCGCAGACATTCCGCCAGCGTGGTCATGAAATCGACGCCGTGCGCGCCGGCCGCGTACTTCTGCGTGATCGTGGTCATGCCGTAGGGAATCGGCTTCCACAGGAACTGCGACAGGTACGGACCGATCTTCTCGCCCGCGGTCACGCCACGGAACAGGGTCTGCACGGTGACGTCGCGGAACAGGGCGAATCGACGCAGATCGGCCACCGCTTCGGCCGCCAGCGACGACTGCGCGAACTGCTCGAACGGCACGTCGCGCAGCACCGCCATCCAGTAGACCTCGCACATCTCGGCCGCACGCTGTTCGCTCGCGAACGCGGGCGCGGCGGGAATGCGCAGGCGGGTCGGATCGGCGCCCTCCATCTGGAACGACACCGCTGCCTGCGGACTGACCTGCTTGGCCGTGCCGCCCATCGGCACCGCGGCCCAATCGGCCTCCAGATTGCTGATACAGGCACGACGCAAGGCCTGGTAAGCGGCAGCATCGACTTCGCCGAGGGCGTTGTGCGGCAGGCCCTTCGAATACTGCGCCGCGAAATTCGGCACCGCCTGTTCGTCACCGTTGTCGAGC
Organism: Pseudomonadota bacterium; assembly: GCA_022705045.1. Lineage (GTDB taxonomy): Bacteria > Pseudomonadota > Gammaproteobacteria > Xanthomonadales > Ahniellaceae > JADKHK01. The sequence goes on along the minus strand of JAKJFE010000213.1, from coordinate 3,390 downwards.
GGGTCGGCGACGATGCCGACCAGATTCGCGGTCGCACGATCAAGTCGCTTCTGGAATGCGAGCGCACCGCGCGGCGTGGTACGCGGTCGCGGCACGAAGCCGGCCTTGGCTTCGCCACTGACGATGGTTGCGGCGCCGCCGATCAGGCTGGCGGCGGCCACTGCTCCGGTCGAGCCGATGAAGCCGCGACGGCCGTGCGAAACCGTTTCACCCTCGGCCTCGCGGCCGGGTTGTTGCTGATCCATGATGTTCCCCAAGTGATGTCGACAATGTGGCCGGGCTTCACGCCGGCTTCACCCGGGCAACTTAAGAGGTGGCAAGGTAGAACTCAACCATTGCGCGGAGTATCCGGATGACGACAGACAAGGACGAACGCGGCATCCGACGCACCTTGCGACGGGTCGAGCGACGTTATCCCGGCCGCTTCGCCCGATTCCTGCGCTGGCTGCGCCGACCCGGTTCGCGCTGGGTGCGCATCCCGCTGGCGGCGCTGTTTTGTGCGGCCGGCATGTTCGGTTTCCTGCCGGTACTGGGCTTCTGGATGCTGCCGCTCGGTCTGGTGCTGCTGGCCCAGGACCTGCCGTTGTTGCGACGACCGATGCGGCGCCTGCTGGTCTGCAGCGAACGGCGTTGGCGCCGGCATCAATGGCGACGACGCCGCGAGCGCGCCGACGCGGCATCGTGAATCCGGATGCGTCAGCCCAAGCGCTGGCGCACCACTTCGAACAACGCGACGCCGGTGGCCACCGACACGTTCAACGATTCCATCGGCCCCGGCATCGGGATGCGCACGAGGAAATCGCAGCGTTCGCGCGTGAGTCGGCGCATGCCCTCGCCTTCCGCGCCCATGACCAGTGCGCACGGTCCGCGGAAATCGGCTTCGTGGATGGTCTGCGTGGCCTCGCCATCGAGACCGCTGATCCAGACGCCGGCCTCCTTCAGCACATCCATCGCCCGCGCCAGGTTGGTGGCACGCACGATCGGAATGCGATCCGCCGCACCGGCGGACGAACGCCGCACCGTCGCGTTCAACGGCGCCGCATGATCCTTCGGCACCACGACCGCCGTCACCTTCGCGGCCAGCGCGCTGCGCAGGCAGGCGCCGAGATTGTGCGGGTCAGTGATCTCGTCGAGGATCAGGAACAGCGCTTCGCTGCCGGCGTTCTCGATCAGCGCGGGCAGATCCTTCTCGGTCTTCGCCGCCGGCGCGTTGTAGAACGCGACCACACCCTGATGGCGTTCGCCGCCGCAGAGCTTGTCGAGCTGCGCCATGTCGCGCGCATGCACCTTGATGTCGAGCTCGCGTGCTTCATCCACCAATCGCTTCAGTCGCGGATTCTTCGCCGCGTCCGCGACCATGATCTCGACCACGTTGCCGGCGTCGTGTTTCATCGCCGCTTCGACGGCATGAATGCCGGCGAGAATGTCCTTGCTCATCGCTTCTTCTTCCCTTGTTCCTTGGTAGCGGCTGGCGGCACCAGGCGCAGGTCGACCTTGCGTTCTTCCATGCTGGCCTTGAGCACCTGCACACGCAGGCTGTCGCCGAGACGGAAACGCAGGCCCTGACGATCGCCGACCATTTCGCGGCGGCCGGCATCGAAGTGGTAGTAGTCGTTCGGCAATTGGGTGACGTGGATCAGGCCGGTGACGCCAGTGTCGGCGATGCCGACGAACAGGCCGAACGAAGTGACGCCGCTGATGATGCCGTCGAACTCGGAGCCGACGTGTTTGCTCATCCAGGCGCACTGGTAGCGCTCGTTCACTTCACGCGAGGCTTCGTCGGCACGGCGTTCGCGCTGCGAGCAGTGTTGCGCACGCGCCAGCATTTCGGCCGGGCCGGCTTCGTAGTTCGCAGCCTTGCCGCCGTTCAACACGTGACGGATGGCGCGATGCACGAGTAGGTCCGGATAACGCCGGATCGGCGACGTGAAATGGGCATAGGCCTCGAGCGCGAGGCCGAAGTGGCCGTTGCAGTCCGGGTGGTAGACGGCCAGGCTTTGCGAGCGCAGCAGCACCTGTTCGAGCAGCAACGCATCCGGACGCTTGCGGATCTTGCGCAACAAGGCCGAATAGTCGGCCGGCTTGACCGAGGCATGCGGTGGCAGGCGCAGGCCGAACTCGGCGAGGAAACTCTGCAGTTCCTCGAACTTCTCCTCCGGCGGCGGCGCATGCACGCGATACGGCGCAGGAATCTTGGCCTTGTTGAGGAATTTCGCGGCCTCGACGTTCGCCGCGATCATGCATTCCTCGATCAGCTTGTGCGCATCGTTGCGCGCCTGAGGCTGCATCGCCAGCACCTCACCGGCAGCGCCGAGCGAGAACTTCACTTCCTGCGACTCGAACTCGATCGCGCCGCGCTCGACGCGTCGCTTCACGAAGGCCTTGTAGAGCGCATGCAGGTTTTCGAGATGCGGCAACAGGTCCGCCATCGCCGCACGTTCCTCGGCATCACGTTCGCCGATCGCGCGCCAGACCCGCGTATAGGTCAGGCGTGCGTGTGATCGCATCACGGCCGGATAGAAGCGCGAGCGCGAGACTTCACCTTCGGCGCTCACGGTCATCTCGCAGACCATGCACAGGCGCTCGACCGCCGGATTCAACGAACAGATACCGTTGGACAAGGTCTCCGGCAGCATCGGCACGACGAAGCCCGGGAAGTACACCGATGTCGCGCGATCAAACGCTTCCTTGTCGAGCGCACTGCCGACCGGCACGTAATGCGAGACATCGGCGATCGCGACCAGCAGGCGCCAGCCGCCACCCTTGCGCGGTTCGCAGAACACGGCATCGTCGAAGTCGCGTGCATCTTCGCCGTCGATGGTGACCAGCGGCGTGTCGCGCAGATCGACGCGCATCTCGCGGTCCTGCTTCGTCACCTGCGGCTCGACACGTTCGGCTTCACGCGTCACCTCGATCGGCCATTCGTGCGGCAGACCATGCGATTCGATCGCGACACGCACGATCAGCGAGGCCGTGAGTTTTTCACCGAGCACGGCGACGACGCGACCGAGCGGCGGACGCTCCTTTGTCGGCGGCTCGACGATTTCGGCGACGACGATCTGCCCCGCCGCTGCGCCACCGCGCTGGTCAGGCGGGATCAGCACGTCCTGGTGCAGACGACGATCATCGGGGATGACGATACCGAGGCCACGACGCTCGTCGAAGCGACCGACCAGGTGCGGGCGACGCCGCTCCAGCACTTCCGCGATCGCTGCTTCACGCCGGCCACGGCGATCGATATTGGCCACACTGACCAGCACGCGATCGCCATGCATGACGGCGCGCATTTCGTTCGGTGGAATGAACAGGTCATCGCTGCCGTCGTCGGGCTTCAGGAAACCGAAACCGTCCGGATTCGCGATCACCGAACCGGCGATCAGGTCGAGTTTC
>JAKJFE010000212.1 GCA_022705045.1 Pseudomonadota bacterium | reverse complement strand
TGCGGATGCGCACGGTGGTGGCGGTCGCGACCGGCTGCAGCGCCTCGGAGGCGACGCAATGTCCGCCGGCGCGCAGTTCCGCGTCGCAGGCCAGGCATTCGTGATCGTCCATCTGCGCGATCTGGTTTTCTTCGCCATACACGAGGCACAGGTATTTCATTTCAACCTCCAGACTGCATCTGCTGGAAAGCGGCCATGTCCATGTGGAACAGCTCCCAGACATGACCATCCGGATCGGCGATCGCGCGCGTGTACATGAAGCCGAGATCCTCGATCGCACGGAAGGCGCTGCCGCCATGCGCGAGTGCGGCGTCGGCGACGCGATCGACGTCGGCGCGACTGGCCAGCGAGATCGCGATCAAGTGCGCACTCTCGCGCCGCGCATCGGCGATCGGCAAGGTCGTAAACATCGCGAACTTCGCGTGCGTCAGCAACATCGCGTACTGCTGCTCGCCCAGCACCAGGCAGGCCGCGGTGTCGTCGCTGAACTGCAGATTGAAGGCGAAGCCCATTGCCTCGAAGAAGACCTTGCTGCGCGGCAGGTCGGTCACCGGCAGGTTCACGAACAGGCCGGAGATGCGGGTCGTTGGCACGCTCATCGCAGCGCTCCCTGATCGCCACCGATCCCGATCTCGCGGAAGGTGTCGAGCGTCGGACTCGGTTCGAAGTCTTCGAGTTCAAACATCTGTCGCACCTCGATATGGCAGAGCGAATCGTCCAGGTTCGGATTCGGGAACCGGCGCGACCAGGCCACCGCTTCCTCGCGCGTGTCGGTGCGGATCAAGGTGTAACCGGCAATCAGCTCCTTGGTTTCCGCGAACGGGCCGTCGACCACCGTGCGCTTGGCGCCGTCGTAGTGCACGCGCCAGCCCTTGGCCGTGGCCTGCAGCCCGGAACCGTCGATCAGCACGCCGGCACGCGCCAGCTCCGCGTGGAAATCGCCCATTTCCTTGAGTTTGGCTTCGGTCGGCATGACGCCGGCCTCCGAGGCCGAACTCGCCATCACGATGATCATGAACCGCATGGACCTGCTCCTGAGTGATCGATGGAACGAGTGCCCGAATCCGATCGCGTCGCCGGATCATGCACCCTCATGATCTGGTCGAACGCACGCAATGCATTTCGACATCGCGTCGAAAAACTATTCAGCCGACGTAGCGTTGAACCTGCGCACCGATCGCGCGCAGTTGCACCGGCAACGGACGTGCGGCGCGGATCGCGTCGGCGCAGGCCGGCAGCAGCTGGATGGCGTATTCGACGACACGCACCATGTCCGGCGTAGCCGGCTTCTCGGCGAAACGCGACACCAGCTGTTCGAGATGTCGGCTGCACTCGGCCAGCGCCGTGGCGCCGACCAGCGGCGCCGAGCCTTTCAGGGTGTGGAAGCCGCGACGCAGGCGCTTCAGGGCGTCCGCATCGCTCGGGCGCGCGCGCCAGTCGGCATGGGCCGATTGCAATGCCTTGGTCACATCCGCCAACTCGGCCAGGAAGATGTCGCGGATTTCCGCATCGGCATCGTCCTGCTGCGTCGCGACAGGGGCGGCGGCGCCACGACGGAACCGGAGCTTGCGCAATACCGATAGACACCAGGCGATCATGCGTGGGACACCGCGTCGGTTCGGGGACCGGCGGATGGTACGGGGTTTCGCGCCAATCAGGGGGGCACGTCGTCGCCGGCCGCAGCCGGCTTCCGTCCGTGCAGCATGGCCGCGACCAGATTCTCGCGATGCACGCGCGTCGCATGGATGACGCCGCCGACATGGAGCGGAACCAGCGCGAACAGCACCCAGGTCGCGATCTCGTGGGTGCGGATGACCCAGCTGTAGCCGAACCAGCGATCGGTGGTGAACATCCAGCCACTCACGACGACGACCACAAGCGTGAGCAGCAAGGCCACGATCATCCAGGCGCCCAGCGGGTTGTGCCCGAGATGGCGCGGCGCGCGGCCGTGCAGCAGCTCGCTCGCATAACGCAGCGTGGCACTCGGCCCGCGCACGAAGCGCAGGAACCGCGCCGCCGATGTGCCGACGAAGCCCCAGAGCAGGCGCAGGGCCAGCGCCGTCATCACCGCATAGCCGATCCATTCGTGCCAGCTTCCGGGTGCGTGGCGGGTGAACCAGGCTGCAGCGACACCACCGATGAACACCAGATGCGCGAGACGAACCAGCGGGTCGTAGACCTTGACCCGCTCGCGCTGATTCAACGGCGGTGCCGTCATGCCGGACACGTCAATGCGCGTCGTGTTCGGTCGGCACGCGTTCGAAGGTCACCGGGTGGAAGTAAGCCTCGACCTTGCTGCCCTTGTCGTCGATCGCATAGACCTCGTAGCAACCGCCGTCTTCCTTCATGTGGCGCACCTTCCAGCCTTCGCCGGTCAGTTTCTCCTTGAGCGCATCCATGCTCTTCCAGGTCGACGGATCGCCGGAATCGCAGGTCGCGAGACCGGTGGCGGTAACCGGACCGATGGCCAGCAGCGCGAGGGTGAACGCAACGGAACGCAGGATCATGACGAACTCCTTGGTGGACGGATGAGAGCGGAAGCGCCGAGCCTAACCGCAAATGCGATTCGTTCGCAATAAATGGCATTACCCAACCGATGGCAGGGTCCGAAGAATGCGCGGCAGCCCTGCGTATTCCAGAGCTGACGCGTCCCGCGTTCTGCCCGATGCCCATTCATGTACCGAATCCTGTGGTTGCTCGCACTCGCCTCTCCGCTGTCCCTCCAGGCGCAAAACGCCGGCCTTGATCGCCGCTTCGGTGCCGATGGCATGGTCAGCTTGCGTGAACCCACGGCGAGCAACGCCCGCAACCTCGGCATGGCGGCGTGTGCCATGCCCGGCGGACGACTGAATGTCGTCTCCGCGACCGCCGCCGACCAGTTGGCGGTGTTCCGTCTGAAGGAGGACGGCAGCCTCGACACCAGCTTCTCCGGCGACGGCATCGCGACGATCAACGTGCCGGCATCGAACGACGACACGGTGCAGAGCGCCTGCATGGGCGACGGACGCATCGTCCTGTCGCGCATGGCGCCGGGCATCGGCAACGACCAGAACGTGCATGTGTACCGCATCACCGTCGACGGCGCGCTCGATCCGTCGTTCGGTCTCGGCGGCGTACGCGTGATCGACTTCGACGCGTACGAGGTCGGACTCGGCGACTGGGAATTCCCGCTCGGACTGAACCTTGACGCGAACAACAACCTTCTGGTGTCGATGCGCGTCTACCTGAGCGGCGGCGCCTCTCGACCCGGCGTCGCGCGCGTGGACGCGAACGGCAACATCAGCTTCGCACGGCTGGTCACCGTCGCCGGCATGACGCCGGTCTATGCCACGGGTGCCGGCATCGGCGGCAACGGCCGCATCTGGCTGGTCGGCGGCGGCAATCCGAATGGCACGCCTTACAACAGCTGGTTCCGCGTCGAACTCGATGCCACGACCGGCGCGACGCTGGCGAGCTTCGTGGGCAGCGACGGCAACTACATCGTCGACAGCGGCCGCATGCTCGCGAACGGCGTCATGATCGCTTTAGGCAAATACGTGCCGCAAGCCGAACCGGGCGGTGCCTATCGGCCGCGCCTGCTGGTGTTCCGCGACAGCGGCACCACGGCTCTCGCGCTGCCGGCCCTGACCGCGGTGAACAACAGCGACCCGACACTGGCGCCGTACCCGGGCCGTGCCACCGTGATCCCGACCAGCGACGGCCGTGTACTGGTGGTATCGCCGATGGGTGGCCAGAACCAGGAATGGGAAATCGCGACATATGTTGCTGAAGTCGAACTGGGCGCGACCGTTGCGGAAGATCGCGTCGACACCCGCTTTGGCAACAACGGCGCGATCCAGTTCCACTTCCCAGGCAGCGTCACGCCGACCTGCACGAACGGCTCGCCGCCCCTGCAGCGCATGGTGCGCGCGAGCAACTGGATGGGGCGACCGGTCCTGGTCGGCATCCACGCGACAACGTGTGCGCCGAATCCGCGCAACACCGTGGTGGCACGCCTGCTGACCCGCGACGA
>JAKJFE010000067.1 GCA_022705045.1 Pseudomonadota bacterium | reverse complement strand
GGGCGCGAACCAGACGAATCATCGAAATCCGGATGCAGTACCGACACCGCCATCGCGGCGATCGGTTCGAAATCGAGGATTCTCAACAGCCTGCTAGCGGAAGGATAGGCTCCCGCAGAGTAGCCTGCCTCGGTGCCCGTGGTCCCGTAAGGCGAGTCTGGGCCACGCGCTCGGAGATAGTAGTTGCCAGGCTCATAGAGCGTCGCTGAATAGACCCCTTCTTCATTCGTCGTCAACGATGCTTGATTCGCTCCATCGCTGCGAAAAAACGACACCACGGCGTAACGAATTCCGGCTCCTGTCTCCGCCGCGCGCACTCGCCCGGAAATCGATCCCGCGAGCACCGACTTGGCGATGGCCAGCGAGCCCACGCCGCCCTTGCGTTCGAGCTTGATCAGAAAGGTCTGGCCGGCGGTCTTGGCGTCGAGGCCGACGATCGAGCCGAGGCCGACGGTGTCGTCGGAGATCTGCTTGGATTCGGCACCGATGTCGCGGCAGTCGCGATAGACGCTGAGTTTCGTGTCGAACTCGCTGACCAGCGTATCGAAGGCCCAATAGCCCTTGCCCGGCGCGACCACGCGCAGCCAGGCGACGCCGTCGCGGCTCATCTCGATGCGCAGCGGCTGGCCGAGCGGATGCTCGATGGCGCGCGCGCAATCGGCGGCGGCGGCCTCGTTGCCGCTGACCGACCAGTGCGACGGGTACGGCTCGTCGATCTGCCATTGCCGCGACATCGTGCGCTTGGCGCGCTGCTCGCTGGCGACACGCTCGACCGCCTTGGCGAATTCGTCCATCGATTGCGCGCGCACATCGGCGCTGTCACGCCAACGCTCCTCGGCCCGCTTCGCCTTCGCCTCGCGCTCTTGCCGCAGCAGCGCATCGATCGACGGCCCGCGCTCGAATCCTTCGATCTGGTTCAACTGCATCATCGCCCGCGCATAGCGGAACTGGCGCTGGTGCAATTCGTCGAGATCGGCGGACGGCGTCGCCGCGATGGCGGTCACGGCCGGGGCGAGCAGCAGGCTCGCGCGAAACAGGGTCTTGAACATGATGGATCCGGGGTCTTGGAAGGAATGAAGTCGCTGACCGAATCCCCCGATCCGGCCCAGGGCCCGCAGAACGCCGGCCGAGGCGATCGGCGTTGTCCCGCCTGATCGCGGCGCGCATCTTAGCTTAGTCGAGGAACGCCGCCTTCACCGCGCGCAGCAACTGGTTCGCATCGCCAACCGGCAGGTCCGGTCGATGCCCCTGCGCGATCGTCCAGATGATGGTGCCGCCCAGGCCCTGGGTGCGGACATAGTTGCCCTTGGCGGCGATCGAGGTCGCGTTTTCGTAAGTCAGGTAGTTGCAGCGCGCACCGACCGGACCGGCGCCACCGGCCGAACTCAGCCACGGCGCATTGGCCGCGGCGTCGTAGTGCGCGGTCATCGCCGGCAGGTAGGTCGCGACGATGTTGCGGTAGCTGAAGCTGCCATCACTGCCGACGATGTCGCCGCCCTGCGTCACCTGGTCGGGCGCGGTCACGCGCTGGTAGCAGGTGCCGTAGAACCCGGTGCCAACGGCGAGTTTGGCCGCCGGCACACCCACGCCCAGGTAATAGTTGATGCCGGAAGTCACCGAACTCGGCGTGTTGCCCTTGTGCCCGGCCAGTGCTGACGAATGCCAGCTCCACCAGCCGAAGTCTTCGTAGAGCATGCCGTAGCTCATGACCGCCATGCGGTCGAGCACGTCACCCATCGCGTCCATGAAGGCGGCTTCGTTGTTGGGCGGGAAATTGCTGTTGATCCAGCCGACCGGCATGGTCAGCAGCAGGTTCGGGCGTTGTGCACGCAGCGCCTGCGCGAGGGCCAGTAGCGGCGCCTGGTCCTGGGTCTCGATCGGTTCCCAGTCGAGATCGAGCCCGTCGGCGCCGTATTGGTCGACCTTGGCCAGCAGATTGGTCACGAAGGTCGCGCGCGACGCCGGACTGGCCGCAGCACCGCGCCAGCCATTGATTTCGCCGGCACCGCCGACCATCAGGATGGCCTTGCGGTTCGCCGCGTGCGCCGCATTGACCACACCCTGTGCCCAGATCGGACCATTCACGGCATCGATGTCGAAGTGGTCGGTGACGGCGGCATTCGCGTTCGGGATCAGGCGACCGACCATCAGGTGCGTGATCGCGGCGAAATCGATGTCGGCCGTGGGCAGCAGATTGCGTTCGTAGCCGACGTGATAGCCCATGACCCAACGCGGCGATGCCGGCGGCGCGACGCCGCCTTCGAAGCCGTCGACAAACAACGGCGTTTCCGGCGCGACCACGCCGTCCTGCGCGAAGTAGCGCCAGAACGCCTGCGCCGCGTTGCTCCACAGGGCGTGTCCCAGACCATCGATCGCGCACCATTCGACCGGGCGCGTGCACTGGTCGTAGGCGACGCAGGGCGCGGGCGTGGTGTTGGTCGTGGTCGCGGCGCAGTTCTGGGTCGCGAGATGGTTGTTGCGGATGGCTTGGCCGGTGGCGTAGTCGACGCCGTTGGTCTGGTCGAGCTTGCCCCAGATCAGCATCGTGCCCGGCAGATTGCAGCTGACGCCGCCATTGCCGGTGTAGGTGAAGTCACCATCCACCGGATACAGCGACCCGGAGTGGATGCCCATCTTGCGGATCACGCCCGCGCCGAGCCGGCAGCCGAGCGCCTGCGCCATCGTGCCGCCACCGCTGAACCCGACCAGATAGACCCGCGCCGGATCGATGCTGACGCCGGCCACACCATAGTTCGCGATGATGGCCTGCACGAAGCGGCCTTCGTGGCCGCGACCGGCATCGGTCCAGTATTCGAACGTGCCGCCCTGCGCGCTCAGGTAGCTGAAGGCCGCCGCACCATTCGCCTGCGCTTCCAGCGGCAAAGACGCACGGATGCCGGCCGCGGTGCCGCCGTCGCCATGCAGCACGATCACCAGCGGCAAGGGCGACGCGCTGCCGCCGGTCGGATAGCTGTGCAGGGTCGTGCGCTGGATCGCGTCGACGGTGTAGTTCTTCGACTGCGTGCTGTAGCCGCCACCGGCCAGCGCTGGCGCAGCGAGCGTCAACAGCAGGGTCAACAGGCACGGCACGAACGATCGGCTCACGGTCGGCACTCCGGCATTGCTGTGGGGACGCATTTCACACCATACGCCGTTCGTCCGTACGACGTGTCATGACGATGGCACGTGGGCCGACCCGAACGCCCGTTCGGGCTGGTCCGGGGGGCGGCTGCTAAACTCCGCGACCTTTTTTGGCAGCCCCGAGACTCGACATGGCCGTTCCCGCCGAGCAACTGGATCGTTCCTACACGCTGGAAGACAAATACACGCGCCGCGAAGGGCGCATCTTCCTGAGCGGCGTGCAAGCACTGGTGCGGCTGCCGATCATGCAGGCGCTGCGCGACCAGGCCGCCGGCCTGAACACCGCCGGCTTCATTTCGGGTTACCGCGGCTCGCCGCTCGGCGGCTTCGACCTCGAGCTGTGGAAGGCCAAGAAGCACCTCGAATCGCAGAAGGTGAAGTTCACGCCCGGCCTGAACGAAGACCTCGGCGCGACCATGGTCTGGGGCTCGCAGCAGACCAACCTGTTCCAGGGCGCGAAGTACGACGGCGTGTTCTCGATGTGGTACGGCAAGGGCCCGGGCGTCGACCGCTGCGGCGACGTGTTCAAGCACGGCAATGCCGCCGGCACCTCGAAGTTCGGCGGCGTGCTCGCACTCGCGGCCGACGACCATGCCTGCCGCTCGTCGACCCTGCCGCACGGCTCGGAACATGAATTCGTCTCGGCGCTGATGCCGATCCTGAACCCGGCCGGCGTGCAGGACATCCTCGACATGGGCCTGCTCGGTTGGGCGATGTCGCGCTTCACCGGGCGCTGGGTCGGCTTCAAGACGATTGCCGAGACCGTGGAATCCTCGGCTTCGGTCAACGTCAATCCGCACCAGCTCGACATCGTGCTGCCGGACGACTTCGCGCTGCCGCCGGGCGGCCTCAACATCCGCTGGCCGGATCCGCCGCTCGACCAGGAAATGCGCCTGCACAAGTACGCGGTCGCGGCCGCCGAAGCCTTCGCGCGCGCCAACCGCATCGACAAGACCATCATCGATTCGCCGCGGGCACGCTTCGGCATCGTCACCACCGGCAAGAGTTACCTCGATGTGCTGCAGGCGCTCGAATACCTCGGCATCGACCGCCGCGTCGCCGAGGACATCGGCATCCGCGTCTACAAGGTCGGCATGACCTGGCCGCTGGAGCCGATCGGCATCCGCAACTTCGCGCGCGGTCTCGAGGACATCCTGATCGTCGAGGAAAAGCGCAGCTTCATCGAGTCGCAGATGAAGGAAGCGATGTACAACTGGGACCACGCCACGCGTCCCAGCATCGTCGGCAAGTACAACGAAGGCGGCGACTGGATCCTGCCGAGCACGTCGGAGCTGACGCCGGCGATGATCGCGATGGCGATCGCCGCACGCCTGTCGCGCTTCTTCACCAGCGAGACCATCGAGGACCGTCTGAAGTGGATCGCCGAGAAGGAGAAGGAACTGGCCGCGCCGCGCGCCAACTTCCCGCGCGCCGCGCATTACTGCTCGGGCTGCCCACACAATTCCTCGACCGTGGTGCCGGAAGGTTCGCGCGCACTTGGCGGCATCGGCTGCCACTACATGGTCACCTGGATGGACCGCCGCACCGACACCTTCACCCAGATGGGCGGCGAAGGCACGACCTGGTGCGGCCAGGCACCCTTCACCGACGAGAAACACGTCTTCCAGAACCTCGGTGACGGCACCTATTTTCACTCCGGCTCGCTCGCGATCCGCCAGGCGATCGCGGCCAAGGTCAACATCACCTACAAGATCCTCTACAACGATGCCGTCGCGATGACCGGCGGCCAGCCGGTCGACGGCACGCTGACGGTGCCGGACATCGCCCATCAGGTTCGATCGGAAGGCGTGAAGACCATCATCGTGCTCAGCGACGAGATCGAGAAGTGGTCGAAGCCCGAGATCTTCCCGGAGGGTGTCGAGTTCCTGCACCGCGACGAACTCGATGCCGTGCAGAAGCGCCTGCGCGAAGAACCCGGCGTCACCGTGATCATCTTCGACCAGACCTGCGCTGCCGAGAAACGTCGCCGTCGCAAGCGCGGCAAGATGGTTGATCCGGCCAAGCGCGCCTTCATCAATCCGGCCGTCTGCGAAGGCTGCGGCGACTGCAGCGTGAAATCGAACTGCGTGTCGGTGATGCCGCTCGAAACCGAGTTCGGCCGCAAGCGCGAGATCAACCAGAACGAGTGCAACAAGGACTTCAGCTGCGTGAAGGGCTTCTGCCCGAGCTTCGTGACCATCGAAGGCGGCGGACTGAAGAAGAAGAAAGGTTCGGGCGCGTCGATGGACGTGGCCAACCTGCCGCTGCCGACGTTCAAGTCCGACCTCGACCAGCAGCCCTGGAACATTCTGGTCACCGGCATTGGCGGCACCGGCGTCGTCACCATCGGTGCCTTGATCGGCATGGCCGCGCATCTCGAAGGCAAGGGCACCTCGGTACTCGACCAGACCGGCCTCGCGCAGAAGGGCGGCGCCGTGACCACGCATGTGCGTGTCGCGCGTTCGCCGAACGACATCCACGCGGTGCGCATCGCCGCCGGTGAAGCCGACCTCGTGCTCGGCTGCGACATGGTCGTGGTCAACGACTACTGGGCGATGTCGAAGATCCGCGCCGGTCGCGCCCACACCGTGCTGAACGGCTACGAAGCCATGCCCGGCACCTTCACCCGCAATCCGGACATGCAGTTCCCGAAGCTGCAGATCGTCGACGCGGTGCAGACCGCGATGGGCGGCGAGAAGCCCGATGTCGTTGATGCCACCGAACTCGCCACCGCCCTGCTTGGCGACTCGATCGCGACCAACACCTTCATGCTCGGCTACGCCTGGCAGAAGGGTTTCGTGCCGGTCTCGCTGGATGCGTTGATGCGCGCCATCGAACTGAATGGCGCGGCGATCGAACTGAACAAGCGCGCGTTCTACTGGGGCCGGTTGGCCGCACACGATCTCGCTTCGGTGAAGAAAGCCGCGGCGGTGCGTTCGGCGCCGGCCATCGTCGATTTCGTCGGCGCCTCGCAAGCCGCGACCGATGCGCAGGAACATCTCGCCACCTCGGCTGCCTTCGAAGGCTTCGGCAAGCTGGCGCAGACGCTGGACGACACCATCGCCCTGCGCAGCAAGTTCCTGACCGAATACCAGGACGCCGCCTATGCCGAGCGCTACAAGGCGCTGGTCGCCAAGGTGCGCGCTGCGGAAGCCAAGCTCGGCAGCGGCAGCAAGCTCGCCGAAACGGTGGCGCGCTACGCCTTCAAGCTGATGGCCTACAAGGACGAATACGAAGTCGCACGCCTGTACACGACCGGCGATTTCAAGAAGCGCATCGCCGAGACCTTCGACGGCGACTACAAGATCCGCTTCAACCTGGCCCCGCCGCTGCTCGCGAAGAAGGATGCCGACGGCCACCTGGTGAAGTCGGAATACGGTCCGTGGATCTTCACCGCGTTCAAGCTGCTGGCGAAGTTCAAGGGCCTGCGCGGCGGCGCTTTCGACGTGTTCGGCTACACCGCCGAACGCAAGATGGAGCGCCAGCTGATCGCCGACTACTTCCGCACCGTCGAGGAACTGGTCGGCAAGCTCGACGCCGGCAACCTCGCCCTCGCCGTCCAGATCGCCGAGATCCCGGAACACATCCGCGGCTACGGCCACGTCAAGGAAGCACACCTCGCGAAAGCGAAGGCGAAGGAAGCGGAACTGCTCACGCAGTTCCGCAATCCGGTGGTGGTGGAAGCGGCGAAGGCGGCGTAAATCTCTTTATTTCTTGACCACTTGGGGCGACATCGCTAACTTTGCTTAAACTTCTTCATAAGGTTTAAGCAAATGAGAAGTTACCTGCGCGCCCCCAGTCTGGATGACAAGTTCTGGCGTGACCCGGAACGCGTAAGCCGGGTCGTTGCTCTCACGCCATCCATTTCCGATGCCCAGTACTACCACTGGGAAGAGTTGCGGCATCGCCCCCCTCCCGCTGGTGTCGAGGCCCTCGACTGGTGGTATGCGCTGAAACTCAAGCGCAGCATGAGCGCGCGCTCCTATGCAGAGCTGCAAGGATTCGGCGGCCGCCCTCTGACCGTCTCGATGATCGCCGCGATGGACGCGCAATTGGCCCGATGCGACCGTCAGCTAGCCGGCGAGATCGCTCATCAGAATGTCCCTCTCGATGCACAGACGCGTGATCGCTATCTCTCCAGTGCCTTGATGGAGGAAGCGATCCACTCCAGCCTGTTCGAGGGCGCAGTCAGCACCCGCGAGATCGCCAAAGACATGTTGCGCGAGCAACGCGCACCCATCAATCAGTACGAGCGGATGATCGTCAACAACCATCGGGCGATGTTGCATCTGCGGGAACTCGCGAAGCAGCCCTTGACCGTGGAAGCTGTACTCAACTTGCACGCGATTCTGGTCGACGGCACGTTGAAACAATCCGATCAGGCAGGGCGTATCCAGAGCCCGAGCGACGAACGCATCGTGGTCTGGGATCAGAAGTCCCAATCTGCCGTGCACACACCGCCCGCCGCGGACGAGTTGCCGCAACGCCTGGAGCGACTCATTGCCTTTGCCAACGGAGATGACATCGAAGGCGATCGATACACGCATCCAGTTCTGCGGTCGATTCTTCTGCATTTCCAGCTGGCGTTCGACCATCCCTTTGCCGACGGCAACGGACGGACGGCTCGTGCGTTGTTCTATTGGTCGATGCTGCGCCACGGCTACTGGCTGGCAGAGTTCATATCGATCTCACGCCTGATCTACCAAAGACCGGATCCCTATCGGCGTTCCTTTCTCCACGTCGAGAGCGACCCGCAAGACGCAACCTACTTCGTACGCCATCAATTGGAAGTGATTCGCGGCGCGATCGACGAATTGCACGGCTACGTCGACCGAAAGCGGCGGGAACTCGATGCGATTCGCTCGTTGGTCCGCCGCCGCGACGACTTGAACAACCGGCAACTGGCGTTGCTCGACCATGCCTTGCGTCATGCGGATGCCGCATACACGCATGAATCACACGCGACCTCGCATCGCATCTCGATCATGGCGGCGCGCAACGATCTCCAATCGCTGGTCGCCGCCAAGTTCCTGACGCAGGAGAAGCGCGGCAAGAAATTCGTCTATCGGCCCGTCACCGGACTGGAAGCACGACTGAAGCGCTGAACGATCACGTCTCCACGAAACGATCCAGCGCTTGTTCGGCCTCGCCGCGTTCGTACGTGGACAGGTCGCGGGCGATGCTGCGGTAGACCTCGATCACCTGCGCTTCCGCGGGCATGACACGGGCGAGCGCGATCAGCACTTCCTTGGCTTCGTAGTCGCTGCCAATGCCGCGCGCGGCGTTCAGCACGTCGAGCGCGAGCGCCGCGTCGACGTCGCCGTCCTCGATCAGCTTGAGCAGCGCTTCACGGCGTTCGTAGTCGGAGCCGATGGTGGCGGCGACGCGTGTGTATTCGCTGCGGGTGATGGTCGGACCAAGCCCGGCATCGACCGCCTTTTCCAGCAACATGCGCTTTTCGTAGTCGCTGTCGATGTCGGCGGCCATGCTGATGGCGATGCGTGCATGCGCGGGCTTGGTCGCGTGCTGATCGAGCAGGGATTCGAGTACGCGACGGCGCTCGTAGTCGCTGCCGATGCCGCCCGCCGCCTTCTGCCAGGCCTGCAATGCAGCGCCATCGAACGACATGCGCGCAGCAGCGTCGATCAGCAGCTCCGCACGCTCGTAGTCCGAGCCGATGTCGTTTGCCGCCAGCAGGATCGCGAGGCGTGCCGGGTCGTCCAAAACCGCACCTTCGAGGACCAGCGCCAGCGCGCGCCGCAGTTCGTAATCGGACTCGATCGCGCGTGCGAGACCGATGACGCGTTCGAGTTGCGCCCCGCTCGGACGGTCCAGAACGAAGGCCGCGGCGATGTAGTCGGCGCGCGCGTAATCGGACGTGATCAGGGCCGTCTCCGCGAGCAGGCCATCGAGGCCGGTGCGCGCATGGATGCGTTTCGCGCGCGCCTCGGCGTCGAGGCCGGTGCGACGGAAGACATCCGGCAGTGTCTGCGCCAGCCATTGCTTCGCGGCGGCATCGTAGACACGGGACGCGCCGTCGACACGATAGTCGCGCGTGATCTGGCCATCTTCCGATGCCAGCGACAGCGCGTGCTTGACGCCGTCGCGGGTCTCGACGATGGCGAAACTGCCGCCGTCGCTAATCGCGGCGACGTCGTCCTCGGCGTCGTTGAAACGGACCTGACCGCTCGTCTTCAACACCAGCTTGCGGCCGGCTTCATTGAAGCTGGCCGTCATGTTGGCACCGAACGGCCCGTCGCCGCTTTCGATGTGGATGCTGGCGCCCGAGTGATCGGCGGCCACGCTGATTGCCACCACCGGCACGGCGACCGCGACGACGATGGACAGGGCGATCAGGCTGCGGCGCAGGGTGAGGCGTTCGGACGTGAACATGGGGCGCTCCTCGATGAGTCGTTGTACGCGTTCGACCACGGACGACACCGGCGTGGCCATGGCGATGGTGAGCCGCGGCGTCGCCGCAAACTGGTGTTCCAGACATTGCGCGATGCACTCGGCCAGCGCCTGCGGCGCCCGCGTCAGTCGCGCGGCTTCGGCGTCGCAGGCGAATTCGGCCAAGGCTTCAAGCCGGCGCGCCGCAAGACGGAATGGCGGCAGCGCCCCCAGCAAGGCGACGACACCCGCGTCCAGCATCCGCCACTGCGGATCACGCCGGCGCAGATGGGCGAGTTCGTGTGCGAGCAAGGCTCGACGTGCGTCCGCATCGAGATGCTCGGCCCAGTCCGGCAGCAAGATGGTGCGGCCATCGCCGCAGACCGGGCTGTCGATGCCACGCACGCTGCGCAAGATCGGATGCAGGTCGGCAGCCCCCAGCGCGTCGATGTCGTCCTGCCAATGCAGGGGCGCCACGTGCGACCGGGCGAGCGCGCGCCGCAGAAATCGGCGGCGACGCCACAGGCCAATGCCGAGGCCGCTGCCGCCGAGCAGCCACGCGGCTGCCAATGCCACCAGCGCGGTCATCGCGAACGCTTCGGACCAGACCCAGGGCGAGATCGCGCCCGCACTGGGCACCGAGCTTTGTGACGCAGACGGAACGACCGTGGGTGATGCATCGTTCGATGCGGCGACGCGCGGCAGCGGCGATGTCGTCGGCGCCGCCACGATGATCTCGGGCCGCGCGGACAGGTCGTTCGCGATGTCGCGCAACACCGGCGTCACCCCCTGCACGATCGCGACGACGGGGCCGGCATACAGGGCGATGCGCCACAGCGTCTCGGCGATGGCGCCGTCGCGCAATGCACCCATGCGCTCCAGACACCAGACGATGAACACGGCGGCGGCGCCGTAGGCCAAGGCCGCGACCACGAGTTGCAGCAGCGCACTCACGGCTTGCGTCCCGGTTTGCGTGCAAGCAGCTCGCGTACGCGGTCGAGGTCACGGCTGTTGACTTCGCGTTCGTCGACGAGGTGCGCCAGCAAGGCTTTCGGATCGCCGCCGAACACGCTGCGCAGCAGGCCGCCGACCATGCTGCGACGGACCTCGGGCTCGGCGACTTCGGCGCGATAGATCAATTGCCGGCCATCGCGGCGGGCGCTGACCAGTCCGCGTTTCGCGAGGCGCGTCAACACGGTCGCGACCGTGGTGTGCGCGAGATCGCGGTCGTCCAGCGCGGCGGCGATATCGGCCACGCTGGCCTCGTCACGCGCCCACAGCACCCGCATCAGATCGAGTTGCAGGTCGCTCAGCGAAACATCGGTATCTTCGGATTCGGCCATGTTCTACACCTGTAGTACGACAAGTGTAGTACACGACCGAACAAGCTCATGCGCCGGAAGTCATGGTCGCCGTCGCGGCTCAGTCGACGCGCAATGGCTGGCGCAGGATCACCCGCTCCCCGGCTTCGCCACTCAGCACGAACACTAGGTCGTAATCCCCCGGCTCGTCCGGCGACTGGAAACGGGCGCGCGGGTAGGCGTCGCTCGCGTAGGCATAGGTGATGTAGGCGTCAGCACCGGCGCCGCGCGCGACCACGCCGATCCAGTGGCCCTTGCCACGCGGCCCGGCCCATTCAACCTCGATCGGCGTGCGCGCGGCGATGCGGTCGGGCGCAGCGAGGAAGCTGACCTTGGCCGGCAGCACGGCAATCCGCTGTGCGGCGACGACCTTGTCGGACTCGTTGAGCACGTAGCGCAGCTCGTAATCGCCCGGTTGCGCGGGGGCGGTCAGTTGCGCGTGCGTCTTGCCGGACTCGTCCGGGCGCACGTAATCGCGATATTCGCCCGGGCCCGCATCTTTCGGCGCGAAGCCGATCCAGTGGCCGCTCGCGGCCGGTCCGGTGGCATCGACGCTGACGATGTCGCCGGCCATCACCGACTTCGGCCCGGATACCGTGGCCGTCGCTGGCGCGACCGTCACCTTGACGCGCGCCAGCACCGGCGGCGTGCGCCGCGCGCTGACGTAACGCAGTTCGTAGTCGCCCGGTTCCGCGGGCGCGCGCATCGCCGCCTGGCCCTTGGCGGCAAGGACCCAGTCGTAGTCCAGATAGGCGAGATCGTCGCTGCCGATCTTCGCGAAGCCGACCCAGTCGCGCGCTTCGCCCGGACCTTCGAAGCCGACGCGAATGTCCGTCGCGGCGACGATATTCGCGGGCGGCATCAGCTTGGCCGGCACGGCCGGCAACGGCTTCTCGGTGCTGGCGACGGCCAGCTGGCCCAGCGCCTTCTCCAGCGAGGCCGCATCACTTGCATTGAAGTAGCGGCCGCCGGTGTTTTCGGCGAGGCAGCGCAATTGCGCCTGATGCGCCGGGTTCGGCACATCGAAGCCGATCACGTGGGCGGTGAAGTCCACGCCCTTGGCCTCGAGTTGTTTGCCGACTGCGCAGGGATCGAGCTTGCAGGTTTCCTCGCCATCCGAGACCAGGATGACGGTCGCCTTGCGTTCACTGGCCTTGAGCGCGTCGGCGGCATGGATCACCGCTTGCGACAGCGGCGTCATGCCCTTCGCGTTCAGCGCGTTGACCTTGCCGAGATAGGCCTTGGCATCAAGCGGTCCGGCGGGCAGCACGGTTTCGATGTCGGCGCAGTCGCCCTTGCGGCGATGACCATAGGCGACGAGACCGAGATCGACGTCCGGCTTCCAGGTCTGGACCAGATCCGCCACCGCGTCGCGGGCGATCTCGACCTTGCTGCGGCCCTCGATCTGACCCCACATAGAACCCGAAGCATCGAGCACCAGCATCACCTGCTCACGCTCCGCCGCGAATGCGCCCTGCGCCATCGTCACCAGGGCCAGGGCCCAACCTGCTCGCTTCATCATCTGCTCCCGTATCGTGGCCGACCATACGGGCCGGCGCGTCGATTCCGGACAAGCCTAACGAAATGGCACGGAGGAAGATGGCATCGCCTACTCGAAATCGTTGGTCAGCAACTCGTCCTCGCGGAACAGCTTGAACGCGTATTGCCAGAATCCAGTGCCGGTGCCGGCCGGCCCGCCGGCATGATCGGCCCGGATGAGGTAATGGGTTTCGACGCCGTAGGGAAGGACGCTGTTCCTGCGCCAGAACACCGATGTGCGAGACATCGGACCCAGTTCGACAAAGTCGTCGAGCGTCGGCACGTACTCGAAGATCACCGGGGCGTTGATCGCATGCGGCGCGTCGTTGCCGCTGCGCCAGAGCAGCCGCTGCAGGTTGTCATCGTAGGCGAGGAACTGGAAAGCGTTGCGATCGCGGTCGACGAGCCGGCCGAGGCCGTTGCGGTTCTGTCCGGCCAGGGTGGAGAAACTGCCGAACACGAGGGTCTTGCCGTCGACACCGGGCACGATGCCCCGCACGGTGCCGGAGGTGGTCGCCGTGAACGTGGCATCGACCGCGCCGGTGCTGGTGCGGCGCGTCAGCAGGTTGTTGCTGCCGCCGATCCAGATACCGCCGTCGGCCTGCTGGGCGACCGTGTGCACGCGCGTGATACTCGTCGACAGCGCCGCGTCGAAGCTCGTATCCAGCGTGCCGTCACCATTCAGGCGCGCGACACGAACACGGTTGCCGCCCGCGATCGTGCCGAAGGCGCCGCCGACCAGCAGGTCGTTGTTCGTCTGCAGGAACAAGGTTTCGACGCGGCCATTGGGCGCGGGGTTGAAGCCGGTATCGAGCACGCCGCTCGACGAGACGCGCGCGAGGTTTGTGCGGGCCCCGCCGGCGACTTGCGAGAACGCGCCGCCCAGCACGATCGCGCCGTCGCGCTGTACGGCGATGCTGGTGACGACGCTGCCGGCGGGCAGGTTCAAGTTGAAGGCGGTGTCGAGCTCGCCGTCGATGGTCAATCGAGCGATGCCGCGACGGGTCGCGCCGTTGACGAGGGTGAAGTCGCCGCCAATCAGGAAGCTCTGGTCCGCCTCGATGGCCACGGCGCGCACCACGTTGTCGGCCTGGGTGGGCAGCGGACTGAATGCATCGTCGAGTGCGGCCGACGTGCGCGTGAAGTATCCGACACTGCGGCCGAACGCGCTGGTGAAGGCGCCGCCCACCAGCAGGGCGCCGTAGCTCGTTTCGGCGATGGCGAGCGCCGGTGCATTGAGCTGCGGATCGGACGAGCCGATGCCGGCTGTCAGCACCTTGCCGCTGGCATCCAGTCGCGCGAGCCGTCCGCGCGGCTGGCCATTCACGCTGGTGAATTCGCCGCTGACGATCAGGTTGCCTACGACGCTCTGCATCGCTGTCATGAGATCGCCGCCGACCAAGGTGGCGGACAGCGTGTTGTCGAGATGGCGGCGATCGTCGATGCGCGCCAGTCGCCCGCGCGGCGCGTCGCCGACCATCGAGAACTCGCCGCCGACCACGACGCTGCCGTCGGGCAGTTGCAGCAGCGCGAGCACAGGGGCGTCGGCGCCCGGCGTCTGGTTCTTCGGCAGCCGGTCGACCGAGGCGGTCCCGTCCTTGCGGAGCAGGCGCGGCGATTCGTCGTGGTCGAAGCTGCCGCCGACCGTCAACACGCCGCCGGCCGAACGCGCCAGCGCCCGTACGCCGGGCGTCGTGAAGGTGTTGAACTGGGCGTCGAGCACGCCGTGGCGCGTCAGCCGCGCCGTTCCAGGCCGGGTCACACCATTGACCGTGTTGAAGTCGCCGCCGATCACGAGATGGCCATTCGGTTCGCGCAGCAGCGCGTGTACCGGGCCATCGACATGGACGTTGTAGCGGGCGTCAGGCGCGCCATTGCGCAACAGTCGCTGCAGGTGCGACACCGTCCCGGGCTCGAACACGTTCGTGCCCCGGCCGACGTAGAGTCGCCCCTGGATGTCGCGGGCGAGCGCGAACACCGGGGCGCTGACGCTGCCGATCCAGTTCGGATCGATCGCGCCGACGGCGGTCACCCGCGCCACGTTCCTGCGCGCCGGCGTCCCGCCCAGGTTGAACTCGCCGCCGACGAAATAGCCGCCCTCGCCGTCGCTGATCACCACATGCACGGTACCGTTCAGGAGCGGCGTGAAGGTGACGTCCGTGTTGCCGTTGCTGCTCATGCGCGCGAGTGCGCCGGCGACGATGATCTCGTTCAGCACCAAGCCGTTGCCGCCGATCACCAGGTCGCCGTCGTCTTCGACGAGGACACTGCGCACGCTGCCGCTGTTGAGCGGGCTGAAGAAGCCGGTGTCGAGGTTGCCGTCCGGATGCAGCCGCGCCAGCCGGTTGAAGGACTGGAAATTCATCGTCGAGAAATCGCCGCCCACGACGATCTTGCCGTCGTCCTGCAGGGCCAGCGCGCGCACCGGCAGGTTGGCCTGCGGGACGAAGCCGTCGACGGCCGTTTGCTGGGCAATGCCGGTGGTGGCCAGGCTCAGCAGCATCGGTCCGAGCATGCAAGACAGGAAACGGAAGGACATGGCGACTCCGGATTCGGCGTGTGTCCGACGAAACCCGTTTCGGCGCCAGATCCCGCCAAGCCCGATCAGCGCTCCGGGAACTCGCCGTCGCGGTAGTACCAGCGCCCGTCGATGCGTTCGAAGCGGCTGATTTCATGCAGGCGTTGCGCCGAAGCGCCGCCGATCCGGTAACGCGCGACGAATTCGACCATGGCGCGGTCGCCATCCGGCACATGACGTTTGACATCGAGCCCGAGCCAGCGCGTCGCCTTCGCCTCAGCGCTTCCGACATCGATCGTGTCCGGTCGTGTGTCGGGGTGCCAGGTCGCCCGCAGGTAGTCGCCGAGACCGAGCACGTAGGCGCTGTAGCGCGAGCGCATGAGCTGTTCGGCGGTCTCGGGTATCGCGCCGCGATGGAAGCGGCCACAGCAACGGTCGTAGTCGGCGGCGCCGCAGGGGCAGTTCGGCATGGTTGCAGCGGTCGTTGAACGATTGTGGAGGATGCGTCGGGGCGCGGCACCGGGGTTATGCTCGAACGGTTGCCCTTGGCCCGGAGATCTTCGCATGTCGTCGCATCGCCTGATGTGGTCCGCTGTCGTCGCTGTTGCATTCGCCGGTGCGGTCGCCGCCGCCGAGCGCCCGGCCAAGCCGAAATACCCGAATTACCCGAGCGAGACGCCCGCCGAATTCAAACCCTCGACGGTCGGTTTCGACCACGAACGCCGCGAGGTGATGATTCCGATGCGCGATGGCGTGAAGCTGCATACGGTCATCCTGGTGCCGAAGGGTGCGCAACGTGCGCCGATGCTGCTGACGCGCACGCCCTACGACGCCAATGGCCTGACCGCCAATGCGCACAGCCCGCGCATCGCCGCGGTCCTGCAGGGTTACGACAACATCGCCGACGTGATCGCCGAGGCCGGCTACATCCGCGTGGTCCAGGACGTGCGCGGCAAGTACGGCTCGGAAGGCGACTACGTGATGAACCGGCCGTTCCGCGGCCCGTTGAATCCGACGCCGGTGGACCACGCGACGGATACCTACGACACCATCGACTGGCTGGTGAAACACGTGCCCGAGAGCAACGGTCGCGTCGGCATCATCGGGATTTCGTATGACGGTTATCTGTCGTTGACCGCGCTGGTCGATCCGCATCCGGCGCTGAAGGTGTCGGTGCCGATGAACCCGATGGTCGACGGCTGGATGGGCGACGACTGGTTCCACCACGGCGCCTTCCGCCAGATCAACATGGGCTACATGCTGGAACAGGTGGTCACCCGCGACAACAGCGCCTCGTGGTGGTTCAGCCACACCGACCAGTACGACGAATTCCTCGCCGCCGGCTCCGCCGGTGCGCTCGGCCAGGCACGCGGACTCGAACAGTCCGGCTTCTGGCGCAAGCTCACCGCGCATCCCGCCTATGACGCGTTCTGGCAGCAACAGGCGATGGACAAGCTGCTGGCGGCGCAGCCGTTGAAGGTGCCGACCATGGTCGTGCACGGCTGGTGGGACCAGGAAGACATCTACGGCGCACCCGCGGTGTATCGCGCGCTGGAGGCCAAGGACACGAACAACGATCAGGTCTATCTGGTCGCGGGCCCGTGGAATCACGGTCAGCAGATCGACGAGGCCAGCAGCCTCGGTGCGATCCAGTTCGACGCCAACACGGCCCTGCAGTTCCGGCGCGATGTGTTGCGCCCGTTCCTCGACCACTTCCTGCGCGACGACGCACCCGGGCACGACACGGCACCCGTGGTCGCGTTCGAGACCGGCAGCAACCACTGGCAGCGTCTGTCGGCCTGGCCACGCGGCTGCGACACCGGTTGCACGACGACCGCGAAGTCGCTGTACCTGCGCGCCGATGCGGCCTTGTCGTTCGATGCGCCGGATGACGACGACGCCCGCGAGAGCGACTACGTGTCCGATCCGGCCAAACCCGTGCCCTTCACGCGTCGCCCGATCCGCGCCGTGGCCTATGACGATGACGCGTATTGGCCGAAGTGGCTGGTCGACGACCAGCGCGACGCGTCCAGTCGCACCGACGTGCTGGCCTTCGTCAGCGAACCTCTGGCCGAACCTCTGAAGATCGCCGGCGAACCGGTCGCGCAATTGTTCGCCGCGACCAGCGGCAGCGACAGCGACTGGGTCGTCAAACTCATCGACGTCTATCCGGACGAAGTGCCGCGCCAGCCACAGATGGGCGGTTACCAGCTGATGGTCTCGGCCGACATCTTCCGCGGCCGTTACCGCGAAAGTTACGAGCACCCGAAGCCGATCGAGGCGAATGCGGTGTTGCCCTATCGCATCCCGCTGCCGCACGCGAACCACGTCTTCGGCAAGGGCCATCGCCTGATGGTGCAGATCCAGTCGACCTGGTTCCCGCTCTACGACCGCAATCCGCAGACCTTCGTGCCGAACATCTTTTTCGCCAAGCCGGCGGACTATCGCAAGGCCACGCAGCGGATTTCACACGCGCCGGGTGCGGCCAGCCACATCGTGTTGCCGGTGGTCGAGACGCGCTGAACCGACGGTCTATTCAAATCCATTCGCGTGCATGCACGCGCCCAATCCGGGAAACGGTTCGAAGCCGCTTGCGCAACCGATGCGCATCAGCGCTTCGAGCCGTTGGCCACCGTCTTCCCGCGCAAGCGCCGACATCAGCTCGGCGATGAACTCGTCGCGCGATGCCGGGAGGTCCGCATCGGGCGTCAGCGTCCCGCGGGCACCGGCAAACGCGGCAAGCTCGTCGTAGATCAGGGCCAGCGACGCGGACAAGGTCTGATCTTCGGCGGCGAGTCCGGACTGCGCCACGCCGACCTCCCACATGTGTCGCAGTGCGTGCAGGGCTTGTCCGCAATCGCTGTTGCTCATGTCGACACTGAAGGCCCGCGGCACACCGATCGGACCGACCAGGGCGGTGCGATCGGTGCACACGTGG
>JAKJFE010000211.1 GCA_022705045.1 Pseudomonadota bacterium | reverse complement strand
GGTCTTGCCGCCCGGGCCGGTGTAGCCACCGACCAGGCCTTCGATGTTCACGGTCGGTTGCGACACCAGCCGCTCCTGCGCCTGCTGCCACGGCAGATCATCGATCCAGTGCTTCACGCCCAGCTGCTGTTTGGTGATGGCTTCGTCGCGCACGGTCGAAGCCTTCGCGATCATCGCCCGGTGTGCGTCGCTGATCGGCGGTGCCTTCGGGTAATCGTCGATCGTGATGGTGTTCCCGTCTTCCGACACCAGCGTGTCCAGCGCCTTGACCAGACGCCAGGCCGGGCTGTCGACCATGGCTTTCAGCGAGGAATGCACGTCCTTGTTCGGCCCGCGTCCCCATTTTTCGCCACTCGCGATCAGCTCCAGTTCGACGATGCCCTTGGCGCCGAGCGAAACGGTGACGACACCGTCGAGGCCCTGCATCGCGGTCGGCATGAACACGCCGATCGTCTTCGCCAGCGCGGCCTGCACCTTCGGCGTTTGCACCAGCTGGCGGATATGCACCGAACCGATTTCCTCCTCGCCTTCGGCGACGAGGACCAGATTGACCGGCAGCTTCCGTCCCGCCGCCTTGTACGCATGCAGCGCGGCCAGCAAGGCCGACTGCGGACCCTTCTGATTCACCGCGCCGCGGCCCATCATCACCTTGCCGATGTCGGGCATGTCGACGATGCGACCTTCAAGCGGCGGGGACTTCCATTCCGACGCGTCGTATTGCTTCACGTCGTACATGAAGTACACGCCGACAGTTTTTTCCGCACCGGCATCCAGCGTCGCGAACACGCCCGGTTTGCCCTCGGTCGGAATGATCTCGACCTGCTGGAAACCCGCGTCACGCAACAACTGCGCCTGATGTTCCGCACCGCTCGGGTAGTTGAGGTTCTCGGCAGCGATCGATGGCAACGCGATCCAGTCGCGCAAGCGCTGCACGTTCGCATCATGCTGCGCCGTGAGCTGCGCGCGGATCGGGGCGAGGTCATCGTTTCCGGCGAGGGCGGCACCTGCGGACAGCGCCATCGCGAGCAGTGCGGCGATAGTGAAGCGAAGACCCGCGCGTGCTGCAACGGGACGAGCAATGCATGGTGTCATCGGATAGGCCTCGGAGGTGGGCGCAGCGCGCGGAAGTCACCGCAGTTCTACCAGATGCCTCGCCGCCCCGATTTCGCGATGGGGCCAAGCGTGCAAGAAACCGATGGGTATCGCCGAGTCAAAGCCAGGACGGCATCAGCGATCTCCGAAAACAACAACGCCGGCACAAGGCCGGCGTTGTGTTTGAAGATGGTGCCCAAGAGAGGACTCGAACCTCCACGGGTCGCCCCGCTAGTACCTGAAACTAGTGCGTCTACCAATTCCGCCACCTGGGCAGGTGTCCCTGAACGGCGAGCCGTGCAGGGGCGCGCACTCTAGGTGCGGGGCGCGGATTTGTCAACGCGGGCGGCGCGGTCCGTTCATTCGCCTTACCATGCGTGCCATGAGCAGGAGTGCAGCGTGAAAAAGCGGAGCGGCAGCAAGGGCAAGCCGATGGCGGGTGGGAGCGACGAGCGTCGGGCGCGCGGGCCGGGCAAGCGCGTGGGTGCGCCGGCCAAGGCGGCGGGCAAGCCGAAGAAGAAGGCGGCCCCGTGGCTGCCGGACAGTTTCGTCGAACGGCCAGCGCGCGGGCCGGCCGAGCGGAACGATCGCCGGGTCGTGGCTGAAGCTGCGCCGGCCGGAAAGCGTCGGGGGAGCGCGATCGCGGCCACGAAACGGCCGTCGCGTTATGCCGATCCCCAGGCCGAGCGCGAGTCCTTGCGCTACGAGAATCCGATCCTCTCGCGCGAGGGCATCGCGAAGTTCCTGAGCGAATCCGCCGAGCTGATGACGGTCGAGCGCATCGCCGAGAAACTCGACCTGATCGCCGGTTCGGTGATCGCGAATCCGGACGGCTTCGGCTTCCTGAAACCTGACGACGGCAGCGACGACCTGTTCATTCCACCGAACGAAATGCGTGCCGTGATGCATGGCGACCGCGTGCTGGTCAGCGTGGCCAATATCGATCGCCGTGGCCGGCGCGAAGCAGCGATCGCGGAAGTGCTGGAACGGCGCCGTCCGCGCCTGGTCGGTCGCTTCGACGAGCGCCGCGGCCTCGGCATCGTCATCCCTGATGATCGTCGCCTGCACCAGGACGTGCTGATTCCGCCGGACCAGCGCGGTGGCGCGGCGGCGGGGCAGATCGTGGTGGCCGAAATCGTCGAGCCGCCGACCAGGGAACGTCCGCCGCTCGGGCGCGTGGTCGCCGTGCTCGGCGAAAAACTCACCGCTTCGCTGATCGTGCGTGTCGCGATCGAATCGCACGGCTTGCCGCACGAATGGCCGATCGAGGTGACGCGTGAAGCCGAGCGCGTCGAGCCGCAGGTGACGAAGCAGGATCGCGAGATGCGCGTCGATCTGCGCGACACGCCGCTGGTCACCATCGATGGCGAGGATGCGCGCGACTTCGACGATGCCGTGTTCTGCGAGCCGCGCAAGGGCGGCGGCTGGCGACTGCTGGTCGCGATCGCCGATGTCTCGCATTACGTGCCGGTCGGCAGCGCGCTCGACAAGGAAGCCTTCGATCGTGCGACCTCGGTGTACTTCCCGGGTTTCGTCGTGCCGATGCTGCCGGAGACCTTGTCGAACGGCATCTGTTCGTTGAATCCGGCCGTCGAGCGCCTGTGCATGGTCTGCGAGATGACGGTCGGCGCCGACGGCGAAGTCTCGCGTTCGCGCTTCTATCCGGCGGTGATGCGTTCGCACGCGCGACTGACCTACACCCGGGTCTGGCGCGCGATCGGCGAGCGTGATGCCGAGGAACGTGCGGCGATGGCGGACTTGCTGCCGCACCTCGAAAATCTGCACGCGCTGTACAAGGCGTTCGTGAAGCGGCGCAGCGAGCGTGGCGCGATCGAGTTCGAGTCGCAGGAAGTGAAGTTCTCGCTCGGTGCCGCCGGCGAGGTGCTGGCGATGCAGCCGCAGGCGCGCAACGATGCGCACAAGCTGATCGAGGAATGCATGATCGCGGCGAACGTCGAGGCTGCGAAGTTCCTCAACAAGGCCAAGATTCCGGCGCCGTATCGCGTTCACGCGCCGCCGCCGGAAGAGAAATTCGAGGAGCTGCAGAGCTTTCTCGCCGAATTCGGATTGCGCCTGCCGCCGCATGCCTCGGTCAAGCCGGCCGACTATTCGGCCCTGCTGCGCAAGATCCGCAAACGCCCGGATGCCTTGCTGCTCGAACAGGTGCTGCTGCGCTCGCAAAGCCTGGCCGTCTACCACCCTGACTGCAACGGCCACTTCGGTCTCGCGCTCGAAGCCTATGCGCATTTCACGTCGCCGATCCGGCGTTATCCGGACCTGCTGGTGCATCGCGCCATCCGTCATGTGTTGAACGGCGGCAAGGCTGCGAACTACGAAGCCGGCCCGGCCGAAATGCTGGCGCGTGCGCAACACTGCTCGCAGCGCGAACGCCGTGCCGACGAGGCCTCACGTGAAGTGAACGAGCGCTACCAGTGCGCGTGGATGAGCAAACACGTCGGCTCCGAGTTCGACGGCATCATCAGTGGCGTCACCTCGTTCGGTCTCTTCGTCGGCATCGCCGACACTGGCGTCACCGGCCTGATCCACGTCACCCAGTTGCCGAACGACTACTACCACTTCGATGCCGGCCGCCGCGAAATGGTCGGCGACCGTCAGGGCCTGCGTTTCCGTCTCGGCGACAGCTTGCGTGTGCAGGTGCTGCGGGCCAGCATGGAAGAACGCAAGGTTGATCTGCGACTGGTGCCGCCACCGCAGGTGCAGGGACAGCGGCCGGTCGCGATTCAGGCGCCCCGGGCGGAACAACGGCGCGATGCGCGCACGAGTCAAGGGAAGAAGAAACGATGAGCAAGGACATCCTCGCCGGCATTCATGCCGTCGAAGCGGCGATGAAACACGACGCCGGCAACGTCGTCGAGATCATGGTCGCGGACGCGGCGAAGAATCCGCGGCTGAAGCGATTGGTGGACGAAGCACGCGAGCTCGACATC
>JAKJFE010000210.1 GCA_022705045.1 Pseudomonadota bacterium | reverse complement strand
GGTCTGCGCCGCGCACGGTGCGATGTTCAAGATCGACAACGGTTTCTGTACCTCGGGGCCGTGCATGGGCAATGGCCTGGTGCCGATCGCGCTGCAGATCGAGGACGGTACGGTGTTGCTCGGTCAATAGATCAGGTTGACCATCACCAGCGCGACAATCGCGAAGATCGCGCTCAACGGCGCGCCGACGCGGATCAGGTCCTTGCTGCGATAGCTGCCGGGGCTTGCGATCAACGACATCACCGGGTTGGCCGTGCCGGTGAAGTTGTTCGATGCAGCCAGCGTCACCAGCAGCGCGAACGGTGTCGGGTTGGTGTTGGCGGCGAGTGCGATATTGATCGCCATCGGCACCATCACCACGGTCGCACCGACGTTCGACATGACCTGCGCAAACAGACTGGTCAGGATCACCAGGGCCAGTTCCAGCGCCCAGATCGGCACATCGCCGAGCACGACCAGGATTTCCTGCGCGATCCACGCGGCGGCGCCGGTCGAGTCCATGGCCCAGCCGAGCGGAATCAGCGAGGCCATGATGAAGATGGTCTTCCAGTTGATGGCGCGATAGGCCTCGTCCATGTTCAGCACGCCGGTCAGCAGCATGCCGACCGCACCGGAGAGCAGGGCCACCGGCAGTGGCAGATCGGAGAGCAGGGCCAGCACCATCGACAACGCGAAGAACACGATCGCGTGATTCAGTCGGTGTGGACGTTCTTCGTCCTTCGGATAGTCGGTGACGACGACGAAGTCGTGGTCTTCGGCGGCGTGCGCAAGATCGCGCCACGCACCGTGGAAAACCAGCGTGTCGCCCTGGCGCAACATGCGTCCGCGGATTTCGTCGCGCCAGATCTTGTCGCCGCGATTCACCGCCAGTACCGAGATGCCGTAGCGCTTGCGCAGGCGCAGTTCGCCGACGCGCTGGCCGATGAAACGCGAGTTCGGCGGGATCACCGCTTCGGAGATGCCGGCGCGCGTCGGGTTGAACATCGCGCCGAAGTTGCGCGTCTTGGGCAACACGCGCAGGCCTTGCTGTTGCGCCCATTCGTGGATGCGTTCGCGCGGGCCGAGTACGCCGAGGATGGTGTTCGCCCAAAGCATCTGGTCGGCCGGCGGCGCCAGGCGCGCTTCTTCGCCGACCTTGATCGCGAGGATCAGCGGCGTACCCGCTTGCGCTTCCACTTCCGCGATCGACAAGCCGATCAGCGCGCTTTCGGCGGGTACCATCAGTTCGACGACTTCGCCTTCGATGCCGTAGGTGCTTTCGAAGTAACTCGCGGTGGCGCCCGGCGTGACGATCTGGCGTTCGTCGTCGCGGCTCGGCATCAGCTTCGGCCAGAACCAGTGGAAATAGGCCATGCCGGACAGCAGCAACACGAGACCGATCGGGGCGATGCTGAACATCGAGAAGGGTTCGATGGTGTCGGCGCCCGAGGGCAGGTTGCGATTGACCGACAGCACCAGATCGTTCAGCAGGATCTGCGGCGAATTACCGACCATGGTGATGGTGCCGCCCAGAATGATGCAGCAGGCCATCGGCAGCAGCAGGCGCGACAAAGGCAGGCCGGTGCGGGTCGAGATACGTGCGACCACGGGCAGGAACAACGCGGTGACGGCCGGGTTCTGCATGACCGCCGAGATCAGTCCGGTGATGCCGCACAGGACCAGCAGCAGGCGGCGTTCGTCGCCGTTCGACAGGCGCAGGATGTGTGACGCGGCGGTATTCAGCACGCCGGTGCGATCGAGCCCGGCACCGAGGATCATCGTCGCCATGATCGCCACCACGGCGTTGCCGGCGAAGCCATCGAACAACTGCTCGGTCGGCACGACGCCGGTGATGCCGAGTGCGACCAGCACCAGTAGCGCGACCACGTCGGCGCGCACCCACTCCAGCGTGAACATGACCAGCGTGAACGTGGTCAGTCCGAGCACGAGCAGCATTTCGCTGGAGAGGGTCAGGCCGCTGAGCATGGTCCTTGTGGGCGGCGGAGTCGTGCCCCGAGTGTAGCCCCGCGTATGGCCTCGCCGGAACCGCGACGACGGCCCAGGTCAGCGAAATGTCACGCGATCAGCGCCTCCGGTACAACAGATCCCAGACCCCGTGACCGAGGCGTTCGCCGCGCTTCTGGAAGTGGGTTTCGATGCGCCAGTCGGGGCGCGGTGCACTCTGGCGCGGGCCGAGTTCGTTGCGGAACGAGGGACTGGCGTCGAGCACGTCGAACATGTGCTCGGCATAGGGTTCCCAATCCGTCGCCAGATGGAAGAGGCCATCGGGCGCGAGGCGCGAGGCGATCATCTCGACGAAGTCCGGTTGCACGATGCGACGCTTGTTGTGGCGCTTCTTGTGCCAGGGGTCGGGGAAATACAGGCGCACTTCGGCGAGGCTGCCGGGCGTGATTTCGTGGCGCAGCACCTCGACCGCGTCGTGTTTGGACACGCGCAGGTTCACGAGCCCCGCGGCATCGGCATCACGCAGCAGTCGACCGACGCCGGGCTCGTGCACTTCAATGCCGATGTAGTTGCGCGCCGGGTCGGCCTTGGCCGCCGCGAACAGGGCTTCACCGTTGCCGAAGCCGATCTCGAGCACGATCGGACGATCGTTGCCGAACGTCGCCGCGAGGTCGCGTGGCGTGCCGCTGTAGTCGAGGCCATAACGCGGCCACTGGGTTTCCAGCGCCTGCTTCTGGCCGGCCGTGATGCGGCCGATGCGCTTGACGAAACTCTTGATCTCGCGACGCGGTGGCGTCGACTCGTTCAGCTCGGACATCAGAGGAAGTGTCCGTCGATCGGACTCGACGCCGAAGCGAAACGCTTGCGCGGAATCCGTCCGGCGAGGAAGGCTTCGCGGCCGGCCTCGATCGCCTTGCGCATCGCGCTGGCCATCAGCACCGGATGCTTGGCCCCGGCGATGGCGGTATTCATCAGCACACCATCGCAGCCGAGTTCCATCGCGATCGCGGCATCACTCGCAGTCCCGACGCCGGCATCGACCAGGATCGGCACCTTCGCGTTCTCGACGATGGTCAGGATGTTGTAGGGATTGCGCACGCCCAGACCCGAACCGATCGGTGCCGCCAGCGGCATCACCGCGACGCAGCCCATATCCTCCAGCTTCTTCGCGATGATCGGGTCGTCATTGGTGTAGACCATGACGTCGAAGCCGTCGCGCACCAGGATCTCGGTCGCCTTCAGTGTCTCGATGATGTCCGGGAACAAAGTCTTCTGGTCGGCCAGGACTTCGAGTTTCACGAGCTTGTGCCCGTCGAGCAGTTCGCGCGCCAGTCGGCAGGTGCGCACGGCATCATCGGCCGTGTAGCAGCCGGCCGTGTTCGGCAGGATCGTGTAGCGCGACGGCGGCAACACGTCGAGCAGGTTCGGCTCGCCCGGATTCTGGCCGATGTTGCTGCGGCGGATCGCGACGGTGACGATCTCGGCGCCCGCAGCTTCGGTCGCTAGCCGCGTCTCTTCCAGATCCTTGAACTTGCCGGTGCCGGTCAACAGGCGCGAGCGATAGGTTCGGCCGGCGATGACGAAACCATCGTCGACGGGTGCGTGTGTGTTCATGCGTACTCCTCAACCGCCGCCGATCGCGTGCACGATCTCGACGCGATCGCCCTCGCGCAGCACGCGCAGGGCGTGTTGCGATCGCGGCACGATCTCCAGATTCACCTCCACCGCAACCCGCTTCTCCGCGAGCCCGGCGACCATCAGCAATTCAGCCACATCGGCGCCCTCGCGCAGGACCTGCGCGGCGCCGTTCAACAGGATGTTCATGCGGCGGATTGTAGCAACGTGAAGCCGCGGCGCGGCTCAATCCAGCCGCTTGCGAAAGCGCAATGTCGCCAGTGCCAGCATCAGGGCGGTGAAGCCGAGCAGGATCCAGAGCTCGCGGCGCAGTTCGCCGAGTTCGGCGGCGCGCAGCATGATGCCGCGGATGAGGCGGATGAAATGCGTGAGCGGCAGGATTTCGGCGATCCATTGCGCCGGTTTCGGCATGCCTGCATACGGGAACATGAAGCCGGACAGCAGGATCTGCGGCAGGAAGG
>JAKJFE010000066.1 GCA_022705045.1 Pseudomonadota bacterium | reverse complement strand
CGCAACCGCCATCGCCGCCGTTGCCGCCATCTGGACCACCGAGCGGAATGAACTTCTCGCGCCGGAAGCTGACGCTGCCGTTGCCGCCGGCTCCGGCGATCACCTTGATTTCAGCTTCATCGACGAATTTCATGGGCGGGAGGATGCTGCAATTGACGGGAAACGGAAAGGTCGCGACATGGATTTTCGCGGCCCATGGAATTTCGGTGGTCCAGAAACAGAAAAGCCCCGCAGCGCGGGGCTCTCCGTGAACCGAATGGCGCGTTCGCTCAGCGGACGCTGACGGTGCGACGACCGCCGTTCGGGCCCTTGACGCTGAACTCGACCGTACCGTCCGCGAGCGCGAACAGGGTGTGGTCGCGGCCAATGCCGACGCCCGTGCCCGGGTGATATTCGGTACCGCGCTGACGCACGATGATGTTGCCGGCTTCGACGGCCTGACCGCCGAACAGCTTCACACCCAGGTACTTCGGGTTCGAATCGCGGCCGTTACGGGTGGAACCTACGCCTTTTTTCTGTGCCATGGCTGCTCTCCTCGGCCTTTACTTGCTGATGCCAGTGATTTCGACTTCGGTGAAGTACTGACGGTGGCCCATCTGCTTGCGATGGTGCTTGCGACGGCGGAACTTGACGATCCGGACCTTGTCGCCACGGCCGTGCGACTTGATCGTCGCCGCAACCGATGCACCCGCCACGACCGGCGTGCCGACGCTGATTGCGTCGCCGTCGCCGACCAGCAGGACCTGGTCGAACTTCACCGAGGAACCGACCTCGGCATCGAGCTTCTCAATTCGAAGGGTTTCACCCTTCATCACGCGGTACTGCTTACCGCCGGTGACTACAATTGCGTACATGATGGCAATGCCTCTGTCGTTATTTTGGCCATGGGCCGCGGCCACGCTTGCTCCGGGTCCCTTCCCTTCCGGTCGATCGACCGAAAAAGGGCGCGGATCATAGCCGCATCAGGGCGGAATGGTCAATGAATGACCGCTCCTGTGGCCCGACCGAGCCGGCTCGTTCACATCGTATCGCGCCCCCCGGCTGCTAGCCTTGTCGGCTTACTCGGAGGATTTCGGGCGATGGACACGATCCGTCTGCGTGGCGCGCGCACGCACAACCTCAAGAACATCGATCTGGACCTGCCGCGCGACCAGTTGATCGTGATCACCGGCCTGTCCGGGTCGGGCAAGTCCTCGCTGGCCTTCGACACCATCTACGCCGAAGGCCAGCGCCGCTACGTCGAATCATTGTCGGCGTACGCGCGGCAGTTCCTGTCGGTCATGGAAAAGCCGGACCTCGACCACATCGAAGGCCTGTCTCCGGCCATCTCGATCGAGCAGAAGTCGACTTCGCACAACCCGCGTTCGACGGTCGGCACCATCACCGAAATCTACGACTACCTGCGCCTGCTGTACGCCCGCACCGGCACGCCGCATTGCCCGGACCACGGACAGCCGCTGGCCGCGCAGACGGTGTCGCAGATGGTCGACGCCACGCTCGCGCTCGACCCGGACAAGCGCTACATGCTGCTCGCGCCGATCATCCGCGAGCGCAAGGGCGAACATCTGCAGGTGTTCGAGCAGTTGCGTGCGCAGGGCTACGTGCGTGTGCGCGTGAACGGCACGATTCACGAGATCGACGCGGTGCCGAAACTCGGGCTGCGCAACAAACACAGCATCGATGTCGTCGTCGATCGCTTCAAGCCAAAGGCGGATCTGAAACAACGCCTCGCCGAATCCTTCGAGAACGCGCTCAAGCTCGGCGACGGCATGGTCGTGGTCGCCGAAATGGATGCGGCGGACGCGAAGGAAATCCTGTATTCGTCGAAGTTCAGCTGCCCGATCTGCGATTACTCGCTGTCGGAACTCGAGCCGCGGCTGTTCTCGTTCAACTCGCCGATCGGCGCCTGCAGCAAGTGCGATGGCCTCGGCGTGACCCAGTTCTTCGATCCGGCACGCGTCGTCGCGCATCCGGAACTGGCACTCGCGAACGGTGCGATCAAGAGCTGGGACCGCCGCAACAGCTACTACTTCGCGATGATCGTGGCGCTCTCCAAGCATTACGGGTTCGATGTCGAAACGCCGTGGCAGAAACTGCCGAAGAATGTGCGCGACGCCATCCTGCACGGCAGCGGCGGCGAGGAGATCAACTTCCGCTACGCCAGCGAGTCCGGCGGTCTGACGGTCAACCGCAAGCACCGCTTCGAGGGCATTCTGAACAACCTCGAACGCCGTTACCGCGAAACCGAATCGGCCATGGTGCGCGAGGAGCTGGCCAAGTTCATCAGCGAACGTCCGTGTCCGGAATGCAACGGCCAGCGTCTCGGTCGTGCGGCGCGCAATGTATTCGTCGGCGGCAAGGCCCTGCCCGCCGTCACCGCCTGGGCGGTCGAGGAAACGCAACGCTTCTTCGAACACCTGCACCTCGACGGTTGGCGCGGCGAGATTGCGGCCAAGATCGTCAAGGAAATCCGCGAACGCCTGCGTTTCCTGATCGACGTCGGCCTCGACTACCTGACGCTCGACCGCAAGGCCGATTCGCTGTCGGGCGGCGAAGCGCAGCGCATCCGCCTCGCCTCGCAGATCGGTGCCGGCCTGGTCGGCGTGATGTACGTGCTCGACGAGCCTTCGATCGGCCTGCACCAGCGCGACAACGAACGCCTGCTGGCCACACTCACCCGTCTGCGCGATCTCGGCAACACCGTGATCGTGGTCGAACATGATGAAGATGCGATCCGCAGCGCCGACCACATCCTCGACATCGGCCCCGGCGCCGGCGTGCATGGTGGCGAAGTCGTCGCACAAGGCAAGCTGGCCGACATCCTCGCATCGAAGCGCTCGCTGACTGGCGACTATCTCTCCGGTCGAAAGGCCATCGCGCTGCCGGCGAAGCGCCACACGCCCGATCCGGACAAATGGCTGCGCCTGCGCGACGCGCACGGCAACAACCTGCAGCACGTCGATCTCGAGATTCCCGCGGGCCTGTTCGTCTGCGTCACCGGCGTCTCGGGCTCGGGCAAATCGACCCTGATCAACGACACCCTGTTCCGCATCGCCGCGGTCGAACTGAATGGCGCCGCCGAACAGGCCGCACCCTACGGCAAGGTCGAAGGCATCGACTTGTTCGACAAGGTCGTCGACATCGACCAGTCGCCGATCGGGCGCACGCCGCGCTCCAATCCCGCCACCTACACGCAGTTGTTCACGCCGCTGCGCGAACTGTTCGCGCAGGTGCCGGAAGCGCGCGCCCGCGGCTACGAGGCTGGACGTTTCAGCTTCAACGTCAAGGGCGGTCGCTGCGAAGCCTGCCAGGGCGATGGATTGCTCAAGGTCGAGATGCACTTCCTGCCAGATGTCTACGTGCCCTGCGATGTCTGTCACGGCAAGCGCTACAACCGCGAGACGCTGGAAATCCTGTTCAAGGGATATTCGATTCGCGACGTGCTCGAGATGACGGTCGAGGACGCACTCGCCGTGTTCGAGAACGTGCCGGTGATTGCACGCAAATTGCAGACACTGATGGACGTCGGCCTCAGCTACATCAAGCTCGGCCAGAGCGCGACCACGCTGTCCGGCGGCGAAGCGCAACGCGTGAAGCTGTCGCGTGAACTGTCGAAGCGCGATACCGGCCGCACCCTGTACATCCTCGACGAACCCACCACCGGTCTGCATTTCCACGACGTCGCGCAACTGCTCGGCGTGTTGCATCGGCTGCGCGACGACGGCAACACCGTCGTGGTCATCGAACACAACCTCGACGTGATCAAGACCGCCGACTGGATCGTCGACCTCGGTCCCGAAGGCGGCGCGCGTGGCGGTCGCATCATCGCCGCCGGAACGCCGGAAGACGTGGCCGCGAACCCGCATTCACACACCGGCCATTTCCTCAAGCGATTGCTCGACGCACACGACGCATCCACGACCGTCGCCAAGCCTGCGAAACCCGCGAAGAAGACGAAACGATGAACGAGACGACCGCGCCGAAGCTGCTGGTGCGCGCGCCGGTGACGGTGCGCTGGGGCGACATGGACGCCTACACCCACGTCAACAACTCGGTGTACGCGACCTATGTCGAGGAAGCGCGCCTGCAGTGGTTCCGCAGCCTCGATGCCGGCTGGATGGGCGAAGATGCCGCGCCGATTCTCGCGGCACTCAACACGAATTTCCGCAAGCCGATCGAATGGCCGGCGGAGATCGTGGTCGAGATGTTTGCGGGGCGCGTCGGCCGTTCGTCGTTCACCGCGAGCTTCCGCATCATCAACCGCCACGCGCCCGACGTGCTCTATGCCGAAGGCGACAGCGTGCTGGTCTGGATCGACCCGCGCAGCGGCAAGTCGATCGAATTGCCACCGCATGTACGTGCGGCGCTGGGCTGATCAGGGCGCTACCGTCTCGAAGCCGTCGCGGAACAGGTAGGCGGCTTCCCAGACCGGTCGCGCCGTGGTGACCTGGATGCCCTGCACGTCGCTGCGCAACGGCATCGCCGGCGCACCGTCGATGGCGATGCTGCCGCCGGTCGAGCTCATGCCCTTCACCAGCGTCACCACGGCCTGGCCGCGCACCGGGTGGCTGAGCGTCAGCGTCCAGCTCGCGCCGTTGTCGACGAGACTGGCGGCGAGTGCGGCCTCGCCCGCGTCGTAGCCGGTGACGATGTTGAGGAAATACGCGTCGGCACTGCCGATCTGGTCGAGTTCGACGCGATGTTGCCCGGCCTGTTCATCACCCGGCCGATCCTCGTTGAACACCCGATAGGCCGGACTCGCCGGCAGCAAGGTGATCAACTCGCTGGTCTGGGTGCCCAGCGTGGCGGCGACACGATTGGCGGTGACGGTCGGCGCGGTTTCGAAATGCAGGATGAAACTGCGACGCACCTGATCGGCGGTCACGTGCGGTCCGTCGAGCAACCAGCCGCCGCCGTTGTACCAGGGCAGCAGCGAATCCGCGGAACCGCGCGTCCGATCGAGAATGACCAGGGCCTGCAATGGCCGGATGAACAGGAACTCGCGCCAGGCCTTGTCCGCGTAGGGCCAGTCGACGCGACTGTCCGGCATGTTCCGATAGGCATTCGAATAGTCGACCGCGACATAACCGAATTGCGCCTCGTGCTGCAGGCGCTTCACCTCGGGCAGACTACGCGGTTGTTCGCCGCGATCCTGTCCTTCGGGAATCACGTGTGGCCCGCGACCCACCCAGCGCCCGGTATTCCAGGCTTCGAAGAGCAGGGTGTTGTGCGCGAGCGGATGTTCGGTGTCGACGCTACCGGCGTTCATGAAGCCGGCGATCTGGTCCGAATAGCCCGCACTCTCGCGCGTCAGGAAGCGGCCTTTGCGCCAGACCTGGAAACTGCCGGCATCCCAGTGCCGATGCTCGACGCCGCCGGGCGTGCCGAGCTGCAGGTGCACCTGCATCGCGGTCGCGTCATGGCCGGTACGCAGATCGAAGACCTGCGCGCCGGGGGCGTAGTAGTCGAGTGGCAGATCGGCAAAATCCGCAGCCGTACCGCTGCCGCCGAGTGCATCGAACAACCAGCTGCGGCCGGCATTCGTGGTCGCCAGCCAGGCGCGCGCGTGCTTCGCATTGCCGGTCGCGGCGTCGCGCGCACCGGAAGCACGCGCGAAGTCGCCGAGGTACTGGCGCGCATTGATCACGCCACCGCCGTGCAGGTTCTCGTCGTCGTTGAACGGAAACAGCAGGTGACCGCCGGAAAAACTGCCGCTCAACGTCGTCGGACCGGGCGTGGTGCCGTACAGCATCGCGTAGATGGCTTCGCGGAAATACGGTGTCTGCGCATAGGGATCGAGGCCGAAGTCGGCGGCACTCGCGAAGGGGATCAGCGGGTACGACAGGCTGACAACGCCGTAGTCGCCGCCCTCCGGAAACACGCCGCCTCGTCCGAAGTCCTGGTACCAGGTGGGGAACCAGGTGCCGAAGCGCACGTCGAGCGCATGGTCGATGAATGCCTGGGCGCGCGGATTCTCGTGGAAGCTGGCGATGCCCCACATCAGTTCGTTGCGCATGCGCCCGCTGAAGTAGTTGTTCGCTTCCGAACCCTGGTTCGCGAAATCGTCGGCGATCTCGATGTCCATGTAGCCGTTCCAGCGCGCCACCAGCGTGCTGATTTCGGCCGGCGTCAAACGGTCATGGCACCAGTCGTAGATCGCCAGCAATTCCTCGCCCTGCTGACGCAAGGCATCGCGACGATTGCCATTGTTCTCGACCAGCCAGCCGACCAGATGATCTGCGGCAAGGTCGCAGTCGCCGGTGTTGCCGGTCAGCACGCCGCGCAAGGCGCGTTCGAACTGCACGTCGGCCCCACCTGGCGTGAACGGCGTCGTCGCGTAGCGCGTTTGCGCCTGCTGCAGGCGCGCGGCATCGCCGAACCACAGGCGCGGATGGGTCGTCGGAATCGTCAGATTCGCGGCGGCGACACCGCCGGCCCAGCACGCCATCCACAGCACCACCGCAAGCATTCGCATCATGTCGCCCCAAGCCGTTCCGGATACAGAGCGGCATTCGACGCCATGGTGCGACAAGCGGGCGCGCCATACACGCCGATCCGGTCACAACCAGCGTGCAGAGACTGCGCTTCTCACGGCTTCCAATTGCGGAAATACGAAATCCAGGCGCGGTATTCGGGCGTGAAGCGGGTGGCGCGCAGCGGCCGCTGGTCGGTCGGCAGGCAGGGCACGTCGGCTGCGGTCTTGTTGCACAGCGACGTGGTGTGCACGCCAATCACCGCCGGCACGCCGTTGAGGT
Organism: Pseudomonadota bacterium; assembly: GCA_022705045.1. Lineage (GTDB taxonomy): Bacteria > Pseudomonadota > Gammaproteobacteria > Xanthomonadales > Ahniellaceae > JADKHK01. The sequence continues at coordinate 11,279 of JAKJFE010000066.1, read as the reverse complement.
AGGTGTACAGCGGCGACCCGCTCTGTGCCGCGCTGGCGTCGCAGGAATGATCGAATCGGCGCGCCCACTGGTCGCCGTCGACGTCGTGGAAATTGCCGATGCTGCAGCTGCTGGCGTCGCCCCAGAGATGGCGGTCGACACAGGTCAGGCCCGAGTTCGGGTCGTCGCCGACATCGTCGGTGCGCGCATTGCCGTTCTGATCGACGGCGTTGCACCACGGGAAACCGCGATTGAACACGAGGGCGTTCTGCAGGTCGCTGTTGCCGAGCGTCGCGTAACCCATCCAGCCGGTCTGGTCGCCAAGACGATCCGGCAACACGATGATGCCGAGGTCGTATTGCCCCGCGCCGCCGCCCGGATTGGCCTGGCGCCACTGCCAGGGCGTGAAGTACCAGGTGAACTGGCCGGGTGTCGGGACACGTGAACGGCCATAACTCCAGTTGTTGCCCGCACGCCCCGGCGTGACGAAGAAGGCGCTGGACCAGGTGTTCGATGTGCGGTTGTAGAGGCAGTGGCCGGCGGTGACGACATGCCGCGGCCCGACCAGGGTGCCGGTGCAGCGATTCGAATGTTCGGCAATCGCGCGCCACGGCCAGCTTGTGGTGCCTTCGGTCAGCGACGAGCGCAACACGCGGTTGTCGCTGTTGTTGCTCCAGGCTTTGGGTGCAGCGCGACCCGGCACCGGCGAATCGGGATCGTCAGTCGGTGACGGGCCGCCATTCGGACCGGCAGGATTCTGTCGTCCCACCCGCGCCGTTTCCGCCTCGATGTCGACCAGGTCGTTGCCGGCCATCTGGATGCGGAACTCGTTGCCGGTGTCCGGATTGAAGGCTGAGACGCCGCCGATGCCAGGCGACGGGGTCGAGGACGTGCCCATGACCGGCGCCTCGTAGGCGTCGCCTTCACCGCGTCGCCCCTTGCCGACATAGGTGATCGTCAGCGCCACCGCGGGTCCGCCGCTACCGAACAGCCCCTGGAGCGCCTCGGTGTGTGCACCTTGCAGTGAGTCGAGATCGGCCTGGATGCTCGGGTCTTCGTCGAAGCCGTCGGCATACATCACTTCGCCGATCACTTGTGCCTGACCGGCCAGCGGCGACAACAGAGCCAGCGCGGCAACGGCCGCACGTTGCAGGAATCGACAGGACGGGACGGACATGGCGTGATCTCGTTGGGGGACTCAGCCGCACATACGGCTTCGTGCTCCACGAGGGATCACGCCGGGAATCTCAAGGCGTTTGCGCCTTGACGACCAGGGTCGTGGTGACGGTCGCGTCGGCGCCGCGCAAGGTGACTTCGACGTGCTCGCCTTCGACCAACACGCGCTTCGGCCGGAACATCATCAGGTGCAGGCTGCCCGGCTTCAGTTCGACCTTGCCCTTGGCCGGAATGCGCAGCTCCGGCACACGCCGCATCAGCATCGTGCCGGCGTCGTCGTACATGGTGTGGATCTCGATGGCGCCGAAGTCGGCGCTCTCGACCTTGTCCAGGACGATCTCGGTGTCGCCGGCGTTCTCGATCACGACATAACCGGCGCGGACCTGCGCCACGGGCGGTGCCGGGCGAATCCATCCCTCACGCGCCGTCAACGAAGCGGCTCCGGCGACGGCAGTGCCAAACGCGACAGCAATGAAGATCAGCAGTCTGTTCATCACGATCAATTCTCAAGAACGAAACGCGGATGATAGGTCAGCCATGCTGCCAGCCGACCAGCTCAAAATGCAGACAAAGGCGACATCGAGGCGCCAGACAGCCTACGCTCGGCAAGGGTGCGATCACTGCGCACGCGCGCAGGGCTGTCCAGGGACATGGCACGGCGCGCAAGCAGGACCAGCAAATCGAAATGCGCAGCATCCGCATCGTCGATCAACGCCCGCAGTCGCTCCGAACGCTCGCCACCATCGAATGCGTTGGCGGCCAGCCAGTCGAGTTGAAGCTGCTGCGACCGATTACCGGCGGTCTGGACCTGCGGGCGCAATGTCTCGATCAAATCCCGCGCCTGGATCGGATCCGCATCCGTCAATGCCCGCTCGACGCGCGCGAGTGCGGCAGACAGCGCGTATTTCGTTTCACCCATGCGTCGCAATTCATCTTCAATGCGCTCCAGCGCCATGTCGATCGACCGATCGGCTTCTCCAGTCGCCATGCGAAGCCGCAATTGGCGCAACTCGCCATCCAATTGTGCTGTTCGCACTGCCGTCTCCCGCCGCAGTTCGACCGCACGCTCGAGTTCGGCATGCGCGCGGAGGACGTCGCCGCCGAGTTCGAATCGACGCGCTTGCGCCGCATGCCAGGCAGACCTCGGCAATGGCGCTGCCTGTTCAGCACGTTCGCGAACGCCGCCAAGCAAGGCATCTGCCAGCACAGCATCGGCTTGAAGCATCGCAATGTCGGCACGCGCTGCGATCGCCATCACCTGCACGTCGCCGGCGCCCGCGGCGGACAACACAGCCATCGCTTCGTCGATGAGCGCCGCGGCCGCATCCAAGTCACCCGCATCGCGTTCGTTGATGCCAGCATTGAATGCGATGCGGCCAAGTTCGCGTGGAGCGCCCAGGTCGCGAACCCGCGACAGTGCATCGCGATAAGCCTCGCGCGCGTCGAGGCGACGTCCGGCACGTTCCGCCATCAACGCGAGATTCGACAGCGCCTTGATCTCCCAGAGACGGTCGCCGAGCGCGTGGAAGGCGTCGGCTGCGAGGCGGTAGGCTTGTTCCGCCTCATGCGGACGCCGACGCTCCTGCGCATAGGCGTTGCCCAAGTGATAGCGGGAGCGGGCCTCGCGCATGCCCTGCCCACGGGCACGTGCCAGCGTCATGGCCTGATTCAGGGACGCCCGCGCCTCGTCAAAACGACCGGCGCCGGTCCATGCTCGTCCCATCGCGTCCAACGCGTCGATGTCGATTTCCCGATCACCGTGACGTTCCGCGTCCGCCAGCAGGCTGGCCGCAAGTTGCACCGCAGCCTCCGATTCACCCGCTTGCAGCGCGACGTCGATTGACCCGAGGCGCGCACGTCGCGCTTCGCCCGAACGCCGGTCGGCCATCCATGCCGACTCGGCGGCCTGGAACGACGCCCGCGCCTGATCCAGTCTACCGCTCGCCAAAGCCCATTCTGCGCGTTGCATCTGCACGGTGGGGCGTGCACCATCCAATGCATCGAGCAACATTCCGGCATCCTTCAAGGCACCGCGCCCGACCTGCCAGCGCGCTTGCGCCAAGATGACCAGCTCGCGCTCGGATGGCGTGCGCGCGGCAGTTACGGCCTTGTGGAACTCAGCCTCGGCGCCACCCGGCAAGGTCGCGGCGAAATACACGGCGCGACGCAATGCCAACTCCGGCGCATCGTCGGCCAGCAACGCGGACAGCACCGACATTTGCGACGCCACCGCGTGCCACTGCGACTGCGCGACCAAGGCGTCGAACAAGCCCAACTGGATGGCGATGTTGTCGGGCGCCAACAAGGCGGCGGCTCGCAGGGACGACAGTGCATCGTCGGGTTGACCTGCGAGGCGTGCCCGCAAAATATCCGACTGCAGCAGCAACCGGCGATCCAAGCCAGGATCCAGCCGCGACAGTTCTCGCGCCGCATCTTGCCAATGGCCCAGGGCAACCAGGTGTTCGACCAGAAGCAGTCGCGGCCAGCCGGACACCGGATTGGACGCCTGGAGTGCGACGAATGCGGCGTCCGCTGCGGCGTACCGGCCTTCGCTCGTCGCCCATGCGGCATCCATCAGCGCCATGCGCTCAACCTGGGCCGTCGGCCAACCCGGGGGCGCCTCGATCAGCTTGGATTGTGCCGCGCCAGCCGCCATCGCCTGAAGCAAGACCGATGCCTGACTCGGCGCATCGGTCTGTGGCAATTCACCACTGCTGCGCACCTCGCCATCCGGTGCGCGCAATAGCCATTGCCCTTCCCGAGTGACGTCCAGCGACCAGGCCGGGGACGTCAGCAAGGGACGCGGATGCGCGCGCCACGCCGAGCTGCCTCTCGCAAACCAGACCAGGTAGGCACGCAGTCGCGCATCGTCGACATTCAACGCGACGGAAATCCCCTCGTCGGCCGGTGCAGGGACTGTTGCCATCGGAGCCTCGCCTGCACCGGCAGGAAACCGCATCCACGCGAGCCCGATCACGACCAGCGCCAGCATCGGTGCGACGAACATTCCCAGCAGCGTCCCGTTGTGACGGTCACGCCGGAACGGCTCGGGCTGCCCGGGCGACGGGTGCGTCGCCATCATCGGCCCGGGATCGGATGCCTCCGCCTGACCTTGCGCGGGTTCGCTGTCGGGCACTGGAGACCGCGCATCATCGAGGACCTGAATCGGCGCTATGAACGCGTAGCCGCGACGATGCCGGGTCTCGATATAGCGCGGCGACTGCGGATCGTCGCCGAGGGCCTGGCGCAATTCACTGACCGTCTGCGGAATCACGTTGGGAGAAAGCGCGTGGTGACCCCACAACTCGTCCATCAGTTCTTCGCGCGCCACGAGCGCAGGCGCACGCTGCACCAGAAGGTGCAGCAGACGGTAGGCCTGCGGACGCAGCACCGCTACGCCCCCGGGGCCGTTCAGGCGTTCACGATCCGTGTCGAGTTCGAATTCATCCAGGCGATAGCGCATTCGCCCATTCTAGGGCGATGGCCGCCCCCTTCGCTCGCGACTCTCCGCCCAGGAGATCGCTCACTCGAATCCATCAGCGAAGACCTCGGTGGGCTGCGGTCGCGTCACACTGAGATCATCGAGGAACAACTGCGAGGTTGTCGTGTTGTCGAGGCCAACGTAGATCGAGCCGATCCCACCACCCACCACGCCGTGCGACCGATCATTCACCAGCAAGGTGTTGTTGAGCCACAGGTCATAGGTGCCGGCGTCCATGTCGTACCGAAACTCGAAAACCAGATTCTGGCCAGGAATGTAGGTCGCACCCAACAACACGCCGGCATTGGAATCCGACAGAGCGATCGCCCCGTCATTCATGAGCACGAGGTTGGCAAACTGCAAGGTCGCACCAGTGGTCTCACGAATATTGACGAGATACCGATCCAGTGCCGCCGGCTTCAGCACCATGAAAATGCTCAAGCGGCCTGTGCTTACTTCTTCACCGCCCAGAAACTCGAACTCGGCAAAACGTGCCGACCCCGTGCTCGATTGCCCGAGCCGGAGCGACGGCGTCGGCAGAGGAACCGGCGACACCACCGCCTGTAGCCCGGAGGACAGCGCGACAGGCTCGCCGACAATGGCGCCCCCAGTCCCGATCAACACGTTCAAGGTCTTGTCGTTGAAGTCGGCGTCCAACAAGACGAGGTTGGGCTCGGACCCGGCCCAAAGGCTCGAAGAAAACAGCATCAAGGCGGTGGCGACACTGGGGCGTAGCAGCATGGGACGTGATCTCCAGGAAGGAACGAGTCGCGGAATCCAAAGGGCCGGCCGCGCCGGCTTACTGTCCGCTCTCGCCACACGAAAGACTTCCCGATGCCCTCAGCACTTCATCAAGAAATCTTCAAGACCAATCGATTCAGCAACTTGGCGCGGCTATGCTGCACCTCTTCCTCTCTTACCGACCAGCGCCTCCATGCTTGAACGAATCGAACACGAGTCCCGAATTCTCGAACTGCGCTTGGCGCGGCCGCCGGTCAATGCACTCTCGCCCGCACTCGTCGCGCAGCTGCGTCCGGCGCTGGCGGATGCTGCCGGTCAAGGATTCCGCGCCGTCGTGTTGTCGGGCCAGCCGAAGATGTTTTCGGGCGGGCTCGATGTGGTCGAACTGCTGCAACTCGACCGCGCCGGCATGATCGCGTTCTGGAGCGACTTCTTCGGTCTGATGGCGGCGCTGGCGCGCAGCCCGATTCCGACCGTCGCCGCGATCACCGGGCATTCGCCGGCCGGCGGTGCGGTGCTCTCGATCTTCTGCGACTACCGCGTCATGGCGCGTTCGCCCGATCCGGAGAAACCCTTCCGCATCGGCCTCAACGAAGTCCAGGTCGGACTGATGGTGCCCGAGGTGATCCAGCTCGCGCTGCGTCGACTGGTCGGTGCGCATCGTGCCGAGCGGCTGATGGTGGCGGGCGCGATGATCGACAGCGATGAGGCGCTGCGGGTCGGTTTCGTCGATGAGGTCGTCGGCGTCGACGACGTGGTGCCGCGTGCACTCGCCTGGTGCCGCCAGCATCTCGCGCTGCCGCCGCTGGCGATGGCGAACACGCGCCGCTTCGCCCGCGCCGATCTCGCCGACATCATGGGCGACCCGAACCGCTTCCCGGCCGAGGATTTCGCCGCCTCGTGGTTCGGCGACGAGACCCAAACCGTGTTGCGCGCGCTGGTCGAGAAGCTGAAGTCGAAGGGCTAACGCGCAGCGGTCGAGGCGCGCGGTTTGACCCACACCTCGACCCGCCGGTTGCGGCTGCGACCGCCATCGGTCTCGTTGCTCGCCACCGGTGATGCATCGGCCATGCCGCGCACGCGACGCACCGTGGCACCGGCGCGATTCAACTGCTGCGCAATGAAATCGGCCCGGTCGTTCGACAACAGGATGGCGTCGATCGGACTGACTTCCTTGGCGTCGGAAAACCCGATCAGCATCACGTCCTCGCCGCGCATCGCGTCGCTGCCAAGGAAGTCGACCAGTCGTTGCAGGTCGCGCAAGGCCTTGCCGTCGAGATAGGTCAGGCCACTACCGAAGCGGAAGTTGACGGACACGCGTCGCGCGCCTTCCGTCAGCGCACGGTATTCGGCGGGCATGTCGGGCGGTACCAGCACCGATTCCGCGCGCAATTGCTGGCCGACGAAACCGACGCGCTCGGCCAATGCCTGGCCATTCGGCCCCTGCGCGAACTCGATGAAGTCGCGCACCGCGTCCGACTGCAATTCCGGCGCATACAGGTACAACCGCCGCGAGAGTGCGTAGTCTTCGGTCGCGATGTCCATGCGTCGCGGCACGAGGGCCTGGGTGCCGACATCCGAAATCGCCAGCGCGCGTGACGCACCGACGGCATCGAGGCCGACGAAACCGATGGCGTCGCGATCCTTCATCACCGCCGCGACCAGCTCATCCGAGGATTCGTAACGCTGCGCCGCCGCCGACAACGGGGTCCCCGCGAGCACCAGCGATTTGAAGGTATCGAACGTGCCGGAGCGATCGTCGCGTGCGTGCACCGTGATCGCACCCGGTGCGCGACCGAGGGCCGACCAGTCGCGTACTGCGCCGCCGAACACGCGGCGCAGATCGGGGATCGACAGCGTGTACAGCGGGTTGTCCGGATGCACGATGATGGCGACGCCGTCGAGTGCGATCACATGTTCCTGCGCCGGCAGATCCAGCCGCCCCAGCGTCGACGACCTGGCGAGTTCGTCGGCATTGACCGGGCGCGATGCCATCCACAGGTCGGCACGACGATCGAGCAAGGCTTCCAGACCGGTGCCGGTGCCATGCGCCGCGATCTCGATGTATGCGGTGTCGCGGTCACGGCTCAGTTCGATGCGGAATTCGTCGACCCGCACGGTGCGTTGTGTCACCACGGTCCAGCCCTGCTGCGCCGCGAAGGCGCGCAGCAAGGCCGGCGCAAGGCGTTGCCCGATGGTGTTCGAGCCATGGAGCCGCAACAGCGGACGCATCGCGTCCTCCGCTTGCACCGAGGCCATCGTCATGACCGCGACGACCAGCACACCCAAGAATCCGTTCCGATATCCGCGCATGCACCACCACCTGAAGCGGCGCGCATCTTGCGGGGCGAAGATGACGATTCGATGCGATGGCGACGACGCGCCGGCGACAATCCTGCGACGTGCGGGTTACGCGTCGCCGGTGGCGACCGCGCGGCTGCGATCGGCGACCCATCCGCTCCACGACGGCAGGAACAGACGAGAACCCGAAAGTCCCGCGTGTTCCATCGCCAGCAGGTTGTGGCAGGCAGTCACGCCCGAACCGCACATGTGCACGACACGCGCCGGCGACACGTCACCGAGCACGCGCGACCATTCGGCCCGCAAAGCGTCCGGCGACTTGAAGCGGCCGCTGGCATCGAGGTTGTCGGCGAATGGACGATTGATCGCCCCCGGCACATGGCCGGCGACCGGATCGAGCGGCTCGACCTCGCCGCGGAAGCGCGGCGTCGCGCGTGCGTCGACCAGACGCTGCGAAGCGTCGTTGCGCAGTGCTTCGACATCGGCAAAGTCCGCGGATGCCGATGCGTCGTAGCGGACATCGATCGATGTCGGCGCAAGGTTGGGCACGACAGCGGTCAGCGGCGCGTACGCCGCGACCCACGCGGCGTAACCGCCGTCGAGCACACGTACGTCGCGATGGCCGATGGCACGCAGCATCCACCACAGGCGCGCGGCGAAGGCGCCGGTCGCATCGTCATGGACGACCCAGGCCTGGTCAGGCGTGTAACCGACCTGCGACAGCCAGCGTGCGAAGGTCTCCGCAGCCGGCAACGGGTGGCGTCCGAGACCGATCAAGGCGTGATCGGACAGGTCGCGGTCGAGATGTGCGTAGATCGCGCCGGGCAGATGCGCCGCTCGATAGGCCGCTTCGCCTTTCGCGGTATCGGCCAGATCGAAGCGCACATCGGCGATGCGCAGACCCGGCTCAGCAAGGCGGGCACGCAATTCGTCGACGGTGATCAGCACGACAGTCATCGGACTCGCTCCAGTCGGTCACGCAAGTTGATCAGCATTGCCGCCGTCGCACCCCAGATGCGGTGCCCGGCGAATTCGAATTCGTGGATTTCGCGCCGCATGCCGCGGTATTCGATGTGCTGGATGCGATGCGCGGAACGATCAAGGAACAGCGAAAGGGGTGCCTCGAAGGCCTCGGCGACTTCATCCGGATTCGGATTCAGCACGAAGCCCGGTCGCACCGTCGCCACCACCGGCAACACGCGATAGGCGGAAATCGTCTCGAACGGATCGAGGTAACCGAGCGGTTCAACGAAACGCGCATCGAGGCCGATTTCCTCGTCCGCCTCACGCAACGCCGCGGCGATGGCGTCGACATCTTCCGGATCGATGCGTCCACCGGGAAAACTGACCTGTCCGCCATGCGTCGCCAGCGATTCCGTGCGCTGCGTCAGCAAGATGGTCGGCGACGCGCGCTCGACAATGCCGACCAGGACCGCGGCCGGCGACAACCGCGTCGTGTCCGGCAAGACATCGGCCAATTGCGCGCGATTCCAGCCGGGGCCTGCGGGCGGTTCGGCGAGATCATGCAGGGCCGCACGGATGCGGTCGATGTCGAGCGGTTCAGCCACGCGCGGCCTCGCGTGCCGGCAGCACGTCGTCCATCAGCACGCGACGTTGTTCGTCGTCGAAACTGCCCCAACGCGCGATTTCATCGAGCGTGCGTGCGCAACCCTCGCACAGCCCGTCGCCGGCCATCGTGCAGATGCCGATGCAAGGCGACAGGATCGGTCGCGGGCGCAGCGAAGGAATCGGATTCGTCATGGATCGGGGTGCGGAAACAAACAGGGCCGGATGCGTGTGCAACCGGCCCTGCGAATCGTGCAGCGATGGCAAGAATTACTTGACGTCGACCAGCTTGATTTCGAAGACCAGGGCTTCGTTCGGGCCGATCGGACCCTGACCGCGCATGCCGTAGGCCTGCTCCGGCGGCAGGAAGATCTGCCAATGGTCGCCGACCTTCATCATCGGCAGGATGTCCTGCCAGCCCTTCAGCACCGCATCGACCTTGAACTTGGCAGGCACGCCGCGCGCGAACGAGCTGTCGAACTCCAGGCCGCTGGTCAGCGAACCACGGTAGTGCACGGTCACTTCGCTGTTCTTCAGCGGACGCTTGCCGTTGCCTTCCTCGATGACACGGTACTGGATGCCCGACGGCAGCGAGACGATGCCCTTCTTGACCTTGTTCTCGGCCAGGAACTTGTCCGACTTGGCCTTGTTTTCACGGGCCAGCTGTTCGTACTTGGTCTTGGCTTCGGTCATCAGCTTTTCGCGCATCTTGTCGAGCGCGGCACGCATCTGGTCCGGGGCCACGGCCGGCTGCTTCTTGGCGATGCCGTCCTGGATGCCACGAATGACGGTGGCAACATCCACGTCCATCTTCTTGTCGACGAAGTCGGTGCCGATCTCGAAGCCGATCGCGTAGCTCAACTTGCCCTTGTCGCTGGTCGTGTCCTGTGCGGCCACGCTGCCGACGGCCAGTGCCGCCAACATCGCGGCGCCAAAGCGGATACTCATTCGTCACTCTCCGGGTTGAAATCGACGGCCGGGCGGCCAACCGGCCCGGCACGAAAGCCGCGCATTCTAGCGGCTCGGGCGCCGCCCTGCTACGCGGCAGCGTGCCCCTTGAGCGCGGCGGGCGCGGAAAGTTCCCGACAACACGTACACTGCGCGACTTCCAAGGAGCCCGACCATGCCCTACGCCAACCTGCTGATCGACACCGCCGCCGGCATCCGCACCATCACCATCAACCGCCCGGACAAGCTGAACGCGCTGAACCGCGACACCGTGACCGAACTGCGCGCCGCCTTCGACCAGGCCGCGACCGACCCGCGCGTACGTGTCGTGGTGCTGGCCGGCAGCGGGCCGAAGGCCTTCGTCGCCGGCGCCGACATTTCCGAACTGGCGAAACTGTCGCCGGTCGAAGCACTGGAATTCTCGCGTTACGGCCAGGAACTGATGACGCGCATCGAGCGCTACGGCAAGCCGGTGATCGCCAAGATCCAGGGCTTCGCGCTCGGCGGCGGCATGGAGCTGGCGATGGCTTGTCATCTTCGCATCGCGTCCGACGCGGCCAAGATCGGTCAGCCGGAAATCAACCTCGGCGTGATCCCGGGCTTCGGCGGCACCCAGCGCCTGCTGCGCCTGGCCGGCCGCTCGGCCACGCTCGAACTGTGCCTGCTCGGCCATCACATCGGTGCGCAGCGCGCCTACGAACTCGGCGCACTGACCCGCGTCGTGGCGGCGGACCAGCTTGACGCCGAGGTGCAGAAGATCGCCGAACAACTCGCCGCATCGGCACCGCAGGCAGTGCGCGGCGTGCTCGATGCGGTCCTGATCGGCGGCGAAACCCACATCGACGCCGGCCTCGACTACGAGTCGCAGGCCTTCGCGATCTGCGCCGCAACCGCCGACATGAAGGAAGGCACCTCGGCCTTCCTGGAACGCCGCAAGCCGACGTTCCGCGGGCAGTAATCGCGAGAGCAATCGCGGTCTGGAGACCGCTCCTACAATGGCTTGAACCGACCTTGATGGAACTCGGCTCGGTGCTGTTGTGGGAGCGGGCTCCGTCCCGCGATGCTTCGGCGCTTCAGCCGAAGAACA
>JAKJFE010000209.1 GCA_022705045.1 Pseudomonadota bacterium | reverse complement strand
GGAGGACCTCGGCGAGCCGATGCGGCTGGATCGGATTCTGCTCGGCGCCGACCCCGCCGCGGCCGAGCGCGGACTCACCGACATGGCGCGTGCGCTTGGGCATATGAATGGTGCGACCGCACGCCGGCGTGACGAGCACGCCTCGTTTCGATCGGCACTCGGGCCAAAGGCACCCGCTACCGACCCGGCGCAACGGCTCATGTCCGACAAGGCGATGCTGGCGTGGCTCTCGAACCACTTCGGCCTTCCCGACACCGAGGCTGCGCAAACGGACGTCGAAGGCCTGGCGGTGTTGTTCCGGGACGATCATCCCTACTGGACCTACATCCATGGCGACCCGTGCCCGGACAACTGGCTGCTCGTCGACGACGGCATCCGGCTGGTCGACTTCGAATTCGGCGGATTCGGCAATGCGTTGCGCGACGGCGTCGTCGGGCGCATGCACTTCCCGACGTGCTGGTGCGCGAACGACATTCCGGAGCCGGTGCTGCTGCACATGGAACGGGCCTATCGTGACGCGCTGGCCACACACCTGCCGGCAGCGCAGGACGACTTGCTGTATGCACGGACCTACACGCAAGCGTGCGCCCTGCACACCCTGTCGACCCTCAGGCGTTACGTCTCCAGCAAGGTCCGGCGATGGGGCATCGCCACGATGCAACAACGGGCCGTGCTGCACACGACCCTGCTCGCCGAACAGACTGAACGGCAAGGTCATCTTGTTGCACTCGGCCAGTTGTGCCGGCGTCTCGCCGTTGCGATCAGCCAAGCCGGCGAAGGATCGGACCCGGCCGACATGCCCCGCTATCCAGCGTTTCGAGGCGCCTCAGCGGGCTCCTGACGAACCGTCCCTCGGCCAGTTCGCGAGCACAGCCTCGAGTTCCGGCGCCAACGGGGCGTGGAACAGGTAGTCGCGGCGGGGTTCGCCGGCGCTGAAACCGAATTCGGCGGCATGCAGGAACAGACGTTTCAGCCCGAATTGTTTCGCGGCCCGGTTGGCCTGCGCGTCACCGTACTTGTCGTCGCCGAGCAACGGGAAACCGAGATGCTGGGCATGCACGCGGATCTGGTGGGTGCGTCCGGTCTCGATCAGGACCTCGACGAAGGTGGCGTCGCGCAGCCGTTCGATCACCTTGAAGGTGCTGCGCGAGGGCTTGCCTTCGTCATCCACCGTGACCATGCGTTCACCGCCCTGCAGCACGTTCTTCGCCAGCGCCACGTCGACGAACATCTTGTCCTTCGGCAGTCGCCCGGCGAGCAGGGCCAGATAACGCTTGCGCGTCCGGTTCTCGCGGATTTCGGTCTGCAACTGAGTCAGTGCCGGGCGGCGCTTGGCGAAGACGAGCACGCCACTGGTGTCGCGATCAAGGCGGTGTACCAGTTCGAAGGCCTCGTCCGATCGTGCCTGGCGCAACAGTTCGATCGCGCCGAAGCTGACCCCGGAACCGCCGTGTGCGGCAATACCGCTCGGCTTGTTGAAGACGAGGTAATGGCGATCCTCGAACACGATCCAGGACGGCACTTCCCTGAGCAGACGGTCAGGGGCTTGGCCGGGATCGCGTGCCTCGGGCACCCGCACCGGCGGGACGCGCACCTGGTCACCGGCTGCGATACGCGTGTCGGGTTTGCAGCGCTTGCCGTTGATCCGCACCTGGCCGGTGCGCAGCAGCCGGTAGACATGCGTTTTCGGCACGCCCTTGAGCGTGTTGAACAGGAAATTGTCGAGACGCTGGCCGTCGCGATCCTCGCCAATGGTCAGGATCTGCACCGACGGCAAGGGCACGGGTTCAGGCTCGGTTGGCCTCGGGTTTGCGGGTTTGCTCATCGGCGGCTAGAATCGGCCTGCGATCAGCGTCGAAAACGGGCTTCGATCAATCACTTATCGAAGCCGTTTGTCGCGCCTGCCGCAGCGGACGGGGCGGGAATGATGCAGCGACGAGAACGTCCTGCACCCGTGCATCGTATCCGAGCAGCAGGCTCTTGCGGATAGTGCGGAAGCACAACCACCTCGGTGTGACGTCACCGACCGGTCAGGATTCGGACCGGAGCCGACCGAATCCAACACCCCAGTAAAGTTGCGCCCGAAGGGGCGTACCGCCGCCGGATCCGAGAGTCGAACGCAGCGTGGCGAGGCGAAAGCCCCGCGCGCGGAGACCCGAAAGATCCAGTGCCGAAGCGGGCGCCGCGCACGGAGCGCAAGGAAGCATTCACAATGAAGCGTATGTTGATCAACGCAACTCAGCGGGAAGAGTTGCGCGTGGCTATCGTCGATGGCCAGAACCTGTTTGACCTCGATGTCGAGATCCCGTCGCGCGAGCAGAAGAAATCGAACATCTACAAGGGACGCATCACCCGCGTCGAACCCAGCCTCGAGGCCTGTTTCGTCGAATACGGCGGCGAGCGCCACGGCTTCCTGCCGCTGAAGGAAATCGGCCGCGAGTACTTCACGCCCGGCCTCGACCCGAACAAGGCCGGCATCCGCGAACTGCTGAAGGAAGGCCGCGAGGTCATCGTCCAGGTCGACAAGGAAGAACGCGGCAACAAGGGCGCGGCCTTGACCACGTTCATCAGCCTGGCCGGTCGTTACCTGGTGCTGATGCCGAACAATCCGCGCGCCGGTGGCGTCTCGCGCCGCATCGAGGGCGAGGATCGTTCGAACCTCAAGGAAACGATGGACCAGCTCAAGCTCCCCGACGAGATGGGCTTGATCATCCGCACCGCCGGCCTCGGCCGCGACGCGGAAGAGCTGCAGTGGGACCTGGACTATCTGCTTCAGGTCTGGAAGGCCATCACCGAAGCGACCCAGAGCCGCCCTGCCCCGTTCCTGGTCTACCAGGAGTCGAAGCTGATGATCCGCGCCCTGCGCGATTACCTGCGCAACGACATCGGCGAAATCCTGGTCGACCAGGAAGAGCTGTACGAGGACGCTCGCCAGTTCATGCAGCAAGTGATGCCGCAGAATCTGCGCAAGCTGAAGCTGTACAAGGACACGGTGCCGCTGTTCTCGCGCTTCCAGATCGAGATGCAGATCGAGAACGCGTTCGACCGCACCGTGCGCCTGCCCTCGGGCGGCGCCATTGTGATCGACGCCACCGAAGCGCTGACCGCCATCGACATCAACTCGGCGAAGGCGACCAAGGGCGGCGACATCGAGGAAACCGCGTTCAACACCAACCTCGAAGCCGCGGTCGAGATCGCCCGCCAGTTGCGCATCCGCGACATGGGCGGCCTGATCGTCATCGACTTCATCGACATGGAATCGGCCAAGCACCAGCGCGAGGTCGAGGAACGCCTGCGCGACGCGCTCAAGCTGGACCGCGCACGCGTGCAGATCGGCCGCATCTCGCGTTTCGGCCTGCTGGAAATGTCGCGCCAGCGCCTGCGCCCGTCGCTCGGCGAAGCGACCCAGAACGTCTGCCCACGCTGCGAAGGCCATGGCCGCATCCGCGGCATCGAATCGCTGTCGCTGTCGATTCTGCGCATCGTCGAGGAAGAGGCGATGAAGGAAAACACCGGCCAGGTGCTGGTGCAGGTGCCGTCGCAGATCGCGAACTTCCTGTTGAACGAAAAGCGCCGCGCCATCGTCGAGATCGAGCAGCGCCAGGAAGCCAACGTGATCGTTGTCGCCGACGACAAGCTCGAAACCCCGCACTACGAAGTGCGCCGACTGCGCAAGAGCGAAGTCGCGCTGGAAACCGCACCGAGTTACGAACGCATCACCCCGGTCACCCCCACCCCGCTGCCGACCTCGACGCAACCGGCCGAGCCGGGCGAACAGCCGGCGGTCACGCGTATCGCACCGGCCGCACCGGCGCCGCTGCGCGACGAACCCGCGGAGCCGGTGGCTGCCGCCCCGGTCGCGAAGCCGACAGCGGTCGCGGTCGCCGCACCGAAGCAGGCGGGATTCTTCCGCCGCATCTGGGACAGCCTGTTTGGCGCCGGTGAGCCCGTCGTCGCTGCGCCCGCAGCCACGAACCAGAGGCCCGGTCGTGACGGACAGCGTCCGCAACATCAAGGCAAGCCGCAGCACGGCCAGCAACAACGTCGTGACGA
>JAKJFE010000065.1 GCA_022705045.1 Pseudomonadota bacterium | reverse complement strand
TTATTGCACCGAGTGCATCATCAGCGGCGAAGCGGTCGATCGCGGTGCGCTGAAAGCGGCCTTGCTGGCCATGCCGATCTCGAGCCTGGTCATCGCCGGCACACGCGAGAAGGTGCGCATCCACGCTCATCTCGATGAACCGACGCGGCTGTTCGAAACCGCGGCACGCTTCGGCGCGGTGTCGCGCGAGAAGGCCGACGACATGCGTGCGCAATCGAAGTCGGCGCACACGCGGCGTGAGCAGGTCGCCATCGTGGCCGATTCCGGTGCCGATATCCCGGCTGAAGCGATGGATCGCCTGAACATCCATCTGGTGCCGGTGCGTCTCTCGATCGGCGGCCGCGATTTCCTCGATCGCGTCTCGATCTCGCCACGCGAGTTCTACAACGAACTGCGCACCAGCCCGGTGCCGCCGCGCACGTCACAGCCGCCGCCGGGCGATTTCCGGCGCCTGTTCGAATTCCTGCTGTCGCACCACGAACGCGTGATCGACGTGTCGCTGGCGCGTGGCCTGTCCGGCACCTTGCAGTCGGCCGAATCTGCCGCAGGTCGCACCGACGCGTCGCGCGTCGCGGTGTTCGACAGCTGCAACGGCTCGGCCGGGCAAGGCCTGCTGGCGATCTGGGCGGCGGAGGCGGCTGCGGCCGGCTGGTCGTCCGAGCGCATCGTCGAGGGTCTCGCGCGCATGCGCCCGCGCAGCACCCTGTATGCGGTGGTGCGTGACATCCGCTACGGCATTCGCGGCGGTCGCGCGCCGAAACTGGCCGGACCGCTGACGCGCTTGCTGCGTTTCTCGCCGGTCGTGAAGAGCAAGGCTGACGGCCGGCTCGGTCTCGCTGGCGCGGTGTGGGGCCGCGAAGACCTTCCGGAAAAATTCGCGCGCAACATCGCCAAGCGGCTCGATCCTTCGCGGCAATGGCGGCTGATCATCGGGCACTGCGATTGCGTCGAAGATGCCGAACGCGTGCATGCGGCGCTGCTGCGCCAAGTGCGCAACATCGACCGCGCCTGGATCATGGACGTCGGCGTCGCCATCGGTGCGCACGCAGGGCCGGGCTCGCTGGTGATCGGCGTGCAGGACTACGAGCCGCCGCAGCCGTGATGTGGGTCATCGGCGAGATCCTGCTCGCGTACCTGATCGGATCGGTGTCGGGCAGCCTGCTGTTGGGTCGACTGCGCGGCGTCGACATCCGCCAGCACGGCAGCGGCAACGCCGGTGGCACCAATGCCTTGCGCACGCTGGGTTTGAAGTTCGCCGCTGGCGTGATGCTGATCGACGTGAGCAAGGGCGCACTCGCCACCTGGATCGGCCTGCAGGGCGAGCCCGATGCTGCGATGGCACTGCGCATGGCACTGGGCTGCGGGTTCGCGGCCGTGCTCGGTCATGTCTGGCCGGTCTTCCACGGCTTTCGCGGCGGCAAGGGCGTGGCCACGATGATCGGCCTGCTGCTGGTGTTGTGGCCGGCCTTGCTGCTGCCGCTGATCGCGGTGTTCGCGTTGGTGCTGACGACCACTGGGTACGTTGGCCTCGGTTCCATTCTCGCGACCGCGGCGATGTTGCCGTCGCTGTGGTTGTTCGCGACACCGCCGTCGCGCGAATGGATCGTTACCGCAGTCGTGTTGGGCGTGTTCGTGCTCTACACGCATCGCGCCAATGTCCAGCGACTGCTCGCCGGCACCGAAAATCGCTTCGACAAGGTCCGCGTACTGGCGCGACTGTTCGGTCGATGAATCCGCAGTCGCTTGACGCCTTGATCGACCTGCTTGCGACCGGCAACGCCCACAGCGGCGAAGCCTTGGCGCAGGCGCTCGGCATCTCGCGCGCGGCGGTGTGGAAGAAGATCGAGGGCTTGCGTGAGCTCGGCATCGAGATCGAAGGCCGTGCCGGCAGTGGGTATGCGCTGGCGCGACCGATCGAACGGCTGGATGTTGCGCGCTTGCGCGAAGCAGTCGGCGCGACGACCCGCGGAAGACTGCGCGATCTGCGTATCGTGTCCGTCATCGATTCGACCAATGCCGCGCTGCGGGCGGAGGCGGCGCATCTCGCCTCGGGCAGCCTGTTGCTCGCTGAGGCGCAGACCGCGGGGCGCGGCCGTCGTGGCCGCACCTGGGCGTCGCCGTTCGCGGCCGGGTTTCTCGGCTCGCTGTTCTGGCGCTTCGAACGTGGCCTCGCCGATCTCGGCGGGCTGAGCCTGGCCGTCGGCATCACACTCGCGGAAGCCTGGCGGGCCCACGGGCTCGACGTGCGGGTGAAGTGGCCGAACGACCTGTGGATCGACGGCAGCAAACTCGCCGGCCTGCTGATCGAGGCCGGCGGCGAATTCCATGGACCGAGCCATGTCGTGGTCGGGCTTGGCTTGAACATCGCGCTGCCAGCCGGTCTGCAATCGGCGCTCGATCAGCCGGTGACCGATCTTGCCGCGCACCTGCCCATGCCGATGTCGCGCAATATGGCGGTCGCGATCTGCATCGATGCCCTGTTCGCGGCATTGGACGAATTTTCCCGCGCCGGGTTCGCGCCCTTCGTGCCGCGCTGGGCAGCTGTCGACGCACTCGCGGATCGGCCGGTCACCGTGCACGAAGCGACGACGACATGGGTGGGCATTGCGCGTGGCATTGACGATCGCGGACGCCTGCAGGTCGACACGGACGGCCGTCTGCGCTGTGTCGATGCCGGCGAGGTCAGTATTAGACTGGCGTGATGGACCTGCTCTTCGATCTGGGCAACACGCGCATGAAGATCGCCGTTCGCGACGCCGCGGGCGTGCGTCCGGTGGCGGCGCTGGCCTGGGATACGCCGGATTTCCTTTCGCACTGGCATGCGTTGGATCTGGCGGCGCCGGAACGCATCGCCATCGCGAACGTGACGCGCACGCATCGGCTCGATGCCTTGCTCGCCTTGCTCGCCGCGCGCTTCGGTGACCGGCCGATGGCGATCGCGCAGACCCAGGCGCAGTGTGGTCGTTTGCGCGTCGCTTACGCTCAGCCGGAGAAATTGGGTGTCGACCGCTTCCTGGCTTTGCTCGCCGCTTCCCAGCAGGCGCGGTTGCAGATGCTGGTGGGCGTCGGTACGGCGTTGACGATCGACGCGCTCGCTGCAGACGGGCGTCACCTCGGCGGCCAGATCGTTCCGGGCGTGCGTCTGATGCGCGCTGCGATGACGACAGCCGCACCGAATGTCGACTGGCACGAGGGCGCGCAGTGCACCGACTTCGCAGCCGATACCGCATCGGCGCTGGAGTCGGGCATCTGGTGCGCGCTCGCGGGTGCGGTGGAACGCAGCGCGTCGCGTCTGGCAATGCGCGAATCGGCCGCGCCCTTGCTGATCCTGCATGGCGGCGATGCGCCGATGTTGGCGGCGCAACTCGGCGTGCCGGTGCAGCGCGATGCGCTGCTGGTCATGCGTGGCCTCGCGGCGTATCTCGACGCCGGCATGGCACAATCCCGCGCCGAATCGAGCCGAGGTTCCTGATGTTTGCGCGCGTGGTGTTCCTGCTGTTGTTGGCCGCGAACCTGGGCTTCGGTGCCTGGCTGGCGCTGGCGCCGCCGGTGGCCGTCGCGCAATTGCCGCCGACCGATGCCGGTGTTGCGCCGCTGGTGCTGCTGAATGAACGCGATGATGCGGTCGCCGATGCGGCCGAAGTCACCTCGCCACCCATGCCGATCGCCACCATCAAGGATCTGCGCTGCACCACGCTGGGTCCGTTTCCGACCCAGTCCGATCTGCGACGCGCGATGACGGCGCTGACGCCGCTCACCGAGCGCCTCCAGTTCCGCGAGTCGCGCACGCTTCGGTCACGTGGCTGGTGGGTCTATCTGCCCGCGTTTTCGTCGCGCGAAGCCGCCCTCGCTGCGGCCCGCGAACTGTCGTCGAAAGGCGTGCGCGACTACTACGTCGTCACCGCCGGCGACCAGGAGAACACGATCTCGCTCGGCCTGTTCCGCGATGGCGAAAATGCCGTGCGCCGGCGCGACGAGATCAAGGCGCTCGGCCTCGATGTCCAGCTCAACGAGCGCACCGAGGACACGCCGGAGTACTGGCTCGATTACGCGGTCCTGCCGGCCCAGCGTTTCGACTGGCGCGACCGCGTGCCGGACCGCCTGGAACTGGGCGCGCGCGACCTTCCCTGCGGCGACTTGCGCTAGACTCGCGCCCCGTTCACGGTGCCGGCGTAGCTCAGTTGGTAGAGCAACCGCCTTGTAAGCGGTAGGTCGGGGGTTCGACTCCCTTCGCCGGCATGTCCCCTGTCGCGTCTCGCGAGTCCCCGATGTCCGATCCCATCGCCGCGCTGCACGCGCGCTACCGCGCCAGTTTTCCGGACAAGCGCGCCGAGTTGCTGGCTGCACTCGCGGCATGGCGCGCACAGCCCGCATCGCCGGACACCATCGCCGCCCTGTACCTGCTCGTGCACAAACTCGCCGGTTCCGCCGGCGCCTATGGCTTCGATGCGCTGACCGAAATCGCGCGTACCGCCGACCGCCTGTTGCAGCCGCATGCGCGTGGTGGCGAGGTCTTGGGTGATGCCCACGTCGCGCCGATCGATGCGGCGGTTGGCGCAGTGTGCGAGGCGCTGCAGGACTGACTGGCCGAGATTACCGCTGGATCTCGTCCGGCCATTGCCACGGACGCGATTGGCAACGGATCGGACGCCCATAGCGGTCCAGTTGATAGGGCGGCACCAGCTCGCTGCCTGGGCGACCGCCATCGTTGCCGCACAGTTCCAGATGGTCCACTTCGACACCGCTGTTGGTGTGAAACCAGCGCAGGCGTTCGAACCCATCACTCAGCTCGACAGCGACGGTCGGTCGCGGCGGCGTCGACGTCGGCGCCGCCTCATGCACGAGTTCGCCCAGCCAGCGGTAACACTCAGGCTGATCGGCGCTGATGCCGTATGCCTGCAGGCCGCAGCCGCCGCGGGGACAAGGGCTGTCGCTCTGGTCGATCCAGTAGACATCGATCGCCAGATCCTTGAATTGTCGTTGACCATCAAGGATGAAGTGCGGATAGACCGAGCTGAGCAGTTCGCGACGGCTGGTGCAGCCTTCGTCGAATGCGAAGTAGTCCGCGAACGCCGATTCCTTGTCGAGCACTTCAACGTAGGCGACTTCCGCTTGCGGATCGTCCGGCGTTTGACCGTAGCGTGCATCCCAATCTTTGCGGGCTGCGTCGAGATCGACATCCCGTGGTGTCGACGCCGTCATCGTGCATGAGGCCGATGCGCCTGCAGGATTGAACGCGTGCAGCCGAAACGTCAGCGCCGTTGCGGCGGGAAGACCGTTCAGCACGAAGCGGTCGGCGTCGTGATCGATCAGCGCCAAGTGGTGACAGACCTCGGGTGAGTCGCCGAGGCAGGCCGACACGTCGAAGCCGTATTCGTCGTCGGATCGGTCGCGCCACGTGATCGACACCGAATACGGCGTCACGGCCTCTGCCCTGCATTGATCGGGCGCGGCCGGCGGCCGCTCCGGTGGCGCAGGCATTTGCAGCGTGACGGGTGTGGTCCAGGGCGATGCACGCCAATCCAGGAGATCTTCGGTGGGAACGGCACGCACCTTCCATCGCAGTGATGTGCCGGCATCGGTACGCGCCCAATATCGGCCTTCGGCGTCTGGACCCAGCAAGGACAGGCAGGTGCCCGATGCCTCGGCGCGGCAGAATTCGTATCGGCATCGGCCGCGCTCGCTGCCGGTCGAGCAAGTCGACGGTTCGAAGCGGACCGCGATCAGGTTCGGCAGCGCGGCCTCGACCGATACTGTCGGCGTCGAGAGGTCGGCGGCATCGATGGCCTGTCCTTCCCAGACGATCGTGTACTCGTCGCCGCTGTGCCAGTGCGTGGCCGCGCGCTCGCCGAGCGATTGACGCAGTGGCTGGCCATCAGCGCGACGCCCGCTGAGCACCACGTCAACCAGGTCACGTGCAGGTATGTTGACCGACAGACGGCCATCGGCATCGGTCGTGCCGTAATTGCGCAGCATGCAATCGCCAGCGTAGCGACCGAGCAACAAGCCCGTTGCCGCGCGGCCATCGGTGGTGAGCGCGCGCAGGTGGAGGGGTCGCTGCTCGCTCAGTTCGATCCGCAGCGATCGGGTGCGCTGCGGATCATCGTCATCCATCAGTTCGATGGCGTGGTGCTCTTCGTCGATGAACAGCTGGTAGCGCCCGGGCGCCAGTCGCCATCCGAGTCGGCCATCCGGTCCCGCGCTGATTCCGAAGCGCATCGGCGACAACGTCTGCGCCTGACCGCAGGGCCCGGCATGGTCGAATACTCGCTCGATCGACCCGTACGCATGGGCAGCGGGGCCACCATCGGCGCGCACGACCGTGACATCCAGTTCAATGGGCGGCGGCAGGTTCACGAGCGCATCGTTGTCGGCGGCATCACCCATGCCCGCGAGCGCAGCCTTCCAATCGTGCCGGGCCGCCGGTTGCGAGGTGCTGGCGTAGACGAGTTCGTCCGCGGTGACGATGACCCATTGCCACTGCCCTGTCGCCTCTCGCAGCGTGGTCGCGACCGTACTGTCCGGAATCTCGGCGGTGCCGTCCGCTACCGTCGCCATCCAGGTGCGTTGATCCGGCCCGGTGTACAGATACAGGTCGGCAGCCACGAGCGGCTCGCCGTCGATGGCGAAGCGATAGCGGCTGTCGGCCATGCCGATCTGCGGCACCAGCAGCGCAACGAGGACGGTCCAGAACCAACGCATCGCGAACTCCAGGCAGTGCCGTCAACCATAGCCGCGCCGATGCCCGGCGAACCGGAACGAAGCGGCCAATTTGCTGACCGCGCTCGCGCCGACTTGATCTCGCGGCTATCCTCCGCGCCCCGACCCGAACGAGCTGCGACCATGCCCATCGTGACCCTGATCGGTGCGCCGACCGACATCGGTGCCGGACATCGCGGCGCCTCGATGGGGCCGGAAGCGCTGCGTGTCGCGCACATCACCGAAGCCTTGCGCGAACGCGGGCTCGAGGTCGAAGACCGCGGCAATCTCACCGGGCCGACCAACCCGTGGGCGCCGCCGGTGAACGGCTACCGGCATCTGCCCGAAGTGGTGCAGTGGAACCGCAGCGTCTATCACGCCGTGCACGCGGCGCTGGTTGATGGACGCCTGCCGGTCTTGCTTGGCGGCGACCACTGCCTCGGTCTCGGTTCGATCACCGCGGTCGCGCGCTATTGCCGCGAGCAGGGCAAGAAGCTGCTGGTCTTGTGGCTTGATGCACACGCCGACTTCAATACCTCCGACATCACGCCGAGCGGCAATGTGCATGGCATGCCGGTGGCCTGCCTGTGCGGCATCGGGCCGCGTGAGTTGACGCATCTTGGCGGCGATGCGCCAGCCTTGCGTCCGGACCAGATCCGCCAGATCGGCATCCGCAGCGTCGATGCCGGCGAGAAGAAGCTGGTGCACGAGCAGGGCCTCGACATTTACGACATGCGTTATATCGACGAGATCGGCATCAAGCGCGCGATGGAAGAGGCCTTGTCCGATATCGACGCGAACACGCATCTGCATGTCAGCTTCGACGTCGATTTCCTCGATCCCGAGATCGCGCCCGGCGTCGGCACCACCGTGCCCGGCGGACCGAACTACCGTGAGGCGCAGCTGGTCATGGAGATGATCGCCGACACCGGCCGCATGGCTTCGCTCGACATCGTCGAGCTGAACCCGGCTTTCGACGACCACAACCGCACCGCGAAACTCGCTGTCGACCTGGTCGAAAGCCTGTTCGGCAAGTCGACTTTGATGCGGGCGTGAACCCTGGGGTCGCGATCCGTTCGGTCTGAGCTTGTCGAAGACCGGTTCGCGAATATCGCGGGTTGAACCTGATCGCAGCGCCCTTCGACAGGCTCAGGGCGAACGGATGAAGCGCAGGACGGTCGCATGACGCTCGTCATTTGCGCGATCCCGCATCGGCAGCGAAGCTTGCCGGCATGATCCGCATCGACTCCGTCCGCAAGCAATTCGGTTCCACCGTCGCGCTCGATGGCCTGTCGCTCGACGTGCGTCCCGGCGAGATCTTCGGCCTGCTCGGACCGAA
The DNA here is from genome assembly GCA_022705045.1 of Pseudomonadota bacterium. Lineage (GTDB taxonomy): Bacteria > Pseudomonadota > Gammaproteobacteria > Xanthomonadales > Ahniellaceae > JADKHK01. The sequence continues at coordinate 10,156 of JAKJFE010000065.1, read as the reverse complement.
CGGAGCCGGCAAGTCGACGACGATGGCCTTGCTCACCGGTCTGCAAACGCCCGATGCCGGCACCGTGTCGGTGCTTGGCGGCGATCCGCGCAATCCCGCCCTGCGTGCGCGCATCGGTCTCACGCCGCAATCGCTGGCCTTGTACGAACAGCTGAGTGGACGCGAAAACCTCGACTTCTTCGCACGCATGTTCGGACTGCGCGGCGAGCGCCTGAAGCAACGCGTCGATGCCGCGCTCGATTTCGTGCAGCTCGCCGACCGCCAGCACGACCGCGCCGGCGGTTATTCGGGCGGCATGCAGCGACGCCTGAACCTCGCCGCCGCCATCGTGCACGAACCCGAACTGATCCTGCTCGACGAGCCCACGGCCGGCGTCGATCCGCAGTCGCGCAATGCACTGTTCGACAATGTGCTCGCGTTGAAGAGCGCGGGCCGCACCATCGTCTACACCACGCACTACATGGAAGAAGTCGAGCGCCTGTGCGACCGCGTCGCCATCGTCGACCGCGGCCGCGTGCTCGCCGTCGACAGTGTGCCCGGCCTGCTGCGCACGTATGGCGGCGTGCCGGTGCTGGTGATCGAACGTGGCGGACGCATCGAGCGCATCGAGACGAACGATCCATTGCGCGCCTTGAACGAGATCGCCGCCGTGGGGCCGATTGACACCTTCCACGTCGAACGCCCGCGCCTCGAGCAGGTGTTCCTGCATCTCACCGGCCGCAGCCTGAGGGACTGACATGCACGCCTGGTTCGCATTGGCCGCGAAGGACATCCGTCTGTTGTTGCGCAATCGCGGCGCGCTGTTCTTCACGGTCGGCTGGCCGATGCTGGTCGCGATCTTCTTTGGCCTGATCTTCGGCGGTGGCGGCGGCAGCAGCCGTCCCAAGGTCGCCCTGGTCGTGCAGGAACAGCACGCGGCGACCGAACGCTTCGCGCAGTCGGTGCTCAAGCTCGACACGCTGGAGGTCGAACGCCTTGACGCCGCGAAGGCGGAGGAACAGGTCCGCCAAGGCAAGCGCAGCGCGGCCATCGTGTTGCCGGAAGGCTTCGGTGAACGAAGCGCGCGCACCTTCAGCGGCGATCCGCCGCAGATCGAATTGTGGCTGGACCCGAGCCGCAAGGCCGAGCGCGCGATGATCGAAGGCATGCTGATGAAGCTCGGCGGCGAAGCGATGTTCAGCGCGATCAGCGACCCCTCGGCGCGCCAGCAATGGCTGGCGACGTCGCGCGGGGATCTGGATCGGGTCGATCCGGCCTCGCGCCAGCAGTTCAGCGATTTCTACGACGCGCTCGACGCGATGATGGCGACGCCGCAAGCGTCCGCGCCGACGACACAGGGTGATGCAGGTGCTGGCGCCGGCTTCACGCCGCTTGCAGTGACTGCGCGCGAAATCACCGTTGCGAAACGCGGTCCGAGCAATGGTTTCGCGATCAGCTTCACCCAGGGCATGTTCTGGGCCTTGATGGGCGCGCTGATGAGTTTCGTCACCTCGCTGGTGCTGGAGCGCATGCAGGGCACCTGGAATCGATTGCGCAGCGCGCCGCTGACGGCGGGTTCGATCCTGCTCGGCAAGGCGCTGGCCTGTTTCGCGGTGATGCTGACATCGCTGCTGCTGATGAGTGCGGTCGGTGCGCTGGTGTTCGGCGTCGTGCCGCATTCGCTGCCGAAACTGCTGCTCGCCTTCATCGCGGCTGCGATTGCCTTCACCGGTTTGATGATGCTGCTCGCCAGCATCGGCCGCAGCGTTCAGAGCGCCAGCGGCGCGGCCTGGGCGGTGATGATGCCGCTGGCCATGGTCGGCGGCGCAATGATTCCGTTGTTCGTCATGCCGCCGTGGATGCTGCAGTTGTCGAACCTGAGCCCGGTGAAGTGGGCGGTGCTCGGCATCGAGGGGGCGATCTGGCGCGGTTTCTCGTTCGCGGAAATGGCGACGCCGGTCGCCATCCTGCTGGCGACCGGCGTGCTGTGCGGCGGACTCGGCGCGTGGCGGATCACGCGCCAGCCGGCCTGAGTGCTTACGGATCGGGCACGAACGCGCCGGCGAAGGCACGCGGTTCCTCGCGACCCCAGCGCGGCTGGCGGATCACGCCGCGATCGACCAGATGTTCGAAGGTGTCGTATTGCACTTCGACGATTTCATCGGGACGCGACGAGCGGCGTTCGAACTGGGTCGTGTTGACCTGTGACCATTCGCGTTGGCCGTGTGCGGTGCCGAGCTCCGAGGCGAAATCCTCGTTGCGCTGGTGCTTGGCGTAGGGCGCGGCCGCATCCGCTGCGCCACCGGTGGCCGGCGCGGGTGCGCCGCGTTGCGCCGTCGCTTCGGCTTCGCGTGCGGCGGACGGCGCCTGCGCGTTCTTGCGGCGCCAGTCGTCGTCACGATAGACCGGCGGTGCCGGCGGCACGTAGATCGGTGCGCGTTCGCGGAACACCGCGATGCCGATCACGCCGACGTTCTGTGGACGGCCGGTGCGTGCGGCGTAACTCCATTCCGGCGCGCTGAACACGAACTGCGCGACCTCGCTCATCGATTTGCGCCAGCCGTTGATCTCGGCGCGTTCGTACGGACCAAGCACGTAGCCGCCCTGGTATGGATCGGCGGTTTCGCCGGTCACCGCGTTCACGCCGTCCACGCTGAGCACGGCCATCACGCGTTCCCCGGTGCGGTTCTGCATCATCACTGCATAGCGATGGCCCGGTTCGCCGGCGACATAGGCGCGACCGCCCTTGTGATGCACCTCGATGACCCGCCCGGTATCGCGGTCGACAACCTGCAGGTCGACCAGGTTGTGCACATGGGCCTGGGTCGTGGTGGTGGCCAGGGCCAGGATCAGTCCGAACATCGCTTTCATCGTCGCCTCCGTCGTGAGTGAGGGTTGCAACGATGGGATGCGGGTTTCGGGGTTGCGGTTCCTATTCGAAGCCGTTGGCGAACAGCGGCGATTCAGCCGCGGCGGCCATCACGGCCCAGGCCAGCCCATCGCTGGTGCGATGTTCCCAGCCCCATTTGCGCCAAGGATTCACGCGGAATGCCGGCAAACCCGATGCCGGCCCGGCCGGACGAATCCAGAAATTCACGCCGAGGTCGTAGGTGTCGTACAACGCGTCGACGGTGGGCGCGAGTTGCGCATCGCGCGGTCCGACCAGGGCACCGAAATAGTCGGCCCAGGCGATGGCCGCGACCACGTCGAGCGCGTGTTCGGCATCGTGGATCGGTGCCTCGACCGCGAAATCGGTGCCGTCGTGTTCGATCACGTAACGCGGTGCCAGTACGGTGCCGTAGTCGCCGGGTTCGGTGCGCAACGCGGTGCGCAGGAAGGGTCCGCTGCGCCGGATCATGTCGGCGATGGCCGGGTTCTCGTCGGTGACGTAGGCACGACGCAGGGCATCGGTCAGCAGCGCCGTCATCCACGTCGAAGCGCCGTAGGCGGCGCCGTCCCAGTCGCCGTGCTGGTTGCCGGTGTGATACCAGCCGCCGTCGATGCGGTTCGCGGGAATGCCACCCGGCATGCCGTTCTGATGCGCGGCCAAAGCAGTCACGATGGCATTCACGCTGTCGCGGCGCGTCGTATTGCCGGTAACTTCGTAGTCGATGGCATGCGCCATCAGCTTGAACGCGACCATGCGCTCGGTCCAGAACCCGAGCGCGGCGCTCCACGCGTGCGGACTGCCGTTGTGCGCGGTCGCGGTGTTCGTGATCGCCGGGAGGAAGGTGTCGTCACCGGTCATCCAGTAGGCGTAGGCCAGCGACTCGTTGAACGAATACTTGTTGTCGCTCGCGTTCAGGCTGAAGAAGCCGCTGCCGTTGACACGTGCGCGATAGAACTCGGCGTGACGCACCGCTTCGCGTAATGGCTTCAGGAAACCGCTGCGGAAGTGCAGGGTGAACATGGTTGCGGCGCGGTCGTACAACCAGGGTTCGAAGGCGGTCTTGTACGGACACTGGTTGGCGACCGTGACCAGCGGGTCGTCCTCGTTGACGACGGTGTAGAGGCCGTTCTTCAGCGCGTGGTCGGCTTCGGTGAAACCGGGCCAGGTGGCGATGGCGTCGTTCGTTGCCGGATCGTCGCGCGTCGCCGGATGGTCCGCGGCGAATGGCACGACCTGACTCGTCCGCAATGCGCCGCGGCTGAGCCACGCGGCCGGCAAGGTCGCGTAGACGTTGGGTTCGAAGACGTTGTCGGCGGCGATGAAACTGCCGCTGGTGACCAGATGCCAGGTGTTTGCGCGCAGTGCGCGCGTCGGCCGGTTCAGGCTGCGTGCCGGGCCGCCCCATTCGACGACCAAGCGTTTCGCTTGGCTCGTGTTCGCGAATGCGACTTCCACCTGCACCAGCGCGACACGCACCGATTGCCCGTCGATGCCGGCATCACTGCGATGCCGCCATGGCGTCAGCGACTGCACGTAGGCCGGAATCTCGACGCCGTTGTCGAGCACGCGCAGGTTCGCCAATTGCGCCGTCGTGATCGAGCCGCGCGAGAAGGGCACGCCGAAACTCGCAACGACCGGCGTGTTCACGGTCACCACCTCGGTGGCGTGCAGATCGACCGCGACCGAACCGGCCGGTACGGGTGCGGCAAAGAATGCTTCGACGGCGACGACCGGTCGCACCAGAATCAACGCGAGGGCGCCCAGCCAGGCCCAATGCCAACGCATGATCATTCCCCCGCAACCCGCTTTCGTGACGCACTGTAACGGTGGCCGGGTCGGCGCTGCTGTGACAGCGGCCGCGGTGTTTGCGGCAGGCAGGTCATGCGCATAATCTATGCGCATATCCCGGGTGTCCGCCATGAATGCCGTCATCAAGAAGCCGACCAATCTCAGTCTGCAGGCCGACTTGCTGGCCGAAGCCAAGGCGCTGGACCTGAACCTGTCGGCCGAGCTCAACAAGGCGCTGGCCGAGATCGTCAAGCGCAAGCGTGCCGAACGATGGTTGGCGGAGAACCGCGAGGCGATCGCGGCCTACAACCGGTATGTCGAGGAGCACGGTGTCTTCGGCGAAGAGTATCGACAGTGGTGATTCGTCGGTTCGATGTCGTTCGCAATCCAGGCAAGCGAGATGTGCGCAACGTGCCGTACTTGCTGGTCCTGCAATCGGAATTGCTCGATGGCATCGACACCCGGGTGGTGGTGCCTATGGTCAGGCCTTCGGCACTCGCCAGCACGAAGCTGACGCGACTGAATCCCGAGTTCGAGATCGATGGCGAAGCCGTCATCATGCTGACCCAGCAAATCGCCTCCGTGCCGATCCACGTGCTGAGCAAGCGGGTCGCGAATCTGGGGCAAGAACACACGCGCATCGTTGCTGCGCTCGATCTACTTTTCAGCGGAATCTGATCCTCATGTCCAAACGTCGTGTCCTCACCGGCATCAAACCGACCGGCTCACCGCATCTCGGCAATTACGTCGGCGCCATCAAGCCGGCGATCGCGGCCAGTCGCGATGCGAATGTCGATTCGTACTTCTTCCTCGCCGACTACCATGCGCTGATTTCCTGTCAGAAACCGCTTGATGTGCAGCGTTCGACGCTGGAGATCGCCGCGACCTGGCTGGCCCTCGGGCTCGATCCGGAACGTGTGATGTTCTATCGCCAGTCGGACATCCCGGAGATTCCGGAATTGACCTGGCTGCTGACCTGCGTCACCGGCAAGGGCCTGCTGAATCGCGCGCATGCCTACAAGGCCGCGGTCGATGCGAATGCGGCGGAGGGTGTCGATGTCGATGCCGGCATCAGCGCCGGCCTGTACATGTATCCGGTGCTGATGGCCGCGGACATCCTGATGTTCAACGCGCATGCGGTACCGGTCGGCAAGGACCAGGTGCAGCACATCGAGATCGCACGCGACCTCGGCCAGCGCTTCAACCACATCTACGGCGGCGACCACTTCGTGTTGCCGGAAGCGCAGGTCGACGAGAACACCGCGACGCTGGCCGGACTCGATGGCCGCAAGATGTCGAAGAGTTACGACAACACGATCCGGCTCTGGGACGAGCCCGCGGTGATGCGCAAGCTCGTCATGAGCATCGTCACCAATTCGTTGCTGCCGGGCGTGCCGAAGAATCCGGACGAGTCGCACGTGTTCTCGATCTACCAGGCGTTTGCGACGCCTGCGGAAACCGCGGCGATGCGCAAGGCCTATCAGGACGGCATCAGCTGGGGTGATGCCAAGCAAGCGTTGTTCGAACGCATCGACCGCGATCTTGCACCGGCGCGCGAACGTTATCGCCACTACATGACGAATCCGAACGAGGTCGAAGCGCTGCTGCTGCGCGGCGCCGAACGCGCGCGCGAGGAATCGCGGCCGTTCATTGCGCGCCTGCGTGATGCGGTGGGACTGCGTTCTCTAGCCTCGGGCGTTGCGAGGCCGGTCCACGGCAATCTGGATTCAAGGCTCGAACTCTCGGGCTCCGGGACGATGACCGCCGATTTGCAGAAGATGAGCCCACCGGAATTGAAGCAGTACCGCGACAGCGACGGCCAGTTCTACTTCAAGCTCGCCGAGAAATCGGCCGGCGTGCTGGCGCAGAGCATCGGCTTCGCGAATGGCAAGGACGCCGGCGCCACGATCGCGCGCATCAAACGTGGCGAAGGCGCGATCGCGAACGGCGAACTCGTGCTCGATGGTGCGGCCGTGGCCTACGTCCCGGACATGGTCGATCCTGCGGACGCGAGCCTCGCGCTCGACGTGCTGGTGCGACTCGAGGCCGAGGCACTGGCGAAAAAGCAGGCGCAAGCATGAGCGTGCTCGCGCTGATCCTGTTCCTGCCCTGGTTCATCATCGTCGGTGGTGCCTACTGGTTCCTGCCGAAAGAATCACCGCGCTCGGCCGCGCGCAACCGCATCGACGTGATCGCACTGGTCATCGCCGTCGCGTTGAGTGCAGTCGGCATGTGGCTCGGCATGCAGACCGACACCACCGGTTACCACCCGATCTGGGCGCAGGTGTTGGCCACGCTGTACGCGTATGGCGCCTTCCTCGGCGTGCTGGCCATCGCGGCGTGGTTGCGCCCACGCCCGGGCCCGCGTTCGCAGTAGCATCCGGCCATGGGCCGCACACCTCGCTCCGAAGCCGAACAGCGCCGCGAACTCGGTGGTTACACCGAGGCCGAGTTCGACCGCGAGTTCGTGCGTTCGCATCGCTCCGACTGGGCCAGTATCACGACGCGCGTTGCGACGTTGCTGATCGTCTACGGTCTGCTGGCGCGCGCCATCCGCGCCCACGATCCGCCGCCGTGGCTGCTCGTGTTGCCGTTCGTGGTCGAGTTCCTGCTGATCTTCTGGATCGGCTGGTGCCTGTCGACCTTCGTGGTCTCGTGCAAGGCGTTTGCGAAAAGCGCGGGCGGCATCGTGCGCATCGTGGTGTCGTCGCTGATCTTCGGCGGCGCGATGTGGGCGGCGATCCTGTTCAACCCCGGCGGCACTAGCCGCCCCGACTCGGCGTCTGCGGCTCTGCATGAAGCAGTCGCGTGGGTGGTTCGTACCGACCTGCACTGGGCCCTGCTGGCGATGGCCGCAGCCCTGCTCGGTTCGACTGCACTGGAAGTGATGCGCTGGAAACAGGAACGCGGTGTCTTCGTCTGGGCCTCGATCATGACCGCCGGGTTCCGACTCGGCGTGGCCTTCCTGGTCGCCTTCTTCGGCACCTTCGTGCTCGTCTTCGCGGGTGACTGGATCTCGCCCTGGTTCGAAGCCGGCGTCTTCGGCATCGGCCGCCCGCTGACTTGGGCGTTGTACTTTTTCATCCTGCTGGTCGAAGTGCTGACCCTGATCGTCGCCATGGCCATGCATCGCGATGCGATGAAGCCGAAGGATGAAAAGCAGGTTGCGCCGCAGAAGTCGAAGCGCCGCGCGTTGCATTGAATGCGCATCCGGCGTTCTGGCCTCGCAGCATGTGCAGGTCGATACCGACGGTGGATATCGTCCCCATGGTGCACCGGAGAAAAGCGCTATGTGGATGGTCAAGCTCATCATCGCAACGTCGGCATGTGTTCTGGCGGGATGCGCCACAACCGCGCAGCGGTATGCGGCGGCGATTGATCATTCGCATGTAGACGTATTGCGCAGGGCCGAATCGGCTACGGAACTCGAACGCATCTTGCACAGCAAAGATGAGGCGCAGCGTCTGTTTTTGAAAAGCTGCGTCGCGCGACAGATCTCCGCCAGTGAATGCCGTGACGCCTGCGGATATCAGCCTTGCAGGGCGCGATGGGGCAATCTGAGTTCGGATCTCCAGACAATCGAGGTGTCGGGCGACTCGATCGCGCCAGACTCGGGCACCAACAACCAGGAATCGGGCGTCGATGAAGGCGGACTGGCGAAACGCTCCGGAGATCATCTGTTCATCCTTCGCAACGATTACCTGCACGTGCTGCGGGTCGTCCACGAGGGCGAGCCAGTGCTGGAATACCGCTCACGACTGTCGGTCCTCGAGAAGGGCGAACAGGATGAGGCGTGGTACGACGAGATCCTGGTACATGATCGTGACGTCATCCTTGTCGGCTTCAACTATGAGGAAGATGCGTCGGAGCTGCTGCATTTTCGTATGGATGGCTCAGGTCAACTAACTCGTCTCGGGCGCTACGCGATCCGCAGCTCCGACTACTTCAGCGGCGAAAATTACGCGACGCGGATCGTCGGCGATGAATTGGTTTTTGTGATCAGCCTTCGCCTGGAGACGGGGCTCGACAGGGCGTGGCCCTCATGGAAGCGTCGCGATATTCCGACGTCGGAATGGAAGCCCCTGCTGGAATCGGGCGATGTGTTCCTGCCGATCGTCGTCGCCGAAGACCCGGTGTTGTCGACGGTGCTGACCTGTCCGATCGCCGAGGGTCTCGCGCTCGAGCATTGCCGGGCACGCGCAATCATCGCACCGGATACGGGTACGCATTACGTCACCGGCAATGCCGTCTACTTGGCGGTGTCGGAATGGCCGCCCGAGTTCTATCGGGATATCACCACCAGCGTGATGGATGTCGATCGCTACTGGGCCGCACGGCACCAGCGGTGGACTTCGATCTATCGATTTCCGTTCGAATTGGAGCAGGCCGTCACGGTCGCGAGGATTGATGGCAAAATCGATGACCAGTTCCAGTTCAAAGAGCGCAACGGCGTGCTGTTCGCCGCTGGCGAGCTGACCTACGACGACAATGACGATGACCAGAATCTGCGGAGCGAGGTCCACTTGCGCAGAATCGAAGCATCCGACTTCAGCGTTCAGCCTTCAGGTCTTGCGCCTCTGGTCTCCAGCACCCGGCGCGAGACCATGCTTGCCGCGATGCGCTTTGACGACGAGCGTCTGTGGATGTCGTTCGAGTCGCCCGAGGACGGGCGCACCGAACTGCACGTTGCACCGCTGGACGGAACCCCGGGTCGGTCGTTGGCGCTGGGGTTTTACGCCTACCGACTACAGCCAGTGGGTGACGGCATGATTGCGATGAACTCCTGGGCGCCGCCAGCGACGATCGCATATCTCAGAGATACGGGCGAAATGCTGCACCTCGACGCGAAGTCCCTGCCAAGTTTCGAGATCGACGCCGATCGTAGCCAAGCTTTCAATTTTCGCGGGATGGGCGAATTCGGCATGCTGATGACGGTTCCGGTCGATGCATCAAGCGATCGCCATGACCTCGCCGAACGCCGCTCGGACTTCGCATTTCTCGGACTCAAGAACGACCGATTGACCGAGATCGGCGTACTCGACATGCAGGCGTTTCCGCAGCGTCAGGGTTGTGGCAACGGCTGCGACGACTGGTACGGCGATGCGCGCGCTATCCCGGTCGATGGCCGTTGGATTTTCCTGAGCGGAGATCTCGTCGTCGAGGCTGAGTTGCGTGGCGAAATGCTGCAGCAGGTCCGCTTTCTTCTGCTGATGCAGGACGAGGCCATCACGCCTTGAGTCAGTTCGTCCGAGCCAGATCGTCGAGCATCGCCCGGAGGAAGCGTGCGGCTTCGCCGCCGGTCGCGGCGCGGTGGTCGAAGGTCAGGGACAGCGGCAGCACCTTGTGGGTTTCGATGCCGCCCATGACTGGCACCAGCTGGTGGCGGCCTTTGCCGGCGGCGATGATGGCGACGCAGGGCGGCACGATCACCGGCGTCGCGTAACGACCCGCGAACATGCCGAAGTTCGACAACGAGATCGTGTAGCCCTTGAGTTCGTC
>JAKJFE010000208.1 GCA_022705045.1 Pseudomonadota bacterium | reverse complement strand
CACGCCGCGACGAAGAAGAGGTTGCATCGTCGCCGGGCGGCGCGTCGCTGGCGCAGCGCGTGGCGGATCTCGAAGCCTTGACCGCGAGCTTGATGGCACGCATCGATGCCCTGGAGCAGGGCGCTGCGCGCGGTACGACGGAGAGTGCTAGCCTCGCGCCATGAACATCCGCAGCCATCTCGGCATCGCAATCGCGTTGGGCTCGGTCTTTGGCGCCGTGTCTGCGGCGGAATCACCGGTGTCGATCGTCGCCTCGGCGTGTCCAGTGATTCCGCCAAATCGCACCGTCAATGTGGTCACATCACAACCGTTGTCGGTGGGCCAGAACATCGTTCTGGCCGTGGCGGTGGACTCGGCTGATGCCGTCGATCTCGTCGTTTCAGGTCCGTCTGGCGTGACCTGGCGCGGGCTCGGTGGCCACAAATCCGAAGCGCGCAACCGCAGTGTGTTGCTGCTGCGTGGCGAGGCATTGCAGACGGTCGCGGCAGGCGGGACAGTGTCGTTGAACTTCGGTCTCGTCGACGCGGCGCGTTCGGTCTGCGTGCGCGGCATGCGCTATTCAAGTTTTGTGAGCGGATCGGCTTCCGTCGAAACCGATGGACAGTCCATGGGCAATGCCGTGTCGACGCCCACCGTGACAGGCAAGAGCAATGTGACCGGCGGCATGGCTGTCGCCGCCTTCATCTTCGAAGCGAATCCCAATGCGTTGACCCTGAGCGCAGGTGCCGTATCCGATGGTGGCGCCTGCAATGCGGCGCTGGACCTGTGCCTGCGGGCCGCGCATCAAGGCGACGTCGTTGGCTCCACGAGCATGGACATGCAACCTGCAAGTACCAGCAACTGGCAGGCCAGCTTGGCGGTGTTGTCCACGCCCGGCATCTTCAAAGACGGTTTCGAGTAAGTTCGGATTACTGCAGGATCGTATTGCTGCTGAACGTATTGTTCAGCGCATTGCTGACCAGACGATTGTTGCCGAACGAGATGATCTGGCCGTTGTTCGCCGTAAGCACGCCGCTCGCGTTGCCAGTGATCGTGCTGTTCGCCACACGCATGCGTGCCGTGTCGCCGCTGACGGAAAGGCCGTTGCCGTTGTAGTCGTGCACCGTGACGTTGTCGAGCAACATGTCGCCAACCACGCCGCTCGCATTGAGGATGACGATCCCGTCGTCGGCGCCGCCCGCGAACACGCTATCCCGCACCACGGCTTCAGTATTGCCCTTGAGCTTCAGGCCACCGCGCACGCTGCGCACTTGGGTGTCGTCTATGGTGGCGATGATCTTTCCGGTTGCCGTCGGGGCCAGGAAGATGCCGGTGTCGGTCTCGTTGGCGATGTCGTCATTGATGCCCACGCCACGAATCACGCAGTTGCGCAAGACAATCTGCATGGTGCCCGCGATCGGAGCAGCCACGATGCCGCGTTGCGTCTGGCTCTCGATCGTCGTGTTTTCGATCACGACTTCGCCCGCCTGAAGAATGTTGATGCCGTTGATGCCGGTGCCGAAACCATGGATGCGCAGGTTGCGCAGCACCACGCGGTCCGTGTCTGCCGCATTGATGACGATACCGGTCGTTCCTGCGTTCAGTACGCCCGCGACCTGGCCTTCCGCTTCAATCGTGATCGATTTGGTAATCGTCACTGTGCCAAATCCAGCCGGATCCAACGTATTGATGATGCCGCCCGCCGCTGTCTTGCTGATGGCACCGGCAAACGTCTTGCACGGCGCTGTGCGAGAACAGGGATTTGCATCATCGCCCACACCCGAGACCCAGGTACGGGAAGCTTGTGCAAAAGCACTGCCGGTCCAGGTGATGGCGACGAGGCTGAGGGCCAGGGCGAACAGGATGCGGCGCATGGCGTTTCTCCGGGCGGGTGCATAGCGTCGCACGAAATCTGGCGTTCGTCCCCGTTCTTCGTTTAAAGAAAAGCGCGGTAGCCCGGGTTGTCGGACTCTTCGACATGGGCGTAGCCGAGATCCGCCAGATGTTGTGCAAAGGCGTCGGCGGTGTTCGACGGCACCTGGATGCCGGCGAGCACGCGGCCGTGGTCGGAGCCGTGGTTGCGGTAATGGAACAGGCTGATATTCCAGTCGGTGCCGATGGCGTCGAGGAACTTCAGCAGGGCGCCGCGGCGTTCCGGGAATTCGAAGCGGAACAGGCGCTCGTCGGTGATGCCCGCGGCCTTGCCGCCGACCATGTAGCGCACATGCAGCTTGGCCATCTCGTTGCGGCTGAGGTCTTCCACCGCCAGGCCGGCGGCGCGAATCGCATGAACGACATGATTCCGGTCGTCGCTGCCCGGGTCGATGGCCAGACCCACGAAGATATGCGCCGCGCCGGGACCACCGTAGCGGTAGTTGAACTCGGTGACCGATCGGGTGCCGATCACCTCGCAGAAGCGCTTGAAGCTGCCGGGCTGCTCGGGGATCGTGACGGCGAGCAGCATCTCGCGCTCGGCACCGAGGTCGGCGCGTTCGGCGACATGGCGCAGACGATCGAAGCCCATGTTGGCGCCGCTGACCACGGCGACGCAGGCGCGTTCGCCGCCGTCGTGTGTTTGCAGCCAGCGTTTCAGTCCCGCCACCGCGAGCGCACCCGAGGGTTCGGCGACGACGCGGGTGTCCTCGAAGATGTCCTGGATCGCCGCGCAGATTTCGTCGGTCGAAACCAGCACGACTTCGTCGACGAAGTCGCGGGCGATGCGAAAGGTCTCGTGTCCGATCTCGCGCACCGCGGTGCCGTCCGCGAACACGCCGACGCGTTCGAGTCGCGTCGGGCGATGCGCCGCGAGCGCGCTGTGCAGGGTCGGCGCATCCTCGGATTCGACGCCGATGATGCGGATGTGCGGATACAACGCTTTCGTGTACGCGGCGATGCCAGCGATCAGGCCGCCGCCGCCGACCGGCACGACGATGCAGCCGATCTCCTCGCCATGACGCTGGCGCAGGATCTCCATCGCGATCGTGCCCTGGCCGGCGATCACGTCGGGGTCGTCGAACGGATGCACGAAGCTGAGTCCGTCGCGACGTTCGATCTCCCGCGCATGCGCATAGGCGGCATCGAAGTCGTCGCCGTGCAACACGATCTCGCCGCCAAGGTCGGCGACCGCGTTGATCTTGATGCGCGGCGTCGTCGTCGGCATGACGATGACGGCGCGCAGGCCGAGCCGGCGTGCCGCCAGCGCAACGCCTTGCGCATGGTTGCCGGCCGAGGCACAGATCACGCCGCGGGTGCGTTCTGCGGCGTTCAACGACGCGATCTTGTTGAATGCGCCGCGCAGCTTGAACGAGAACACCGGCTGCTGATCCTCGCGTTTCAGCAGTACCAGCGCACCGAGTCGTTTCGACAAGCGCGGTGCGCGTTCCAGTGCCGACTCGACCGCGACATCGTAGACGCGCGCCTTGAGCGTGCGGCTCAGGTAATCGGCGGCCACCGTCGTCGGGGAGGGCGAGACGGGTGAGACTGTGGCCGCCGATGCCGTCATGCGAGTGCGGCCGCGAGGTCGTGGTGCACTTCGATCTCGCCGCCACCGACGTGTTCGAGCCAGCCCCAGGCGTCGTGCGTGCTGCCGTTGAACAGGCCGAAGAAGGCGTCCTGGATTTCCGCGGTGATCGGGCCGCGACCGCCATTGCCGATGGTCAGTCCGTCGATCGAGCGGATCGGCGTGATCTCGCAGGCGGTCCCGGTGAAGAAGGCTTCGTCGCAGACGTACAGCGCCTCGCGCGGCAGCGCCTGTTCGCGAACCTCGTAGCCGAGCTGGCGGCCGAGTTGCAGGATCGAATCGCGGGTGATGCCGGCGAGAATGGCGGCACCGGTCGGTGGCGTGTACAGCACGCCTTTCTTGACCAGGAACAGGTTCTCGCCACCACCTTCGCTGAGCATGCCGTCGACGTTCAGCGCGATGCCCTCGTGATAGCCGTGGCGCGCCGCTTCCATGCTGATCTGCTGGCTGTTCAGGTAATTGCCGCCGGCCTTGGCCGACACCGGCAGGGTGTTCGCCGCGGGGCGTTGCCAGGACGAGATGCAGGCGTCGACGCCTTTCTCCAGCGCCTCGTTGCCGAGGAAGGCGGCCATCTCGGTGGCGGCGATCGCGA
>JAKJFE010000064.1 GCA_022705045.1 Pseudomonadota bacterium | reverse complement strand
AGGCCCATCGCATCGTGCACGGTTCGCGTCCGTGCGCCGCGCACCGCGACCGGGGGTCGCGCATGCGGTGCGAATGAAAAGGGCCTCCGAAGAGGCCCTTTCCAAAGATCGTTGGTAGCGGGGGTAGGATTTGAACCTACGACCTTCGGGTTATGAGCCCGACGAGCTGCCAGACTGCTCCACCCCGCATCAGGCGACGCGCACTATAGTGATGCGCGTTCTGCAAAGCAACAAAAAAGAATCAGCGGATTCAGCTCGCGGCCACGGCCGACAGACACCACGTCATCAGCGGACCACCGAAAATGCCGAGGCCGATCAGCGCAAGCACATTCGCGGAAAGCACGAGACGGAAGCCGGTATCGGGCTGCGTGATGACCGGTGCATGCGCGGCCGGTTCGTCGAAGTACATGACCTTGATGATGCGCAGGTAGTAGAAGGCGCCGATCACGGCGAACAGGCCGCCGGCAATCGCGAGCCACAAGGCGTCGGCACGAATGACTGCCTTCAACACCTGCAGCTTCGCCAAGAAGCCGACGAACAACGGCACGCCGGCGAACGACGCCATCACCACCAGCATCAGGAAGGCGTAGAACGGATTGCGCTGGTTCAGTCCGCGGAAATCTTCGATCTCCTCGGCCTCGAACCCGGAGCGCGACAACAGCACGATCAAACCGAAAGCCGCGACGGTCGTGATCGAATACGTGGTCGCATAGAACAGCGCCGCACCGAAACCATCGGCACCGCCGCCGATGATGCCGAGCAGCAGGAAACCGACATGCGAGATCGTCGAGTACGCGAGCATGCGCTTCAGGTTGGTCTGTGCGATCGCGATGACATTGCCGATGACCAGCGACAACACTGCCAGAACCGACAGCATCGCCGACCACTGGCTCCACAGCGCCGGTGTGCCGAATCCGTTGTCGAGCAGACGATAGGCCATGCCGAACGCGGCAACTTTCGGCGCACTCGCGACGAACAGCGTCACGCCCGTCGGAGAACCCTGATAGACATCCGGCACCCAGGCATGGAACGGCGCGGCACCGAACTTGAAGGCGATGCCGATGACGATGAAGACGACGCCGAACACCAGCAACTCCGGTCGCGGCACGTTGCTAGACGCGATGGCGCGCACGCTGCCGAGATCAAGCGTGCCCGTGGCGCCGTAGACCATGCTCATGCCGTACAGCAACAGGCCCGACGCCAGCGCACCGAGCACGAAATACTTCATCGCCGCTTCAGACGACAACGGGCTGTCGCGATTCAACGCGACCAGCGCATAAGAACTGAGGGCCAGCATCTCCAGTCCGAGGTAGACGCTCAGCATGTTGCCAGCCGACACCAGCAGCAGCATCCCGATCACCGCGAACAGTGACATGGTGTAGTACTCGCCCTGGAACAGGCCACGCGGCCTCAGGTGCGGTCGCGCATACACATAAGCCAAGGCCGTGCTGCTTAGGATGAATAGCTTGCAGACCGCAGCGACTTCATCGCGGATGTACATGCCGTTGAACGCCGTACGCGCCAGACTGTCGTCACCGGTCGAGCGCCATACCAGGATGCCGGCGATGCCGAGTGACGCGATCGAGAGCCAATGCGTCACCGAGCGTTGCTGCTGCGGGATGAACAAGTCCGCCATCAGGATGGTGAACACGGCACCGAGCAGGAACATCTCGGGCAGCATCGCCCGGACGTCGGCCATCGAGATCGCGATTTCGACTGCGTTGTTGACCATGTCGCGAACTCCTCAGACCTTCACGCGCATCAACTGATCGACGACGGTGCCGATCGAGACATCCATCAAGCCGGTCAGCGGCGCCGGCCAGATACCGAACAACAGCGTCGCCGCCGCGAAACCGCCGAGCACCAGTGCCTCGCGGCCATTGATGTCGGACAACGACTTGACGTGCGCGTGCTTCGCCTCGCCGAACATCACGCGCTTGACCATCCACAAGGTGTAGGCGGCGCCGATGATCAGGGTCAGCGCAGCGGTCGCGGCAATCCACGGCTTGGCCTGAAAGCTGGCGAGGATCACCATGAACTCGCCGACAAAGCCGGAGGTGCCCGGCAAGCCGCTGTTCGCCATCGCGAAGAACACCATGAAGAACGCGAACCAGGGCATCGTGTTCGCGACACCGCCGTAATCGCCGATCATGCGGCTGTGCACGCGGTCGTAAAGCACGCCGACGCAGGAGAACAGCGCCGCCGAAATGAAGCCGTGCGAAATCATCTGCACCATCGCGCCCTGCAGTGCCAGTTTGGCCGCGGCGAGATTGCCGGCGTCGCGTGCCAGCATCAGCGGAACGAAGGCACCGAGCGTGACGAAACCCATGTGCGAGATCGACGAATAAGCGATCAGCTTCTTCATGTCCTGCTGCACCAGCGCGACGAAGCCGATGTAGACGACTGCGATCAGCGACAGCGCGATGACCAGCCACGCGAATTCATGCGAGGCATCCGGCGTGATCGGCAGGTTGAAGCGCAGGAAACCGAAGCCGCCAATCTTCAGCATGATCGCCGCCAGGATCACCGAGCCACCGGTCGGCGCCTCGACGTGCGCGTCCGGCAACCAGGTGTGCACCGGGAACATCGGCACCTTGACCGCGAACGCCAGCAGGAAGGCGAAGAACAGCCACATCTGTTCGGTCGCACTGAGCGGGTACTGCGCCAACGTCGCCAGATCGAAGCTGCCCGACTTCAGATACAGGTAGATCAGGCCGATCAGCATGAAGATCGAACCGAAGAACGTGTACAGGAAGAACTTGATCGTCGCGTAGACACGGCGCGGACCGCCCCAGATGCCGATGATGATGAACATCGGGATCAGCATGGCTTCGAAGAACACGTAGAACAGCAGCGCATCGAGTGCGCAGAACACGCCGATCATCAGCCCTTCGAGCACGAGGAAGGCGGCATAGTACTGATGCACCTTCTCGTCGATAGCCTCCCAGGCGCCGATCAGGACCAGCACGGTCGTGAACGCCGTCAGCGCGATCAGCGCCACCGCGACGCCGTCCACGCCGACGTGATAGTTCACGTTCAGCGCCTGGATCCACGGCAGGTTCTGGACGAACTGCATCGATGCCGATCCGGCGTCGAAGCCGGTCAGCAGCGGCACGCACAGGGCCAAGGTCGCGAGCGCGAATGCGAGCGCGATCCAGCGCGCGCGATTGGCGTTGGCGCCGCCGGAAACGAGGGTCGCGACACCGCCAAGTACGGGCAGCGCAATCAACCAACTGAGCAAATGAGCGGACATCATCCAGGAATCCCCAAAGGCACGTTCAGCCGATCCAGACGAACGCGCCGAGTAGCGCGATGAGTCCGAGGATCATCGCGAAGGCGTAGTGGTACAGGTAACCCGACTGCATCCAGCGCATGATGCTGGACGCACGCTCGACGATCGCGGCCGAGCCGTTCACGAGCGCCCCGTCGATGATGGCAACGTCGCCGCCCTTCCACAGGCCACGACCGAGCAGGACGCTGCCGCGCGCGAACACCGCCTGATACAGATCGTCGAAGCCGTACTTGTTCTCGAGGATCCGTGCCAGCGGCCGCAGAGCGTTGTAGATGCGCCCAGGCAAGGCCGGATTGAACAGGTAGAGATAGGTCGCGAGCGCAAAGCCGGCGAAGGCGAACCAGAACGGTGCTGTCTGCAAGCCATGCAACGCGAACGACACGACGCCGTGGAATTCCTCCGCGAAATGGCCGAGCGGATCGTGGCGCGGATCGACGAAGATCGCGCCATCGAAGAAGCCGCCCAACAGCATCGGCTTGACGAAGAACCATGCGATCACCACAGACGGGATCGCCAGCAGAATCAGCGGCAGCGTGACCACCAGCGGCGACTCATGCGGTGCATGCGCCAGATGGCCAGGTTCATGATGACCGTGGTCGTCGCCATGATTGTCATGATGCGCGTCGTCGTGGTGTTCATCGACCACGAAGCGTTCCTTGCCATGGAACGTCAGGTACAGCAGGCGGAACGAATACAGCGAAGTCACGAACACGCCGAACAGTACGGCGTAGTAGGCATAGGCGAATGCCGCCCCGCCCTCGTGTGCGGCCGACTGCGCTGCGACGATGATGGCGTCTTTCGAATAGAACCCCGAGAACAACGGCGTGCCAACGAGCGCCAGCGTACCGATCCAGGCGGTGATCCAGGTGATCGGCATGTACTTGCGCAGGCCGCCCATGTGGCGCATGTCCTGCTCGTGATGCATGGCGATGATGACCGAGCCGGCGCCGAGGAACAGCAAGGCCTTGAAGAAGGCATGCGTCATCAGGTGGAACACCGCCGCCGAATACGCGGAAACACCGAGCGCCACGGTCATGTAGCCGAGCTGGGACAGCGTCGAATAGGCCACGACGCGCTTGATGTCGTTCTGAACCAGGCCGATCAGGCCGGTGAAGAAGGCCGTGGTGGCACCGATGACCGCAATCGTCGCGAGCGCGGTGTCGGACATCTCGAACAGCGGCGACATGCGCGCCACCATGAAGATGCCGGCCGTCACCATCGTCGCGGCATGGATCAGCGCCGAAATCGGCGTCGGGCCTTCCATCGAGTCCGGCAGCCACACGTGCAGCGGCACCTGCGCCGACTTGCCCATGGCGCCGATGAACAGCAGGATGCAGATCACCGTCGGTACCGCCCAGGCATGACCGGCCACCAACTCAATGGTCTTGCCTTCGATCGCCATTTTGTTCGCGAACACGGTCGCATAGTCGAGCGTGCCGAAATACATCAGCACGCCGGCGATGCCGAGCAGAAAGCCGAAGTCGCCGACGCGATTCACGAGGAAGGCCTTCATGTTCGCGAACACCGCACTCGGCTTCTTGAACCAGAAACCGATCAGCAGGTACGACACCAGGCCCACCGCTTCCCAGCCGAAGAACAGCTGCAGGAAGTTGTTGCTCATCACCAGCATCAGCATCGAGAAGGTGAACAGCGCGATGTAGCTGAAGAAGCGCTGGTAGCCCGGGTCTTCATGCATGTAGCCGATGGTGTAGATGTGCACCATCAGCGACACGAAGGTGACCACGACCATCATCATCGCGGTCAGGCGATCGATCAGGAAACCGACATGCGCGCTGTATCCGCCGACGTCAAACCAGGTGTAGAGGTTCTGGTTGTAGGTCGGGAAGTCATCGAACGCGAGCAGCTTGAACACGTACATCGACAGCACGCACGAGATCGCGACGCCGGCGATGGTGACGATGTGCGCGCCGCGGCGACCGATCTGGTTGCGGAAGAATCCGGCGATGATCGCGCCGACGAGCGGTGCCAGCGCGATGGTCAGCAGGATGGAAGTGAGCGAATCGGCCTGCATCGGATCAACCCTTCATCGTGTCGAGTTCTTCGACATTGATGGTGGCGCGGTTGCGGAACAGCAAGACGAGGATCGCTAGACCGATCGCCGATTCCGCCGCCGCCACGGTGAGAATGAAGAACACGAAGATCTGCCCGGCGGCATCGCCGAGGAAGCTCGAGAACGCGACGAAGTTCATGTTGACCGCAAGCAGCATCAGTTCGATCGCCATCAACAGGATGATGACGTTCTTGCGGTTGATGAAGATGCCCGCGACGCTGACACAGAACAGGATGGCGCCGAGCACGAGATAGTGGCCGAGGGTAATCACGACTGCTTGCTCCCGGGTTCGGTCGGCAGGTCGACGAGGCGAAGCCGGTCGTCCTTGCGCACGGCGGCCTGCTTGGCCGGATCCTGCGTGCGTACGTTCGGGCGACGGCGCAAGGTCAGCGCCACCGCAGCGACGATCGCCAAGGTCAGGATCACGGCGGCGATTTCGAAAGGCAGGATGTAGTCCGAAAACAGGGTACGCCCCAGCCACTCGGTGTTGGACAGACCTTGTTCCGAAGCCACATCGCGAACGCCCCCGCCCTGCATCAGCTTGCGCGCACCCATCAGGCCGATCAGCTCGGCCAGCATGATGACGGCGACGACCAGACCGGCCGGCAGATAGGCAGTGAATCCTTCACGGCCGGGCAGTGTCTTGATGTCGAGCATCATCACGACGAACAGGAACAGCACCATGACCGCACCGACATAGACCAGCACCAGCGCAATCGCCAGGAACTCGGCACGCAGCAGCAGCCACAGGCAGGCGCAGGTGAAGAAGGTCAGCACCAGGGACAGCGCGCATTGCACCGGATTGCGCAGCGTCACCACCGCGATGCTGGCGGCGACCATCACGGTCGCAAGGAAGTAGAACAGCAAGGCTTCGAAGGACATGCGCGCTCCTCAGCGATAGGCCGCGTCTTGATGACGCGCCGCCGCGATCTCGGCTTCGTAGCGGTCACCGATGGCCAGCAGCTTCTGCTTGGTCACGATGTTCTCGCCGCGTTGCTCGAAGTGGTACTCGTGGATGTGCGTCTCGACGATCGAATCGACCGGACAGCTTTCCTCGCAGAAGCCGCAGAAGATGCACTTGAACAGGTCGATGTCGTAACGCGTGGTACGGCGTGAGCCGTCCGCGCGCTGTCCGGAATCGATGGTGATGGCCAGCGCCGGGCAGACCGCTTCGCACAACTTGCAGGCGATGCAGCGTTCCTCGCCATTCGGGTAACGACGCAGGGCGTGCAGACCGCGGAACCGGTTCGACTTCGGAATGGCTTCTTCCGGATAACGCACCGTGTACTTCGGGGCGACGAGGTACTTGCCGGTGAGCGCCATGCCTTTCAGCAATTCGATCAGCAGCAGACTCTTGAAATAGCGGATGACGGCGTTCATGCGGCGCCTCAGGAATTCGGAACCAGAACGCCGGTGTAGACAAGCACACCGGTGACCATGACCCAGGCGATCGTGATCGGAATGAAGACCTTCCAGCCGAGCCGCATGATCTGGTCATAGCGGTAACGCGGGAAGGTGGCGCGGAACCACAGGAACATGAAGGCGAAGAACGCGACCTTGATGGCCAGCCAGTGCGGCCCGCCCTTGCCGATCAGCCCCCAGGATTCCGGGAACGGCGACAGCCAGCCGCCGCAGAAGAACAGCGGCACCAGAAAGGCCACCAGGATCATGTTGGCGTATTCGGCGAGGAAGAACAGTGCGAAGGCCGAGCCCGCGTATTCGACATGGAAACCGGCGACGATTTCCGATTCGCCTTCCGCGACGTCGAACGGTGCACGATTGGTTTCGGCCACGCCGGAGATGAAGTAGATGATGAACAGCGGGAACAGCGGCCACATGAACCACTCGAAGATGCCGCCATTGCCGCCTTGCGCGTGCACGATCTCGGTGAGATTCAGGCTGCCCGAGGCGATCAGCACGCCGACGAGTGCGAAGCCCATCGCGATCTCGTAGGACACAACTTGCGCCGCTGCGCGCATCGCACCCAAAAAGGCGTATTTCGAGTTCGACGCCCAGCCCGCAAGGATGATGCCGTACACGCCCATCGAGGTCATCGCGAGCAGGTACATCAGTCCCGCGTTCACATTCGCGTGCACGATGCCCTCGCCCGCCGGCACCACCGACCAGGCCGCGAAGGCCGGAATCAGCGCCAGCATCGGCGCCAGGCGGAACAGGAACAGGTTCGACTTCGACGGGATGATGATTTCCTTGAACAGCAGCTTGAACACGTCCGCGAACGGCTGCAGGAAACCCTTGCCGATATAGACGGGACCACGACGCACCTGCATCCAGCCGATCACCCAGCGTTCGGTGACGGTGTAGAACGCGACTGCGAGGATCAGCGGCACGATCGGCAGCAGCAGGATCTTGACCATCATCCACAGTGTCGGGAATTCGGTCGTGACCTGGTTGAACAACGACAGCAACTGGTCCATGTCAGGCCCTCGTCACGGTCAGGCCGGCACCGTTCGGCGCCAGCGCAGCGGTCTCGGCATGGCCGAGTTCGATCCAGGCCGCACCCGCGGGCACGCCGGCATCGGCGACGACAGGCAGCTCGACCATATTCGCGCCATCCGACACCTTCGCCTGGCCACCGGCACCCAAGCCTGCGGCAAGGACATCGGCCGGATTCAACGTGACCTGCGGCTTGCTCGCTAGCGGTGTCGATTGCAGCGCCGGCGAACGACGCAGCACGGCATCCGCCTTGTAGATGGGCACCGTCGCGATGCGAACCAGTCCAGTCGGCATCTTCGGCGACGACACGCCTTCGACAGCTGCAACCGGCGACGAGATCCGGTCGCCGATGCGCGCACGCACGTCGCCGATCTCGGTGAAGTCGAAGTTGGAGTAGCCGAGCGCCGCACCGAGCGCACGCAATACGCGCCAACCCGAGCGCGCCTCGCCCGGCAGCTTGGCGCCCGCAGACACGGTCTGAACGGTGCCATCGACGTTGACGTAGGTGCCGTCTATTTCCGGCGCCAGGCCGATCGGCAACACGGCGTGCGCGGTGCGCTTGACGCCGTTGCAGGCGTAGGCGCCGATGTAGACATGGAATTCGGCCGAGGTCCGTGCGTCGTCATAGGACTTCGAGCGAAGCGTGTCCTGCGAACCGGCATGCCAGGTGATCAGCGCCTTGCGCGGCTGCGCAAGCAGCTGCGCTGCACTCGCCCCACCCTCGCCCGGCACCACGCCCACGCGGGTCAAACCGACGCCGTTGGCACCCGATGCGACTTCGTTGAACGCGGTGTTCGTAGCCTTGGCGATGAAACGCGCCAACGCACGCAGTAGCGACGCCGCCGGATGCTGGACCGCATAGTCACCGAACACGAGCACCGAACTCGATGCATCGGAGAGTCGCTTGGCGATCGCGCGATGCATGTCCTCGACCTTGGCGTTCGCGACCCAATCCAGCACGGCAGCGTCGGCCTTGATGCCGGCCGCTTCGCCCGCCGCCTTCGCGATCGCGGCGAGTTCGTCGATCATCCGCCACGGTTCGACGATGCGTGCCGACTTCAACTGGAAGTGGAAATCGAAGTCCAGCGGATTCAACGCATCGATGCTGGCGCCGCGCTTCCACGCCTTGCGGATGCGATGGCCAAGCAGCGGCTGGTCGAGACGCGGATTCGAACCGACGATCAGGACCGCAGCGGCTTTCTCGATCTCGGCCAACGGCAATTCAAAGGTCGCACCGCCGTTGCGATCGGTCGCGTCAACGACGCGCAGGCGATGGTCGATGTTGCGACTGCCGAGACCGCGCAGCAGTTCCGCGAGCAGGAAGCCCTCCTCGCTCGACGTCATCGGCGCCACCAGCGCGGCAATCTGATCGCCGCCATGCGTTTGCTCGACGCGCTTGAGGCCATCGGCGACGAAGCGGATCGCTTCCTCCCACGACGCGGCCTTCAGTTCACCATCGGCGCCACGGATCATCGGTTGCGTCGCGCGATCCGATGCGGCCAAGCCTTGATGACTGTAACGGTCGCGGTCCGACAACCAGTTCTCGTTGATCGCCTCGTTGTCCTTCGGCACGGTGCGCAACACTTCGCCGCGACGCGTGTGCAGGAACAGGTTCGAACCGAGCGCGTCGTGGTAACCGATCGATTCGCGCGCGATCAGTTCCCAGGCGCGCGCCTTGAAGCGGAACGGCTTGTTGGTGAGTGCACCGACCGGGCAGACATCGATGATGTTGCCGCCGAGTTCCGACTCGATCGACTTGCCGATGTAGGTGCCGATCTCGGTATTTTCGCCGCGACCGATGCCGCCGAGCTCCGAGGTGCCGGCGATCTCGCTCATGAAGCGGACGCAGCGCGTGCAATGGATGCAGCGGGTCATGTCGGTCGCGATCAGCGGCCCTATGTCCTCGTCGGCGACGACGCGCTTGCGCTCGACGAAACGCGACACCGAGCGGCCGTAGCCCATGGCCACGTCCTGCAGTTCGCATTCGCCGCCCTGGTCGCAGACTGGGCAGTCGAGCGGATGGTTGATCAGCAGGAATTCCATGACGTTACGCTGCGAATTCAGCGCACGCTCGGAACGGGTACGGATCTTCATGCCTTCCATGACCGGCGTGGCGCAGGCCGGCACCGGCTTCGGCGCCTTCTCGACGTCGACCAGGCACATGCGGCAGTTCGCGGCGATCGGCAGCTTCTCGTGGTAGCAGAAGCGCGGCACCGAGATGCGCGCCTTGTCGGTCGCGTGGATGATCATCGCGCCCTTCGGCACCTGCATCGCGACGCCGTCGACCTCGACATTGACCATGTCGGGTGCGGAGGTATTACTCGGCTGCGCGCTCATGCGGCCGCTCCTTGCTGAACATCGACGATCGAACGCCCGTGCGTGATGAAGTACTCGAATTCGTGCCAGAAATGGCGCAGGAAGCCTTGCACCGGCCAGGCCGCGGCTTCGCCGAAGGCACAGATGGTGTGGCCTTCGATCTGGCCGGCGGCCTGCTTCAACATCTGCAGGTCATCCAGCGTGGCTTTGCCGTCGACGATGCGCGTCAGCATGCGATACATCCAGCCCGTGCCTTCGCGACAGGGCGTGCACTGGCCGCAGGACTCGGCGTAGTAGAAACGCGCGATGCGCTGGCAGGCACGGACCATGCAAGTGGTCTCGTCCATGACGATGACCGCACCCGAGCCGAGGCCGGAACCGGCCTTCTGGATGCTGTCGTAGTCCATGGTTAGGCCAAGCATCGTTTCGGCCGGCAACACCGGCATCGATGAACCGCCCGGAATCACGGCCTTGAGCTTGCGGCCACCGCGAACGCCGCCGGCCATTTCCAGCAGATCCTTGAACGGCGTGCCGAGGCGGATTTCGAAATTGCCGGGCTTGGCGACATGGCCGGAGACCGAGAACACCTTCGGTCCGCCATTGTTCGGCTTGCCGAGGTTCAAGAACCACTCGGCGCCATTGCGGATGATGGCCGGCACCGAAGCATAGGTCTCGGTGTTGTTGATCGTGGTCGGTTTGCCGAACAGGCCGAAGTTGGCCGGAAACGGCGGCTTGAAGCGTGGCTGGCCCTTCTTGCCTTCCAGCGATTCCATCAGCGCGGTTTCTTCGCCGCAGATGTAGGCGCCGGCGCCCAGCGCGTTGTGGATGTCGATGTCGACGCCGCTGCCGAGAATGTTCTTGCCGAGCCAGCCGTGCTTGTACGCATCTTTGAGGGCTTGTTCGATACGTTCGAACGGCTCGTGATGGAACTCGCCACGCATGTAGTTGTATGCGACCGTCGAACCGGTCGCGTAGCAGGCGATGGCCAAGCCTTCGATCACCGCATGCGGGTTGTAACGCAGGATGTCACGGTCCTTGCAGGTACCGGGTTCCGATTCATCGGAATTGCAGAGGATGTACTTCTGGCCCGGCGCATTGCGCGGCATGAAGCTCCACTTCAGGCCGGTCGGGAAGCCCGCACCGCCACGACCGCGCAGACCGGACTGCTTCACCATCTCGATCAGCGCGCCCTGATCCATCTTCTCGGTCAGGATCTTGCGCAGCGCCTGATAACCGCCGGCCTTCAGATAGTTCTCGTACGTCCACGGCTGGTCGAAATGCAGCGTCGTGAACACCACGTTGTGATCCTGCGGCGCGGCACCGACGGCGCCGTGCTTGTCCAGGTAGGAGGAGTGTCCGTGTGCCATGGGATTCACTTCAGTCCGTCGAGAATCTCGTCCACCTTCGCGGTGGTGAGCTTCTCGTGGTAGTGGCCGTTGACGACCATCATCGGCGCGCAGGCGCAGGCCGCGAGGCATTCCTCTTCGCGCTTCAGGTACAGGCGACCGTCCGGCGTCGACTCACCGAGCTTGATGCCGAACTTCTTCTCGCAGTGCGCGACGATGTCTTCGGCGCCATTCAGCCAGCACGAGATGTTGGTACAGATCGCGACATTGTTGCGACCGACCGGCTTGGTCTCGTACATCGAATAGAAGTTCGCGACTTCGTAGGCCCAGATCGGCGGCAGATCGAGGTACTTCGCAACCGCAGTGATCAGCGCGTCGGTCAGATGACCGTGATTCTGCTCCTGCGCCGCCCACAGCGACTGCAGCAAGGCCGAGCGTTTACGCTCGGCCGGGAACTTCGCGACCCAATGATCGATGTGCTCGATCGTGTGTGCGCTCAGCACGGCCTTCGGATCGATGTCCTTGACCTGTTCGTAATGTCCGGTGGCTTTCATGGTCTGTCCTGCGTGCTCAGCGATCGATTTCGCCGAACACCACGTCGAAGGTGCCGATCAGTGCAACCACGTCCGGCAGCATGTGTCCGGTCGCGATCTCGTCCATCGCGGAGAGGTGCGCGAAACCCGGCGCACGCAACTTCAGGCGGAACGGCTTGTTGGCGCCGTCGGCGATGATGTAGGCACCGAACTCGCCCTTGGGCGCTTCCACCGCCGCATACACTTCGCCGGTCGGCACCGAATAGCCTTCGGTGAACAGCTTGAAGTGATGGATGAGGGCTTCCATGTCGTCCTTCATCTCTTCGCGCTTGGGCGGTGCAACCTTGTAGTTCTGCACCATCACCGGACCCGGATTCGCACGCAGCCAGGCGACACACTGCTTGATGATGCGGTTCGACTGGCGCATCTCTTCCACGCGGACGAGGTAGCGGTCGTAGCAGTCGCCGTTCTTGCCGACCGGAATCTGGAACTGGAACTGGTCATACGCGGCATAGGGCTGCTTGCGACGCAGGTCCCACTCGATGCCGGAACCACGCAGCATCGGGCCGCTCATGCCCCAGGCCAAGGCCTGTTCCGGCGACACCACGCCGATGCCGACGGTGCGCTGCTTCCAGATGCGGTTGTCGGTAAGCAGGGTTTCGTATTCGTCGACGCGCTTCGGGAAATCGTCGGTGAAGGCGTCGAGGAAGTCGAGCATCGAGCCTTCGCGCCAGGCATTCACGCGCTTGAGGTCGTTGCCCTTGTTCCAAGGCGACTCGCGATACTTCGGCATCTGGTCCGGCAGATCGCGGTAGACGCCGCCCGGACGGTAGTAGGCCGCATGCATGCGTGCGCCCGAGACCGCCTCGTAGCAGTCCATCAGTTCCTCGCGTTCGCGGAACGCGTACAGGAACAGCGTCATCGCACCGAGGTCGAGCGCGTTCGAACCGAGCCACATCAGGTGGTTCAGGATGCGCGTAATCTCGTCGAACATCGTGCGGATGACCTGCGCACGCGCCGGTGCGGCGATGCCGAGCAGTTGCTCGATCGCACGCACATAGGCGTGTTCGTTGCACATCATCGACACGTAGTCGAGACGGTCCATGTAGCCGATCGACTGGTTGTACGGCTTCGATTCGGCCAGCTTCTCGGTGCCACGATGCAGCAGGCCGACGTGCGGGTCGGCGCGCATGACGGTTTCGCCGTCGAGTTCCAGCACCAGGCGCAACACGCCGTGCGCGGCCGGATGCTGCGGTCCAAAGTTGATCGTGTAGTTGCGGATTTCTTGCATGGTCACTTCCCTGCCGTGCGCGCCGCGGATTCGCTGCGCGCCTGGTCATAGCGGGCGTCGTCGCGCACCACACGCGGCACACCGACGCGCGGTTCGATCGACACCGGCTCGTACACCACGCGCTGCTTCTCGGCGTCGTAGCGCACTTCGACATTGCCGATCAGCGGGAAGTCCTTGCGGAACGGATGTCCGACGAAGCCGTAGTCGGTGAGGATGCGGCGAAGATCCGGATGACCTTCGAACAGAATGCCGAACAGGTCGAAGGCTTCGCGCTCGAACCAGTTCAGGCCGCGCCAGACACCGATCAGCGACGCCACCACCGGCAAACCTTCATCCGGCGCGAAACAGCGGATGCGGACGCGACGATTGTGCGCCAGCGACAGCAGGTTCACGACGACGGCGTAACGATTCTGCTTGTGGGCCGCTTCCGGTCGTTCGGACCAGGTGAAGCGGCCCGGACCGAAACCTTCGACGCCACGCGAGAAACCCTCGCCGCTGACGTCCGTCGTATCCCATTCGGCATCGCCGAACCCAAGATAGTCGACGCCGCACAGGTCCACGGCCTGCTCGAAGCGGAATTCGGCGTCATCGCGCAGTGCGCGCGCCACATCGAGCCAGCATTCGGTCTTCACTTCGATCGTCGGCACGTCGACCGAGTCGATCACGCGCAGGATCTGGTCGGCGAAGCGCTCGCGCAACCGGTCGGAAAATCGGATCTCGCCTTCGCTCATGACTCCACCTCAGCGCGCGATGATCGAGTTTCGACCGACGGTATTCGTTTTGCGGATCTTCTTCTGCAACTGCAGAATGCCCCAGATCAGCGCTTCGGCCGTCGGCGGGCAGCCGGGCACGTAGACATCGACCGGAACCACACGGTCGCAGCCACGCACCACCGAATACGAATAGTGGTAGTAGCCGCCGCCGTTGGCGCAGGACCCCATCGAGATCACCCACTTCGGCTCGGGCATCTGGTCGTAGACGCGACGCAACGCTGGCGCCATCTTGTTGACCAGGGTGCCGGCCACGATCATCACATCGGACTGGCGCGGGGACGGACGGAAAACGACGCCATAACGATCGGTATCGAGGCGCGAGGCGCCCGCCTGCATCATCTCGACGGCGCAGCAGGCCAGACCGAAGGTCATCGGCCACATCGAACCGGTGCGCGCCCAGTTCACCAACGCGTCCATCGAGGCGATGGCGAAGCCGCGTTCGATCAGCGGATTCGAGGCATCAGGGCGGAGGATGTCGTCCACGTCCCCGATCGGTTCGGGATTGTGGAAGAACGAGGTTTTCACTCCCATTCGAGGGCTCCTTTCTTCCAGACGTAGGCGAAGCCCAGCACCAGAAGCAGCAAGAACATGCCCATCTCGATGAGCCCGACGAGACCGATGTCGCGGAAGACGACGGCCCACGGGAAGATGAACGCGATTTCGAGGTCGAAGACGATGAACAGGATCGCCATCAGGTAGTAGCGCACGTCGAACTTCATGCGTGCGTCTTCGAAGGCGAGAAAGCCGCACTCGTACGGTGCGAGTTTGGTGTCGCTGGGTTTGCTCGGTCCGATCACGGTGCCGATGACCAGCAGTGCGATCGCGATGATCGTCGCCAGGCCGAGAAACAACAGTACCGGCAGGTATTCGGACAGTTCCATGCGATGTCCCGCTTTTCGTACGTGGTGCTGCAAAAAAGAAAGCCGCGATGCGGCTTCTTTTCGGTGTTTGGTGCCCAAAGGGGGACTCGAACCCCCACGCCTGTCGGCGCTACCACCTCAAGGTAGTGCGTCTACCAATTCCGCCATCTGGGCAAGTTGCTTATTCTAGCCGGAGCGATGCCTCAGTTTGAAGACTCCGGACCCGTCGATTCGTTTGTTGTCGATTCGCCGGTTTTCGGATCCGACGGCGCTTCGACTTCCGGCGTCGCGGCAGGTGCCACGTTCGCATCGGTCGCGACCGGCACATCGCTGGTCGGCGCAGACGCCACCGGCACGTCACCCGCAGCGGGTGCAGCCGGCGCCGCGGCCGTTTCCGCACCGGCCATCACGCCGAGATCGGTCGCACTGCCAGTCTTCTTCGCGTTGTGGCTGATGTAGACACCCATGCCGATGCTGAGCGCGAAGAACAGAATCGCCAGCCATTTGGTCGAGCTGCTGAGGAAGTTCGCGGAACCGCGCGAACCGAAGACCGTGGCCGATGCACCGCCGCCGAAACCCGATCCAGCCTGCGCACCGGAACCGCGCTGCAGGAGAATCAGGCCGATCATCGCCAACGCGACGATCACGTAGAGCGCCAGCATGATCTTGAGACCGAGTTCGAAGCTCATTTCACTATCCAGAATGCGTTTCAGTGGGCGGCGGCACGGATGATCGCGACAAAATCGTCGGCGACCAGCGAGGCACCGCCGATCAATCCGCCATCGATATCCGTCTGTGCGAACAGCGTCGCCGCGTTGTTGGGCTTGACGCTGCCGCCGTAGAGAATCCGCAGCGAGCCAGCAATCGTAGCAGACTTCGCGGCCACGACGCCACGCAGCAGGGCATGCACGGCTTGGGCCTGTTCAGGCGTCGCAGTGCGGCCGGTGCCGATGGCCCAGACCGGTTCGTAGGCGACGACGGCATGCGCGAACGCATCGACACCCGCGGCGTCGATCACCGCACCCAACTGCGCGGATACGAGCGCATCGGTATCACCGGCATCGCGCTGCGCCAGCGTTTCGCCGACGCACAGAATCGGCGTCAGACCGGCGGCTTGCGCCGCCTTGAACTTGGCCGCAACCAACTCGTCCGACTCGGCGTGGTACTGACGTCGTTCAGAATGACCAAGGATCACGTAGCGACAACCGACCTCGCGCAACATTCCGGCCGCGACTTCGCTGGTGTAGGCGCCGGCGGCCTGCGCGCTCGCATCCTGGGCGCCCACGGCCACGGTCTTGGCCACGGCCAATGCCGTCGGCAGATAGGGAAACGGCGGCATCACCGCGACATCGACCTGCGGAAACGGCCCGGCCGCTTCGATCGCTGCGACCAGTTCGCGCGTCATCGCGTTACTGCCATGCATCTTCCAGTTGCCAGCGATCAGCGGTCGGCGCATGTCCGGTTTCCATTCGAAAGGGCGCGCAGGATAGTCTCCGCCCTCCCCTGCGGCAATTGATCCAGCTCATGAGCGCGAACTTCGACTGGCGCGGACAACGCGCCCTGATCACCGGCGCCTCGGCCGGCATCGGCCATACTTATGCGGAGATGGCCGCCGCGCGTGGCTGCCATCTGGTCCTGACGGCGCGTCGCATCGACCGACTGGAGACACTCGCCGCAAGCCTGCGTTCCAAGCACGGCATCGACGTCGACTGCATCGCGGCCGACCTGGCCGACCCGGCCGCCGTCGAAACACTGTGTGCCACCCTGGCCGAACGCGGCCTCGCCATCGATGTGCTCGTCAACAACGCCGGCTTCGGCGTACCCGGCGCGTATCACCAGAGCGACTGGGCGACGCAGGCTCGCTTCCTTCAGGTCATGATCAACGCACCGGCGGAACTCGTGCATCGTCTGCTGCCCGGCATGCGCGAGCGGCGCCGCGGCGCGATCATCAATGTCGCCTCGATGGCCGGGCTGGTGCCGGGGTCGGCCGGCAGCACCTTGTACGGCGGCGCGAAATCGATGCTGATCAAGTTCTCGCAGTCACTGTCACTGGAAACCTCGGGGCGCGGCATTCGCGTGCAGGCGCTCTGCCCCGGCTTCACCTATTCCGAATTCCATGATGTGACCGGCGCCCGCAGTCTGGTCAGCCAGATGCCAAAGTATCTCTGGATGGATGCCGCAAGCGTGGTGCAGGCCTCCTTCGACGCACTCGACCGCGACCGCGTCATCTGCGTGCCCGGCCGCGTCAACCGCCTGATGAAATTCATCGCCAAACATCTGCCCGACCAGGCCGCGCTGCGCATGGTCGGGCGCCGATCGAAGCAGTTCCGCCGCTTCGATTGAGGCTGTGCCTCAGACCAGCTTGATCTCGCGCAGGCGTTCCATCAGGTAGTCGTGCGAGGTGATCGGCGTCGGGTAACGGTTCGGATTGTCGGCGCTGACGCAGTTCGGCAGCACGTCGATCAGGAAGTCCGGATTCGGGTGCAGGAAAAACGGGACCGAGAAGCGCGGCTTGCGTGCGGCGTCGCCGGGCGGGTTGACGACGCGATGCGTGGTTGACGGATAGACGTGGTTGGTCAGGCGCTGCAGCATGTCGCCGATGTTGACGACGATGGTGTCGCCTTCGGTCGTGATCGGCAGCCACTCGCCTTCACGCGTGAGCACCTCGAGGCCAGCGGCGCTCGCACCGACCAGCAGCGTGATGAAGTTGATGTCCTCGTGGGCACCGGCGCGCACATTCGGCACGTCCGGCGCGGTGATCGGCGGATAGTGGATCGGGCGCAGGATGCTGTTGCCGAAATCGATCTTGTCGTCGAAGAACTTCTCGGGCAGGTCGATATGCAGGGCCAGTGCACGCAGCACGCGCA
This sequence comes from Pseudomonadota bacterium, assembly GCA_022705045.1. Lineage (GTDB taxonomy): Bacteria > Pseudomonadota > Gammaproteobacteria > Xanthomonadales > Ahniellaceae > JADKHK01. The sequence continues at coordinate 614 of JAKJFE010000064.1, read as the reverse complement.
CGCCGAGCTGGTCGAGCGCGGTGTACAGCGCGTAGCCGGCCTCGTGGAAATCGGCGACTTCGGCCGGCCACAGGTTCGCCGGCATCACGTCGGCGTACTTCGAATCGCGCGGAATCTCGCGACCGATGTGCCAGAACTCCTTGAGGTCCGGGTACTTCGAGTCCTTCGCGGTCTCGACCATGAAACCGGTGTATCCGCGTGCACCGCCGGAACCCGGCACGTGGTAGCGCTTCTTGACGTCTTCGGGCAAGGCGAAGAACGCCTTGAATGCCGCATAGGCGCGATCCACCAGTTGCGGCGAGATGCCGTGTCCGCTGATGCCGCAGAAGCCGTATTCGCGATACGCCGTGCCGATGTCGCGCACGAAGGCGTCACGGTCGTTGTCGTAACGGCGGATGTCGAGGGTCGGGACATGCTTCTTGGTCATGGCGGATTTCCGTGTTGGACGCAGCCCGGCTGCATCGAAGGTTGGACGCGGGTTCAGACCGCGGATGATACGGCGGCGGCGACCGCTTGTGCGACGCGCTGCACCAGCGCCGCATCGTCCGCCTCGACCGTCACCCGGATCAGGGGCTCGGTCCCGGATGCACGCAAGACCAGCCGGCCGCGACCGG
>JAKJFE010000063.1 GCA_022705045.1 Pseudomonadota bacterium | reverse complement strand
GGTTCTTCGCGGATTTGCGGGTAAGCAGGGGTAGACAGACAGGGTTTGGGTAGATTGGCAGTCGCCAAACTCACCAACATCCGCCCCCTGCTGTCATGAGCGATGCTATTGCGCTGCCAGGCGTCTGGCCAGGTTTTGAGGTGGTCGCCGTCGACGACGCGACCGAAGGCTGGCTCACGATTCGATTGGAGCCGTCGCCGGACTCGATGCCGTTGTGCGCTCGTTGCCTCTCGCCGAGTCCACTGATTCACGATCACCGTGATCGTCGCATTCGGGAGCGCGACATTCTGGATCTGCGTGTGACGCTGCACGTCCGCACACGGCGCGTGGATTGCCTGCAGTGCGGCAGAGTCACGGAGCATCTGTCGTGGCTATCGCCATTCGCTCGGATCACTGATCGCATGCGGCTGTGGGTTGAAGTCCTGACGCGAGTTCTTCCGATATCGCAGGTGGCGACGCTGACCGGCCTGCACTGGCACTCGGTGAAGGAGATCGATCACCGTCGCCTGGAGGCCGAGGTCGGCGCATTCGATGCTGGCCCGGTGCGACGCTTGGCGATGGACGAGTTCGCGCTACACAAGGGGCACCGCTACGCCACTGTCGTGATCGACGCCGAGCGTAAACGGGTGCTGTGGGTGGGCTATGGCCGTAGCCGCGAGACCTTGCGGCCGTTCTTCAAGCTGCTTGGCGCACAGTGCGAACAGATCGAAGCCGTTGCCATGGACATGAACTCGGCGTTCGACCTGGAAGTCAAGGCGAACTGCCCCAATGCGGAGGTCGTCTACGACCTATTCCATGTCATCGCGCGCTTTGGCCGCGACGTCGTGGATCGTGTGCGCGTCGATCAGGCCAACACGCTGCGCCAGGACAAGCCCGCACGTGCCGTGGTCAAGGGTGCTCGCTGGCTATTGCTACGCAACCGCGATCACCTCAAAGAAGGACAGGCCGTCGCACTGGAAGAACTGCTCGCCGCCAACCAACCGCTGGCCACGGTGTATGTCTTGAAAGATGCACTCAAGGGAATTTGGTACGCGCCGTCTGTCCGAGAAGGTTGGAGGCGATGGCGCGCATGGCAGCGACACGCCCGAGACAGCGGGCTCCAGCCACTGCAGCGCTTCGCACGAAATATCCGTCCATACCTCCGCGGCATCCTCGCAAGCGCGATTTTCCCTATGCACACCAGCTTGCTCGAAGGCATCAACAACCGCATCAAGGTCATCAAGCGCATGGCCTACGGCTTCCGAGACACCGCCTATTTCTTCCTCAAGATCAAGGCCGCTTTCCCCGGGGATGTGCGATGAACCAAGAAAACGCCCAGCGGGGCGTTTGCGTAGTGTAACAATTTAAGCCCGCCGGCGCTTCGTCCGGCAGACCGATCCTAGCCGACTCGCCCCGGCGCGAGTCGAACCGCGGCGGCCGCAAGGGTGGCGACCGCAGCAGCAGCCAGGAACATCGTCGTCGCGCCCTGCCACTGCCACAGCGCACCCGCGGCCAGACTGGCGACGAGCAACGCGATACCGCTGAGCAGATGGAAGACGCCGAAGGCACTGCCGCGCAGGGCCTTCGGTGCGGCGTCCGACAACATCGCCGACAGCAGGCCCTGGGTGAAACCGAGATGCACGCCCCAGAGCAGCACGCCGACGACGGCACCGGTACGACCGGGCACGAGGGCGAAAACGAGATCGGCCACGACCAGCAGCAGCACGCCGGCCAACAGCAATGCACGCCGCGACACCCGGTCCGCCCACCAGCCGACCGGATAGGCAGTCAAGGTGAACGCAAGGCTCATCAGCACCAGCGCCAGTGGCGCGAAGCCTTCGCCGAAGCCGGCATCACGCATGCGGATGACGAGAAAGCCTTCGCCGAAACGCGCCAGATTCATCAGGAAGGCGAGTCCGACGACGCGCCAGACCGCCGCGTCAAGCGCGCGCCAGTCACGCAGGCTGAGGGCCACTTTCTTCTCGGCAGCGTGCTGTTCGGGTTCGCGCACGTAGACGAGCAGCACCAGCACCGCGAGCAGGCCCGGGATCGCCGCGAACCACAGCGCCGCACGCGCATCCAGCAGCCACCACATCAGTCCCATCGCACCGAGCGGACCGATCACCGCGCCGACCGTATCAAGCGACTGGCGCAAGCCATACGCGGCACCGCGCTGTTCCGGCGGCGTGACATCGGCGATCAGGGCATCGCGCGGTGCGCCGCGGATGCCCTTGCCCAATCGGTCGACGAGGCGCGCACCGAGGATGAAGCCGGCGCTGTGCACGAGCGGGAACACGAGTTTGGTCAAGGCCGACAGGCCATAGCCGGCGACCACCAGCGGCTTGCGTCGACCGATGCGATCGCTCAACGCGCCCGAGAACAGTTTCACGATCGATGCCGTCGCTTCGGCGGCGCCTTCGATCAGGCCGATCATCAGCATGCTCGCACCGAGCGGGCCGGCCAGCAGCAGCGGCAGCAGCGCATGCACCAGTTCCGACGAGACATCGGTCAGCAACGACACGATGCCGAGCGCCCAGACCGTCGTCGGCAGTCGCACGCGGGTCATGGCTTGTGCTCGCGGGCGAGGTATTCGCGGCTCTGCATCTCGATCAGGCGCGACACCGTGCGTTCGAACTCGTGGCGATGGCGCTCGCCGCGATACAGCGCCAACGGTTCGGCCTCGGCACTGAGCACGAGGTTGACGTTGCGATCGTAGAACTCGTCGACCAGGTGGATGAACCGTTTGGCCGCATCCTCGCGTCGCTGCGAGGTGTCGAACTGCGGCACCGCGGAGACGAACACGGTCTGGAAACTGCGCGCGATCTCGATGTAGTCGGCGACCGCGCGCGGGCCTTCGCACAAGGCCGCGAAATCGAACCAGACCTGATCGTCAGCGAGGCGGCGCAGCGGAATGTCGCGATCGTGCACGCGCAGCACGCTGTCCGACCGCAATTCGCCGGGCGCGAGGTCGTCGAACATGCGCGCCAGTCGGGATTCCGCAGCGGCATCGTTCGCACTCAGGTATACACCGGCCTGGGTCAACGCGCGCAGGCGATAGTCCATCGCGCTGGCCAGTTCGATGACCTCGCAATGGCGTTCGATCAGGGCGATCGCGGGCAGGAAACGTGCGCGCTGCAGACCGTGTTCGTAGAGCCGCTGCGGCGGCAGGTTCGAGGTGGTGACGAGCGTGGCGCCGGCCTCGAACAGATGCGTCAGGAATTCGCCGAGGATCATGGCGTCACCGATGTCCTGCACGAAACATTCGTCGAGACAGAACAGCCGCGCCTCGCGTGCGAAGCGTTGCGCCACCAGTTTCAACGGATCCTGTTCGCCAGCGACCTCACGCAGGGCCTCGTGGATGCGGCCCATGAAGCGGTGGAAATGCAGGCGCAGCTTGCGCTCGCCCGGCAGGGTGTCGTGCAGCAGATCGATCAGGAAGGTCTTGCCGCGGCCAACACCGCCATGCAGGTACAGGCCACGCACCGGCGGCACCTTCCGGTATCGCGACAGGAAACGCGTGAATGCACCGTCGTCCGCGCGATCGACGAGTTGGGCGTGGATGCGATCCAGCACCGGCAGCAGCGCGCGTTGTGCGGCGTCGTCCTGACGATGACCGCGTTCGATCTCGCGCTGGTAGGCGGCACTCGGATTCATGCCAGCGGCGGCAGGCGCGGTCCGACGAAATCGACGATGGCCGCGCGCAATTCGAGCAGGCGGCCGTGGAAGAAATGCGAGGCGCCATCGAAGCGCAGCAGCGTCGGCGCCGGGCGGCGTTGTTCCACCCACGCGTAGACCTCGGCGGGATCGACGACTTCATCGGCATCGGGCTGGAGGATGAGCCACGGGCAAGCCGGTTCGCGGAAGCCGGCAACATCGCGGCGCCCCACCGACGGGGCCAGCGACACCAGCACATCCGGGCGGATGTCCGCGGCGCGCATCATCGAGACGTAGGCCCCGAAAGAGAAACCGGCGAGCACGAGCCGCGCCGACGGTCGTGTCGCGCGCACCCAGTCGCAGATCGCGACCAGATCGTCACCTTCGCCGCGGCCATCGTCGTGTTCACCTTCGGAGCGGCCGGTGCCGCGGAAGTTGAAGCGCAGAGTCGCGCAGCCAAGGTCGCGCAGCGCCTGCGCGGCACTGGTCACGACCTTGTTCGTCATCGTGCCGCCATGCAGCGGATGCGGATGGCAGACGATGCCGACGACATCGCGATTCGGTGCCGTCGTCTGCCATTCGACCACCGCCTCGATCGCGCCGGCACCACCCTGCAGCTGCAGCGGACCGGAAGCCTGCGGAAAGGCGGCGGGCGGCATCGCGATCAGTTCGCCGGCGTCGGCGCCACCGTCTGCGGCTGCAGGCGCAGGCCGAGCAGCAGCGGATCGTGGTCGGAACTGCGATAGACGTCGGGGCGATAACGCGTCTTCAGCGCACGCCGGTCGTAATCGGGTTCGTCGTATTCGAAGCCCGGCGATTCGTCGGCATTGATGTGCCATTCGGCGGCGCCACCGACGTGCGCGGCCAGCGAGGCGCTGACCAGGGCGTGATCGAGTCGGCCGGAATTGCCGCGGAACACGTAGCTGTAGGCGGGCTCGCTCATGTGCGTGGCGACGGCGTCGACGAAGCCGCGGTTCACCAGATGGCGGACCGGATCTTCATTGCCGTAGGCGTTCAGATCACCGACCAGCAGCACGCGATCGTGCCCGACCTTCAGCGGATCGGTGGCCAGCCAGTCGCCCAGCACCCGCGCCGATTCGACGCGCTTGGCGTTGTAGCAACCCTGGCCGTCTTCCTGATCCTGGTCCGGACCTTCGGCGTCCTGGCAACCCTTGGACTTGAAGTGGTTGGCGACGACGACGAAGTCGAAGTCGCCGGCCACGAAGCGCTGGGCCAGCGGCGGCCGTGACCACTTCGCAAACGGGCCTTCGGCCGTGAACACCGCTTCTCCCTGCGTCTGCACACGGCTCTTGCGATAGATCAGCGCGACCGCGATCAGGTCCTCGCCGATGCGTTCGGCCGCCGGCTGCACGAAGGCGTAGTCGCCACGCTCCTTGCCGCGGGCCTTGTTCAACTGTCGCACCAACTCGGCCACGGCCGAGGTTTCAGCGTAGCCGTCGTTCTCGATTTCCATCAGGGCGACGATGTCGGCATCAAGCGCATCGAGCGCGGCCACGATCTTGGCGCCCTGGCGCTTGAACGCGTCGGCGTTCTGGGCGCCGCGCTCGGTCGGAAAGCCGCCGCCCGCACCGTCGCCGTTGAAGAAGTTCAGCACGTTGAAACTGGCCACGCGCAGATCGCCGTCGACCGCCGGCGCCTGGGTCGGGCGCGGCGCCTGCACGACCGAACCGATCGGCGCGACCAGTTGCACGCGGTATTCGCCGTCGCGCTGCTCGAGCACGCCGTCGATGCCGCCGACCTGGGAATCGACGCGATACGGCGTCTCCGGCGTCAGCGGTGCCGGCAGGTGCCAGAGCTTCTTCGGGAATTCGTCGAGGCGGGCATCGTCGAGGATCAGGCGGGTGGCGGCATTGGCGTCAGCCAGGGCGCGTGCTTCCTGTCCCGGAATGTGGCGTTCGGTCGGTGCGTAATCGCGGCCATCGAACGAAACCGTCAATGCACCGTGGCGCAACAGGTCGTCATTGCCGACCAGCGACACCGGTCCGGCGATGGCGATGTGTTCGCCCTCGTAGCGCTCCCAGTCGGTCGGTGCGTTGCCGGCGGCGGTGACCGCGCGTGGGGCGACGGCCAGCGGCTTGTCTTCGCAGCGGATCAGCTGGCTGACTTCGATCAGCGCCGTTTGCGAATCCGGCGCGGCGCCGAGTTCGGCCACCGTGGCGCGCACGCGCACCTTGCTGCCGACCGGCCAGTCCAGCTTCTCGGCATGACGAACGAAGATGCCTTCGGACGTGGCCGCATCGGCGTCTTCGCTGCCGGGCTCGGCCATCAGGTAGAAGCCACCGAGGCCGTCGACGAACTTGGCGCTGACGCGCGCCTCGACCTCGACGTTCTCACCGACCAGCGCACTCATCGCCTGGTTGCCCTGGACGGTGTGGATCGGCGCGGCCAGACGGCCGCATTCGAGCGGGCCGTCGCCGACGACCGGCACGCCGTTGGGTCCGATCTCGGGTTCGCAGCCGGCGACGAACAGGCTGGCCGCGACGGCGATGACGGAGACAAGGTGCTTCGGGTTCATGCGTGTTCCAGTGCTGCAAACCAAGGCGCCGCCCGAAGGCGGCGCACTGAGCCGTTGCGTCCGAGACATCGGACCGGGACGGGTTATTTCAGATTGTCGACCATCCACTGGACGGTGGCCTGCACCTGCTCGTCGCTGAGCGCGGGGTTGCCGCCGCGCGCCGGCATCACGCCGGCACTGCCGGTGAAACCGTCGGTGGCATGCTTGACCAGGGTGTCGATGCCCTGCGCGGTGCGCGCCGCCCAGGCGGCTTTTTCCAGCTTCGGTGCGCCGCCGGCACCCGAGGTGTGGCAGGCCCCGCAGAGGTTGCCGAAGATCACCGAACCGTCCAGCGTGCCGTCATAGGCGACCTGGCCCTTGGCAGCTTCGGCCGCGGCGGCCTTGGCGGCTTCGGCGGCAGCCTTGCCGGTTTCGCCCGAGAACACGTCGCCAACGCTGGCGATACGCGCATTGGTCGCGGCGATGATCGCCTTGTTCTCTTCGCGCGGCTGGGCGCCGTAAATGTGCATCGCGCCGAGGATCAGCAGGATCGCGAGCACCATCAGCCCCACAATGAGCTGGGCGAAGTGCTTCATGAAGGTCAGGTCGTGCTTGTTCATCGCAGGTCTCCACGACCGGAACGGGCTGCACGGGCAGCCGTCGCGGCAGGCAGGAAAAAGGGCTCGCCATTGTGACGGGGCGGCGCCTGTGCGGCAAGGCGGAACGGGCCGGAACGACCCGTCAGACGTCGCCGTCGGCCAGCCAGCCCTCGCCGCTGCCACGGTTGAACACGCGATCCGTGTCCAGCACGCTGCCGGCCGGAATCGACTCGGCCCCCTTCATGCGGTAGTAGATCGGGCCGAAATCCGGATCGACCGTGGCCTTGAACAACTGGTCGAAGCCGTCGATGACGAAATAGGTCTTCTGGTAAGTGTCGATGCGGTAGCGCGTCTGCATGACCCGCTGCACGTCGAAACCGATGCGGTTCGGCGCCGCGGATTCGAGGCAATGGATCGATTCGCCCTTCGAGGACAGGATGCCGGCGCCATAGATGCGCAACCCTTCCGGCGTGTCGATCAACCCGAATTCCACCGTGTACCAGTACAGCCGCGTCAGGTTCGCAAGCGGCTCCGGGCCGAAGGTCGAGGCGCGCACGCCGCCGGCGCCATAGGCCTGCATGTAGTCGGCAAACACCGGATTCATCAGCAGCGGCACATGCCCGAACAGGTCGTGGAACAGGTCCGGCTCGCTGATGTAATCGATCTGGTCCGGACGGCGGATCCACCAGGTCACCGGGAATTCGCGAGCGGCCAGGTGTTCGAAAAAGGTCAGTTCCGGCAGCAGGCCTTCGACGGCGATCAGCTTCCAGCCGGTCGCCTGCTGCAGATGCACGTTCAGCTCCTCGAACTTCGGGATCTGCGCATCGCTCATGCCCATGGCGTCCATCGCCGTCAGGAATTCCGGGCAGGCGCGACCTTGCAGGATCTCGCGCTGGCGACGGAACAACTGGCCCCAGACGGCGTGGTCGGTGGGCGAATAACTCGCCCACGGCTGCTCGACCACGGCGGTCGTGTAGACCGGCACATAGCCCTTGTCGGTCATCTGGTGTTCGACGCGGCGCGCTTCGCTGCTCATGGCCTGGCCCGAAAGAAGAATGGCGCAAGGATAGGGCGTCCGCCGCGCAATTCTGTTGCGAAATTGCCGATTGATCGCAGCCATGAGCAATAATTCACCCACAAATGCCGAATGACGGACAGATCATGCTCGCGACCTCCCTCGACCGCACCGACCTGCGCATCCTCGCCGTACTGCAGCGCGAAGGCCGCATCGCCAACGCCGAACTGGCCGAACGCGTGCAGCTGTCGGCCTCGCCCTGCCTGCGCCGCGTGCAACGCCTGGAAGCGGACGGCGTGATCGCGGGATATGGCGCGCGCCTCGACGCCGGCCGCATCGGTCTCGGCCTGCAGGCCTTCGTGCGTGTGCAGCTGTCGCGCCACGACCGCGACGCCATCGCCCGCTTCGCCGAACTCGTGCGCGAATGGCCGGAAGTGGTCGCCTGCTGGGCACTCACCGGCGACATGGACTACCTGCTGCAGGTCTTCGTCGAAGACCTCGCGCACTTCTCGACCTTCCTGATGGATCGCCTGCTCAACGCCGCCGGCGTCGACGACGTCAATTCGAGCTTCGTGCTGCGTGAAGTGAAACCGCCGGGCGCACTGCCGCTCGGCCACCTCGGCTGAAGATGCCGGTCAGGACGGGTCGCGGGACGCGTCCTGCGTGCGCCGGCGCGCCCAGGCCATGGTCGGCGCCTCGATCCAGTGCCAGCTCGCCGCCGCCACCACGCCGGTGGCCAGGATGCAGGCGGCGAGCAGGGTCCATTCGGTCAACGCGGTATGACGGATCAGCCACTGCGCCACCGGCACATGCCAGAGGAAAACGCCATAACTGATCTTGCCGGGATACCGCGCCCAGCGCGGGATCGCGTCCATCCAGGCACGCGGCATCGCGATCGCCAGCCACAGCCAGCCGAGCACCATCAGCACCACGAAACTGCGGTATCCGCTGCCCCAGAAATACGACGACCAGTAGTGCGCGGCGTTCTCCCAGAGCACGGCCACCAGACTCGTCGAATACAGCAGCGTCAGCACCGCCAACACGACCCAACGGGCGGGCGACAAGGACCGGATCCAACCCCGCTGGGTTGCCAGCGCCAGCGCCAGGCCGACCCCGAACACATCCCACATGCCGGGCGCCTGCACCGACCAGAACCACAACGAGGCATGCACCTCGCCCGGATCGTGTTGCAGCCAGCCCAGCTGCACGACCTGGCTACCGAGGCGCCAGCACAGCGCCAGCAGCACCGCGAACAATCCGGCGCGCAGCGGCACCCAGCGTCCGAGCATCGGCATCAGCAACGCGATCAGCAGATAGATCTGGACCTCGATGCCGATCGTCCAGGTCACGCCGTTGATCGCGGAAATCGCGCCCGGGAAGAAGCCGAAGGTCAGCGTGAGATGGGTGAGCAGCTGGAACAGGCCATCGGGACCGCGGACGACGTCGAAGCCGTTGAACATCAGCCAGGCAACGCTCGACACGAAGTAGGCTGGCGCCAATCGGGCGACGCGCTTGAACAGGAACCGCCGCCGTGCGTCACCGCCGCGCTGCCATTCGCGCAACGCCGCCAGCGTGATGACGAAACCGCTGACGACGAAGAACAGATCGACGCGCAGGAAACTGACGCGAAACCACAGCAGCGGCCCGTCGTCCGGAAACGTGTCCCAGCGCGCCAGCACGATGACATGGAAGACCAGGATCGACAGCGCCGAGAACGCCCGGATCAGATCCAGCGCCGGATACCGCTGCGAACCCGGCGGCGCAGCCATCGGCACGGCGGCATTCGCGTTCATCGGCACCACGCCGGCACGGACACGGCTTCGCGGCCGTAGCGGCGCCGCGCGTCATCCACCCGCGCCGGCTCGACCGCGCCATCCTGCGCGAGTGCGTGCAGGGCGGCGATGACGATGGATTCGGCGTCGACCTCGAAGAAGGCGCGCAAGGCGCTGCGGGTGTCGCTGCGACCGAAGCCGTCGGTGCCGAGCGTGACGTAGCGCCGCGGCACGAAGGCGCGGATCAGTTCCGGCCAGGCACGCACATGGTCGCTGGCCGCGATCACCGGACCACGCGTCGGCGCGAGTTGCGTTGTCACATACGCGGCGCGTGGATCCGCACCGAGGCGGGCCTCGCGTTCGCAGGCGATGCCGTCGCGCTGCAGCTCGTTGTAGCTGGTCGCGCTCCAGACCGCAGCCGCGATGCCGAAGTCGTCGCGCAGCAGCGTTCGCGCCCGCAGCACTTCGCTCAGGATCGCGCCCGAACCGAGCAGTTGCACATCGTCGCCTTCGTCGCCGGTGCAGCGATACAGCCCGCGCACGATGCCGTCGCGCACGACCTCGCGATCGCCGTCCGGCATCGAGGGCATCGGCACGTTGGCATTGCCGACGGTCAGGTACCAGAACGCATCACGTTGCACTTCGAGCATGTCGCGCATGCCGGCCTCGAGCAGCACCGCGATCTCGTAGGCGTAGCCCGGGTCATAGACGCGGCAATTCGGCACCGTGGCGAACATCAGCGGCGAACTGCCGTCCTGGTGCTGCAGACCTTCGCCATTCAAGGTCGTGCGACCGCTGGTGGCGCCGAGCAGGAAGCCGCGCGCACGCTGGTCGGCGGCGGCCCAGACCAGATCGCCGACGCGCTGGTAACCGAACATCGAGTAGTAGATGTAGAACGGCAGCATCGGCAGGTCGTGCACGCTGTAGCTGGTTGCGGCTGCAATCCAGGAACTGATCGCACCCGCTTCGGAAATGCCTTCCTCCAGGATCTGGCCGCTGCGCTCCTCGCGGTAATACAGCATCGTGCCGAGGTCTTCGGGTTCGTAGAGCTGGCCCTGCGGCGCGTAGATGCCGACCTGGCGGAACAGGTTGGCCATGCCGAAGGTGCGCGCCTCGTCGGCGACGATGGGCACGATGCGCGGCCCCAGCGCCTCGTCCTTCAGCAGGTTGCCGAGCATGCGCACGACCGCCATCGTCGTCGACATCGACTTGCCGTCGGCATCGAAGGCGAAACCGGCCCAATGTGCGGCATCGGGCACGGCGACCGTCTGCGTCGACATCGCCCGCCGACGCGGCAACGCGCCGCCGAGTGCGGCGCGACGCGCCTGCAGATAACGCATCTCGGCACTGTCCGCATCAGGACGATAGAACGGCAATGCGTCGATCGCGGCATCGTCGAGCGGAATGCCGAAACGATCCCGGAACGCGCGCAGATCGCCGGCATCGAGCTGCTTCTGCTGATGCGTGGTCATGCGCCCCTGCCCGCTCGCACCCATGCCGTAGCCCTTCATGGTCTTGGCCAGGATCACGGTGGGCTGGCCGCGATGCGCGACGGCTGCGGCATAGGCCGCATAAAGCTTGCGTGCGTCGTGACCGCCACGGCGCAGCCGGTCGATGTCGGCGTCGCCCAGATCGGCAACCAGCGCCGCCAGTTCCGGCGATTGCGCGAAGAAACGTTCGCGGTTGTAGGCACCATCGTTCGCCGACAGGGTCTGGAACTGGCCATCGACGGTCTTCGCGAAGGCGCGCAGCAGCTCGCCCTGGGTGTCGCGCGCGAACAGCCGGTCCCAGTCGGAACTCCACAACACCTTGATGACGTGCCAGCCGGCGCCAGTGAACAGCGCCTCGAGTTCGTCGACGATGCGGCTGTTGCCGCGGACCGGGCCATCAAGTCGCTGCAGATTGCAGTTGATCACGAAGGTGAGGTGATCGAGACCCTCGCGTGCGGCGAGCGACAAGGCACCGATCGACTCCGGCTCGTCCATCTCGCCATCGCCGAAGAAGCCCCAGACGCGACGATCGCGGGCCTCGCGCAGACCGCGATGGTCGAGGTAACGCAGGAAACGCGCCTGGTAGATCGCGTTGATCGGACCGAGCCCCATCGACCCGGTCGGGAATTGCCAGAAGTCCGGCATCAGCCACGGATGTGGATACGAACTCAGGCCGTGTCCGCCGATCTCGCGGCGATAGTGATCCAGATGGCGCTCGTCGAGAAAACCTTCGAGGAAGGCGCGCGCATACACGCCCGGCGCCGAATGCGGCTGGAAGAACACCAGGTCGGCGCCGTCGCGATGCTGCTCCGCCTTGAAGAAATGCTGGAAGCCGACTTCGAACAGGTCCGCCGCCGAGGCGTACGAGGCGATGTGTCCGCCCTGTTCGCCGCCCTCGCGATTCGCGCGCATGACCATGACCATGGCGTTCCAGCGGATCGCCGCCGAGAGCTTTGCTTCCAGCGCCTCGTCGCCCGGGTAGTGCGGCTGCTGCGCCAACGGAATCGAGTTGCAGTACGGCGTCACCCGCGCGCGCGCCGACTGCACGCCGCGCAGCACGGCGTGGTCGGCCAGGCGATCGAACAGATATTGGGCGCGATCCTTGCCTTCGCGCTGCACGATGGCGTCGAAGGCTTCGAGCCATTCGCGGGTCTCGTGCGCATCGCTGTCGAGCTGTCCGGCGGCGGCGCGGGTGAGGTACTGGACACCGGAAGGCAATGCGGACATGGCGGCAAGGGACTCATGCGTGACCGCGCGATGGCGCGGCATCATCCGCCCATCTTAGCGGGCGCTCAGGGCAGAGACTGCCGCCATTCGCGCACGCGTGGATGCGCCTCACCAAGCTGGGTCGCGAGTTCAGCGAGTCGCGCCTCGCGGGTCGCGACATCGGCCCGAACGTTGGCGGCCAACAGCGCCGCCTCGATGCGCACGGGATGCGTGTCGGGCAGGGACGCGAGCGGAAGTGCGGCGATCGCGTCCGCTTCGCCCGCGGCCGCATCCGGCACATCCGCGACCAAAGCCTTCGCCAACGCCAGCCGCGCCTGCGCCTGTTGCTGGGTCAGGGCAGGCCCGGCCGCGGCGAGTCGTTCGACCGCCGCGCGCAAGGCCGACCGGCCCGCGTCTTGCGCGCCGCCCGCCATCGCGGCGCGCGCTGCGACCGCGGCGAATACCGCGTTCATCGGATGCGCGTCGCCCAGTGCCTTTGCCGCGATCGCCTGCGCTTCCGCCGCTTCGCGTTGGGCGCGTCTCACGTCGCCCTCGACCAGCGCGATTTCGGCGGAACCGATGAGCGCGGCCGCATAATCCGGGGACGCGTCACCGACGAACTGCGCCAACATCGGCAAGGCCTGATCCATCGCTGCGCGCGCCTTCGCGATGTCGCCTGCGGCCAGTGCCATCTTGGCGAGATTCGACCAGGCAGAACCCAGCGCCGCTGACGCACCGAGCCGCGATTCGCGCAATCGCACGGTCTCCTCGAACTGCGCCACGGCATCGCGATAGCGCCCTTCGAAGCCCAGCGTCGCGGCCAGATTGTTGCGCGCATCCAGGGCCATCGGCGTATCGCTCAAGTGCGCCTGCTCGAATCGAGCGAGCCCGGCTTCGAAGTGCTGCCGCGCCGGCACGATCTGCCCGGCCTGCAAGTAGGCGGCTCCGAGATTCACTTCGGCCACACCGAGGTCACGCGGGGCGGTCAACACGTCGCCGGCAAGTTTGGCGAAACCTGCTTCGGTCGACGCCAAGCCCTCGTCGATGCGCCCGAGGCTGCGTTCGATGCGACCACGCAGCTGCAGCAGCTGGCCATGTTTTTGCGCAAAGCGCGCCTCCGTCGCCCAGTGCTGCTCGGCCCGTGCAAGCAAGGGCAGCGCTTCCTCGGCCCGCCCGAGCCGCGGTGCGGCGATACCGAATTCGTAGGCCAACGCCGCCTGCTGTTCGGCCCGACCGGTCTGTCGCGCCAGTTCGAGGCCACGCTCGATCAGCGGCATGGCGGTCTTGTAGTCGCCGAGCTGGTTGTGCAGCTCAGCCAGCGAGATCAACACGTCGACGGCGCGTTCGGGATCGTCGCGATACTCGCTGGCCACACGTTGCGAGGCGAGCTGCAGCGATTCGCGCAAGCTCACGTCTTCGCCGGACAGGTCGGCGGCTTCGCGCAGACTCAGCTGAAGGAATTCACGCACCGAATCGGCGCGGCGCGACTCCAGCACCGCGGTATCGCGTGCAGCGACCGCCTCCTCGGCCTGGCGCAGACTGAACCACGTGGCCGCGATCAGGGCCAGAGCGACCAAGGCGGTTGCGGCGACACCCACGGCATGCCGCATCACGAACCGGCGCGTGCGATAGGTCCAGCCGTCGCCGACCGCGCGCAGCGGAAAGCCGGTCCGGAAGCGCTGCACGTCCTCGCGGAGTGCGCCGGCGTCGGCATAACGGCGCGCCGGATCGTCGGCACAGGCGCAGGCAATGATCGCCGCGAGATCACGCCGCGCCGATACCGGTGCGTGCTGCAGATGTTCCGGACGCAGTGACGCCGGTGCCAACGCGTCACCACCCAGCAACAAGATCAACAGACGACCGAGCGCGTGCACGTCGGTGCGCGTGGTGATGGTGGCATGCGCGATTTGTTCGGGCGCCGCCCAGTCCGGCGTGTAGGCCTTCAAGGCCGCCGCGCCGCCGGTGTCGTCATCCAGCAGCAAGGCGATGCCGAAATCGAGCAACTTGGGCTGTGACACGGTGTCGACGCGCACGTTGGCCGGCTTCAGATCGCGATGCACGACGAGGTGCTGGTGTGCGTGCGCGGTCGCCGCCAGCATCGCCTCGAACACGTCGAGACGACGCCTGAAATCGACGCGCGCATCCGCGGCAAAAGCATCGAGGTCGCGGCCTTCGATCCATTCCATGACCAGATAGCCGCAGCCATCGGCATCGGTGCCGCCATCAAGCAGGCGCGCGATGCCGGGATGGTCGAGCTTCGCGAGCAAGGCGATTTCACGGCGGAACCAGACATCGAGTCCGCCAAGCAGCGGCGCCAGGCATTTGATCGCGACCGTCTTCTCGAATGCGCCGTCGGCGCGATGACCGCGATAGACCACGCCCATGCCGCCCGCGGCGACACGCACATCGAGTTGCCAGGGCCCCAGGCACTCGCCGCTGCGGTCGACGCTCAATGTTTCGAGACGTGCACTGCGATGCACGGCGAGACCGGCCGTGGCGTCGCCGCGTTGCGCCACCGCGAGCATGCGCGACAGGCGCTCTGCACGTTCCGGGTCGACAGCAGCGATCTGCGCCAGCGCCATCGCGGACGCGGCCGCGTCGAGATCGAGCAACCGATCGAGTTGGGCATCGAGTTCACGCAGCAGCGCGGTGTCGTCCGTGGCAGTCATCGGCTCAGGTTAGCAAAGCGCCATGTCCGGATTGCATGCCGTCGCCCGTAGGACCGTCACTTCGGCGATCTGGACTCCCTCATGATGCGATTGTTTGCCCTGCTGCTCGCTGCCGCCGTCTTCGCGGCAGATGCCGCGAACTTTTCGGTCACGACCCCTGCAAACAGCGGCGCGGGTTCGTTGCGCCAGGCCATCCTCGATGCCAATGCCGCGGCCAATCCGCCCCACACGATCGACTTCCTGCCGGATTTTCCGTTCAGCGCGGCGATCACCCTGCAGTCTGCCCTGCCGGTCATCCAGGTCTCGACCAACCTGCGCGGCAACGGACGCAGCCCGATTCTCGACGGCGTCGACACCTACGCCATCCTGCGCGTCGGCAGCGGCATCAGCGTCGACATCGACCAGTTGAACTTCCGCTACGGCCGGCGCAGCAAGGGCGGTTGCATCGCCCTGAATGGCGTCGGCACCTCGGCCTCGCTGTTCGTCTCGCGCAGCGGGTTCTATCGATGCCAGGCACGCGACACGTTCACGCCCGGCGGCGGCGCCATTGCCTGGCCGACCGATGGTGGCGGCCTGCTGGTCGTGTCCGAGTCGTATTTCACCGAAAACGCCGCGATCAGTACGGACATCGCCAACGAACAGCCGCGCGGCGGCGCCATCGAAAGTTATTCGGTCACCGTGCTGACGGACAATGTCTTCGAATCGAACACCGTGCAGGCCGCCGGCAGCAACGGCGGCTTCGGTGGCGCGGTGTACCTGGCCGTGCCCTCCGGCATCTTCGAGAGCGAGATGTCCGGAAACCGGTTCCGGTTCAACAGCGTGACGCCGACCGCCAGCGTCTTCGGACGTGGCGGCGCCGTGCACGCGCACATTGCGGATGGCGGCCTGCTGGCCCTCCAGCGCAACTGGTTCCGCGGCAATGCCGGACGCGAAGGTGGCGCTGCATCCATTTCCGCGAACAACGGTGATGTCGCGCAACTGACGTTGCGCAACAACGGCTTCTACAACCACAGCGTGACCGCGTCCGGTGGCGCGCTGGCCCTGAACAACATGCGTTTGGCCGCCGAACACAACAGCTTCTACAACAACGACGCGCCGGTCGCCGCACACCTCCAGATGACTGGCGGCGCGGCGCTGCGTTTCGTCAACAACGTCATGGCCCGCACCTTCTCAGGCAGCGCCTGCGGTTATGCCAGCGTCAACTTCACGGCGCTGTACCGTGCCGGCAACCACTTCAAGCACACCTGCGTCGGCTGGTCGGACGCGGGCGGCGCCATCAACAGCGCCATGAGCGAACCCGCCGTCGACGAATCGCAACGCGTCGGCGTGCTCGTGTTCGATGGCGATGATGGTCCCATCGACGGCGGCAGTGCGACCCCGGAAGATTGTTTGCCGGACGATGCGCGCTACAACGAACGCCCCGCGGACGGTGATGCCGATGGTCAGCTTGAATGCGATGCCGGCGCCTATGAACACCCGGAAGCATTGCTGTTCCGCAACGGCTTCGAATGATCAGGCGAGGTCGGCGCAGGCATCAGCCAGCCAGGCACGCGCCTTGTCCCAGTCGCGACGCACGGTGCGTTCATTGACGCCGAGCAGTTCCGCGATCTCGGCATCGGTCAGACCCGCGAAGAAACGCAGTTCGACCACGCGTACCTGACGCTCGTCGATGCGCGCCAGCCGCGTGAGGGCGCGTTCGAGGTCCAGCCACCAGCGCTGTTCGCGGTCGGGCTCCGCGATGGCGCCATCGCGTTCGGCGTCGTAGCCGGTCTGGTTCACGCGCGGCGCACGCAGGCGGTCGAGCAGCAATTGGCGCATCGCGGTCGCGGCCAGCGCATAGAAGTGACGCCGCGATTCCAGCGATACCTGACCGGCGCGTTGCAACTTCAGGAAGACTTCGTGCACCAGGGCAGTGGTCGCCAGTGTCGCCGGCCGGCCGAGCTTGGCGCGTTGCGCGGCCGCCAATCCACGCAGTTCGACATAGGCGGCTGCGAACAGCGCACCGAGTGCCGCGTCGCGATCCTGCATCAGGTCCTGCAGCAGCGCGGTGATCGCGGCCGCATCGCCGTCACTCCGGTGGTCTGTCATGGCGCCAGCATAACAAGCCGTGGCTTGCGCACTCGACGCCGCTGTGCGATTCCATGCACCACCACTTCGCGGGAACGACCATGCCCGATGCCCTGGCCCGACAGGCCGCCGCGCAACTGCGCGCCAGCTTCGACGACTACCACCGCCGCTTTCGCGACATCACCCAGCGCGCGCGCGGGCGCTTCGAGCGGCGCGAATGGACACAGATGCAGGCCGACCTGGTCGAACGCATCGAGATGTATGACCGCTGCGTGGCCGAAGCCAGCGATGCCCTGCTGGCGACGCTACGCGAACGCGCCGGCGACCGTGCGGTGTGGGCGCGCATCAAGCCCGCATTCGAGGCCGAGATCGCCGGTCTGCTCGACACCGAGCTGTACCAGACCTACTACAACACGCTGACGCGGCGCTTCTTCAAGACCCGCGGCGTCGATGCCGACATCGAATTCGTCGCGCTGCGCATCGAACCGACCGATCGCATCACCCATCCGGTGGCGCGACACAGCTACTCGGTCGGCGATTCGTTGGCCGACAGCCTCGACCGCCTGCTCGAGGACTACCCCTTCGACGTGCCGTATGCGAACCGTCGCGCCGACGCCGAAGCACTGGCGCTCGATCTCGAACGCCGGCTGACGCATTGGGGCGAGCGGCCAATCCGTGCCATCGAGATGCTGGAGACGGTGTTCTACCGCGAACGTCGCGCCTATCTGGTCGGTCGGATCTTCGGCGCCGAGCGCTACGCACCCCTGGTGATCGCGCTGTGCCATTGCCCCGACGGCGGTATCGGCGTCGATGCGGCCCTGACCGAGCGCGACGATGTCGCCGTGCTGTTCGGCATCACCCGCTCGTATTTCCTCGCCGACTTCGAAACCGTCGGTGATGCCGTGGTGTTCCTGAAGACCCTGTTGCCGCGCAAGGCAGTGGACGAGTGGTACGCCATGCTCGGCCGCCTGAAGCAGGCCAAGACCGAACGTTATCGCCACTTCTTCCGTCACTTCGAGCAGAGCCCCGAGGTCTTCGTGCACGCGCCGGGCGCCAAGGGCATGGTCATGGCGGTATTCCTGCTGCCCGACTATCCGTTGGTGTTCAAGGTCATCCGCGACGTGTTCGCGCCACCCAAGACCGTGGTGCGACAGGACGTGTTGGCCAAGTACCAGCTCGTGTTCAAGCATGACCGCGCCGGCCGCCTGATCGACGCGCAGGAATTCCGTCACCTGCGCTTTCCGCGCAGCCGTTTCGCGCCGGCGGTGCTCGAGGAACTGCTCGGTGGCTGTCGCGAATCCGTGGTCGCCGACGGCGACGACGTGGTGCTGCTGCATTGCTACGTCGAACGGCGTCTGCGCCCGCTGAACCTGCTGGTGATGGAGGACGCGCCGCAGGAAGCGCGTCGCGCCATTCTCGACTACGGCCAGTCGATCAAGGACCTGGCCATGTGCAACGTCTTCCCGGGCGATCTGCTGCTGAA
>JAKJFE010000207.1 GCA_022705045.1 Pseudomonadota bacterium | reverse complement strand
AGACCGCCGAGCACCGCCGAAATCGACAGGAATTCGGCATCGGCATACCGCGCCAGCACCCGCGCCAGACTGGTCTTGCCGCAGCCCGGCGGTCCCCACAGGATCATCGAATGCACGCGCCCGGACTCGATCGCGCGCCGGAACGCCGTGCCCGACGCCAGCAGCCGGTCCTGCCCGACGAAATCATCCAGCGAGCGCGGCCGCATGCGCTCGGCCAGCGGCTTCAGGGTCTCGGGTTCGGGCAACAGGTCGGGCTGCGGAGTTCGGCGTTTCATCGCACCGATTGTAGTGCGCTCATTGCAGCGGGATGGCTTCCGCGCCTTGGGTCGGTTCGCCGATCACGTCGACACCGGCGGGCGGCTTGAACTTGAAGGTATCGGCGGCAAGCCTGGGATTGCGCTGCCAGTTCGAGAACGCCCATTCGGTACGATTGCCGAGCAGGTCTTCGAGCAGCATGCGTTTGGGACCCTGGCCGTCGAAACCGATCTCGATGCGCTTGAACGGCGGTTCCTTGGCGCGCGAGGTTAGGCCGAGCCAGGACAGGCCGTCACGATCCTTCAGGTTTTGCACGACGTAATCGCGGTCGAGTTGCGACAGGTCGACGAGCACGGTCAGCGGCGACTGGGATTCCTCGGTGCTCTGGTTGCGCACGGTCACCTGTTCGAGGTCTTCGTCGTAGATCCAGACGTCATTGCCGTCGGCGACGATGAGCTGCGGGAACGGATCTTCGTACTGCCAGCGGAACTGGCGCGGCGCGGCCAAGGCCAGCGTGCCCTGAGACTCTTCCTGCAACTCGCCGTTCGCGTCCGACGTGGTCTGCGTGAACTCGCCGCTGAGCGCGTTCAGGCCGTTGGCGAAGGCTTCGAGGCGCGCGCGGGCGTCGGCCGCGAGCACGGCATTCGACAACAGCAAGAGGGACAAGAGAAACAGTCGCATGAATATGCTCCGAGGCGTTCGATATCGCGGGACGGAGCCCGCTCCCACAAAAAATCGAGAACATGCTCGTCTCGGCTCTTGTGGGAGCGGGCTCCGTCCCGCGACGCAGATACTGCAAGCCAAGCCCTGAACCCGCGCTGGCGGCTCAGTCCTTCGGCGGCGGTGGCGCCAGCACTTCGCGATTGCCGTTGTGGCTGGGCGCGCTGACGATGCCGGCGGCTTCCATTTCCTCGATCAGGCGCGCGGCGCGGTTGTAGCCGATCTTGAGGCGACGCTGCACACCCGAGATCGAGGCGCGACGTGATTCGGTGACGATGCGCACCGCCTGGTCGTACAACGCATCCGATTCGCCGCCCTCGCCCTCCGCACTCGCCTCCGGCAATCCGGTCGCGCCGATGACCTGACCGTCGCCGAGCATCTGCACCTCGTCGAGCACGCCCGGGATGTAGTCGGGCTTGTTGGACATCGAACGCAGGTGCTTCACGACACGATGCACTTCGTCGTCGCTGACGAATGCACCGTGCACGCGTTCCGGTGTCGCCGTTCCCGGCGGCAGGTAGAGCATGTCGCCATGGCCGAGCAGTTGTTCCGCGCCACTCTGGTCGAGAATGGTGCGCGAGTCGATCTTGCTCGAGACCTGGAACGCGATGCGGGTCGGGATGTTGGCCTTGATCAGACCGGTGATCACGTCGACCGACGGCCGCTGCGTCGCCAGGATCAGATGGATGCCGGCCGCACGCGCCTTCTGCGCCAGACGTGCGATCAGCTCCTCGACCTTCTTGCCGACGATCATCATCATGTCGGCGAACTCGTCGATGATGACAACGAGGTAAGGCAACGTTTCCAGCGGCTCTGCCGACAGCTGCGGCATGTCCGGCGCCGGCTTGAACAAGGGGTCGAGGATCGGGTGGCCGCTGGCCTCGGCATCCTGGACCTTCTTGTTGAAACCGCCAAGGTTGCGCACGCCGACCGCCGACATCAGCTTGTAGCGCCGCTCCATTTCGGCGACGCACCAGCGCAGGCCGTTCGCGGCCTCCTTCATGTCGGTCACGACCGGCGCCAGCAGATGCGGAATGCCCTGGTACACGGACAATTCCAGCATCTTCGGGTCGATCATCAGCATGCGCACGTCCTGCGCCGTCGCCTTGTACAGCAGCGACAGCACCATCGCGTTCAGCGCCACCGACTTGCCGGAACCGGTGGTACCGGCGACGAGCAGATGCGGCATCTTGGCAAGATCGACCACAGTCGGGCGCCCACCGATGTCCTTGCCAAGCGCGAGCGCCAACGGCGACGCGATCTTGTCGTATTCCTTCGAGCGCAGGATTTCCGACAGATAGACGATTTCGCGATTGACGTTCGGGATTTCGAGCCCGATCACCGACTTGCCCGGGATGACGTCGACCACGCGCACCGACTGCACGGAAAGCCCGCGCGCGATGTCCTTGTCGAGGTTGCTGATCTGGCCGCCACGCACGCCGGGCGCCGGCTGCATTTCGAAACGCGTGATCACCGGCCCCGGATAGGCGCCGACGACCTGCGCATCGATCTTGAAGTCACGAAGCTTGAACTCGACCTGGCGCGACAGGGTCTCGAGCGTCTCCTCGGAATAACCCTTGGGTTGCGGCTTGGGATCGTCGAGCAACGACAACGGCGGCAATTCGCCGGCCGGCAGCGAGGTGAACAGCGGAATCTGCAGTTCACGCTCGGCACGCTCGCTCTTCTCGACCACGGGCGTGGGTTGTTCGATCTTCAGCGGTTCACGCTTGGCCTGTTTGACCTTCTCGACCTTGCGGATTTCCTCGCGTTCCTCGCGCACCTCGCGCACGGCGCGGCGTTCCTCGCGGCCTTCCCAGAAGGTGCGCAGTTTCGCGATCGCTGTCAGCACCGCATCGCCGATCGCTTCCATCAGGCGGAACCACGAGATTCCGGTGAACAGGGTCAACATCACCAGGAAGATCGCGAGCAGGAACAGGGTCGCGCCCAGCGCACCGGCGCCACTACGCAACAGATCGCCGAACAAGGCGCCGACCACGCCGCCCGCATTCGCCGGCAGCGGCGAGGCCGCTTCGAAAAAATGCAGATGCGCGAGGCCGGCGCCGCTGGCGATCCAGCCCACCGCACCGAGCAGCAACCAGGCCGAATCGTGCCTGGTGCCCGGCAGCGCACTTTCGTCGCGGATCAGGCGCCAGGCGATCGCCGCCAGCATCAGCGGAAACGCGAAGGCCATGCCGCCGAAGAAATACAGGCTGAGGTCGGCGATCCAGGCACCGACGCTGCCGCCGAGATTGCGCACCGGCGCATCCGAACCGGCGTGCGACCAGCCCGGATCACCGGGGAAATAGGTGTAGAGACAGACGCCGAGATAGACGATCAACGGGATCAGCAACAACACCGCGGCTTCGCGCAGGCGCTGTTCCCAGACGGATGGTTCGGCCGCGGCGGCCTGCTCCTTGCTGCGATTGCTCACGTGTTCCCGCTGCGTTGTGGTTCATGGCCGCGTCGCCTTGCGACCGTCATGATCCGAGCCTTGATATCGATGCCGCGCGCCCGCATGCTGCGCGTTCTGCGCCGGGCGCCGGCCTCTGCTTTCACGATGGAATCATACATGAGCACTTCCAAGCACTGCCGCCTGCTGATCCTCGGCTCCGGCCCGGCCGGCTACACCGCCGCCGTCTACGCCGCACGCGCCAACCTGAAGCCGGTCCTGATCACGGGCCTGGCCCAAGGCGGTCAATTGATGACCACCACCGAAGTTGACAACTGGCCGGGTGATGCGCACGGCCTGATGGGTCCGGACCTGATGACACGCATGCAGGCGCATGCCGAACGTTTCAATACCGAGATCATCTTCGACCACATCCATACGGCGGACCTGCAGTCGCGTCCGTTCCGCCTGATCGGCGACAACGGCGAATACACCGCCGACGCGCTGGTCATCGCCACCGGTGCGACCGCGAAATACCTCGGCCTGCCCTCGGAAGACGCGTTCAAGGGCAAGGGCGTGTCGGCCTGCGCGACTTGCGACGGCTTCTTTTATCGCGACCAGGACGTGGCCGTGATCGGCGGCGGCAACACCGCGGTCGAGGAAGCGTTGTACCTGTCGAACATCTGCCGCAAGGTCACGCTGGTGCATCGCCGCGACAAGCTCAAGGCCGAGAAGATCATGCAGGACAAGCTGTTCGAGAAGGCCGCGGCCGGCAAGATCGAACTGGTCTGGGACCACACACTCGACGAAGTCCTGGGCGAC
>JAKJFE010000206.1 GCA_022705045.1 Pseudomonadota bacterium | reverse complement strand
CGGGCTCTTCCCAGCCGCGGCCGACGACTTCGATGCGGTCGGCGGCGAGGGTCGGATGTTTCTTGAGCAAGGCATCACGCACCGCCTGCGAGCGCTGGCGCGACAGTTCCATCGCCTTCAACGCCATGCTGCGCACCAGCGCCTGGCCGCCTTCGCGTTCGAACTCGCCCATGCGCGCGTTGTCGACGTGACCGCGCAGCACCACGATCGAGCCCGGACTGACCTGCAGGAAGTTCTTGATCGAATCGAGGTATTGCAGGTTCTGTTCGGCGTCGCGGTCGAGCGTGGCCGAGTTCGGTTCGAAGAAGAAGCGGATGTCCTTGCTGAGCAGGGCGTCGCCTTCGAGCGAACCACCATCGCGGGTCTTGATCGGCGCGATGGCGATGGTCTGTTTCGCGAACTCGGCCCGGCCCTTGAGTGCATCGAGTTGCTTGGCATCAATGAAACGAGCCGGGTCGGCCGGGTTCTTGATCAGCTTGCCGTAGGCCAGCACCGAGGACTGGAAGATGCCGTTGAACGAGCCTGCGGAATCGATCGTTCCGGCGAAAAACGCCTGGTTTTCCGGCAGGTTCGACAGGTGCACCTTCGACAATTCGTCGCGGGTGTCGGCATCGCTCCACTTGAACGCCTTGGCGATGGTCGCGACGTTCGCTTCCGGTTCGTCGCGCACGCGGCGGTTGCCGTCGAGCAGGCCGTGCACGAGGCCCTTCACCCAGTCGGGCTTGGCCTGGGCGAAGCCTTTGTTGACCACGAGCAGGTCGGCGATGATCAGCAGGTTGCGGTTCGACACCAGCATCTTGGCCTTGCCCGATGAGGCTTCGATCACTTCGTCGGTGCGCGGCGACCAGCCGACACAGCCGTTCAGGCGCGCATTGCCGGTCGCGAGTTCGTGTTCGTAGGCATCGCAGGCGATGTCGTTGTCCTCGTAGACCACGAGGCCGAGTTGATCAGCGCTCGGACGGGCGTCAAGGTCGCGCAGGATGACCACGGGCACGTTGGCTTCCGACGCGAGGTAACGGATGAAGAACTCGCTTTCGTTGAACTGCGACGCGGCAAGCACCTTGCCCTTGAGCTGGTTGATGCTGGTGATGCCGGTGTCGACCACGACCATGTCGGCGCCCCGCGAAAAACCGATCTGTGCCGGTACCGTCACCTCGAACTGGCGACCGAGCGCGGCCAGCACGTCGGCCGTGGTCACGCTGGCGGCGACCTTGCCGTTGTTGAGCTTGGACCAGCTCTCTTCCTCGCTCAGCGTCAGCCGCACCTGGAAACCGTAGTTCTTCGCGAAGAACGAGTCCGGGTTCGGATCGAGACCGCCGTTGGCCACGACGAGGCCGGCATATCCGGCGTATTCGCTGATGTCGACGTCGATCACGTTACCGTTCGGCTGATAGGCCGCAGCCGCATCGAGCGTGGGCAGGCCGTCGACCGGTTCCATCGGCGTCGGTGCATCACCGTCGACCACTGCCGTCGTGTCGCCGTCGGTGCTTGCGGTCTGTGTGGCCGGTGCATCGGTCGCGCCATCGGGTGCTTTCTTGTCGCGCAGCATCAGCCACGCACCCATGGCGATCAGCGCCACGATCAGCAACAGCGTGATCGCGGTACCGGCGGAATTGCCGCGCATCAGGAATCGGGACGAACGAGGCGTCATGACGAGGCTCCGGTGGACAGGGGAGGAGGTTTGCGTGCCGACTGGCGCACACGCTCGGGCAGGCGTTGCGGCGTGCCCGATTCGAACACGCCGAGCAGGTCGCGCTGGCTAGACAACCAGCGGTGGGTGTCATTGAACGAGGTCGTGAGTGCATTCAGCGAGGCCCCGACGGCGCCGTCATCGGACGCGAGCAGGGCTTGCTCGCGGATCAGCGCGATCTGGTGGTCGATACGCGTCAGCTCCGCCTCGACCTGTTCCAGCCGCTGGGCGGCGTCATCGTGCGCCTGCTGGCGCTGGTCGATGACCTGTTGCTGCTGTTCGAGGCTGCGCTTCAGCTCGTCGCTGATGCCGGGCTTGGCCAGACGCGTCGCGATCTGCTTTTCCTGTTCGGCCAGTTGCGCACGTTCGCGCGCCGCGGTTTCGATGACGCGGCCGATCGACGCCTGCGCGACCAGCAGGCGCAGGTGCAGCCAGACCAGTTGCTCGACGCTGTCGCTGTGGCTCTCCAGCAGCGGCGTGCGCTTCAACGTCGCCAGGATTTCGCTGGCGCGGCGTTCGATGTCCTGATGCCGGCGCTTTTCGGGATAGCCGAGTTGGGCGATGAATTCGTCGTAGCGCGCTTCGGCCGGGTCGACCTCGGGCGTGGCGCTGCCATCGCCGGCATCCACGACCTTGCGGAAGCGCGTATTGCCCGACAACAGCTTCAGGTAAGCGAGTTCAAGTCCGGCACCAACCAGCCAGATCCCCGGATTGATGAAGGCGCCGAGCAGACCGATCGCGGCGAGGCCGAACCAGTTCGGCGGCACCGGCATGCCCAGCGGTCGCGCGTTGAACGCGGCCCACCAGTACTTCATGCACCACCGCCTTGCGCGAGATGGCGCAACGACGGCGGCACGAATTGCGTATCGGTCGCTTCGCGGATGGCGATGCGCATCTGGAAGTCGAGCACGTCCGGTGCAACTGGCGGCTGATAACCATCAAGGCAGGCGGCGAGTGCGACCAGCGGTGTTTCCTGGGCCGTACGCACGCGTCGATACACCTTGACGGACAAGGCTTCGGCAGCGCCCGGCGTCAGCAGCAGCGGCAGGTCGAGCTTCTCCATCTCGGCCGCGTCGACCGCGATCTCGAGGCGCTTGAGCAGGGCATTGATCAGGCCCGCGCTTTCGGCCGTCGTCGTGGTCGGCAGCAAGGGCACCTTCACGTCGATGCGGCCGGGGCGCTTCAGGTCGACTTCAATGAGGTCCGGGCGCGAGGTCGCGAGAATCCAGACCACGCGGCCACGGTTCGAGGCGTCGCTCATTTCCTGCGCGATCATCGAATACAGGCGCCCGGACAGGCCGCTATCGCCGCTGCCGGCATCGCGTTTGCCGAGGCTCTGGTCGGCTTCGTCGATGAAGACGATGCAGCGCCCGAGTGCGCGGATCAGGCGGAAGATCTTCTCCAGATTGCCTTCGCTCGACCCGACCCAGCGGTCCCGGAAGTTTTTCAGTTTCACCACCGGCACGCCGGCTTCGCCCGCGAGGCATTCGACCAGATAGGTCTTGCCGGTGCCGACCGGACCGCAGAACAGATAACCCATCGGCATCGCACGCAGGTCATGCGCCTGCCACAACGCGATGTCCTGGCGCAGCCAGGTCTTCAGTGCGTCCTGGGCGTGATAGTTCGCCAGCGTCTTTTTCGATTCGATGAATTCGATCAGCCCGGCGGAATCGGCCTCGACCATTTGCTTCTTCGCGGCCACCCAATCGGCATTCGTCAGCGGCCGGTTCTCGTGTTCGCGCAGCTTCACCAATGTACTCAGCGCGGTGACCGTGACGCCGGCCAGCAGCGGTGCGGCATTGTGGCCGTCGTCGTTCGCGAAGGCCTTGCGATGATCGACGCGCAACTGCGCCAGCGCCTGTTCGATGATCGCGACATCGGGCAGCGGCACGCGCACGCGTGCCACGCGCGGATTGGTCGTGACCAGCGGATGCAGGTCATTCAAATTGTCGGCGATCAACACACTTGCGAACGGCAGTTCGGTGAACGGCGGTTCGGCGGCCCAATCGCGGACCAGACTGGCCAGGCTGGCGGTCTCGAATTCGCCTTGCCGGTTCGCGGGCAGGATCTGGTCGGCGCCACGCACGATGCAGGCGATGTGTTCGACTTTGTCGCGACCCATTGCGCTCAGGTTGGCGCGATACCGCAGATACCGCGTGATCAGTTCGACCGCGGCGCGCGGTTCGCGTGTCTGTGCGCCGACCAGTTGCGCGCCCGGCCATTTCTGGAAGGCCTCGCTGGCGCGCGCGACACTGAGGCCGTTGCCGGGGTCGTACAGGAACACCAGTTCGAAGCCGGACAGCAGTTGCGCGTCGAGGAAGGCGGTCAGCGAGACGAAGCGGCCGCGATTCGGAAAGCGGTCCGCGACATTGCCATACAACACGAACTGGCCATGCGCACCGCTCTCGTAGGCGAGTGCGAGTTCACGGGCCCAGGCGGGCGTGTCGCCCTCGATCGGCATCGATCAGCCCTGCTGCGATTCGGACGGTTTCTCGGTGCTGCCGCCCATGCTGCGCGTGGTCGCGGCCGGTGCCGCCTCGCCGCCGATGGACAGGCCTTCGG
>JAKJFE010000205.1 GCA_022705045.1 Pseudomonadota bacterium | reverse complement strand
GGGCTTCGCGGCCGGTGTCACCGCACCGCCGCTGCGCATGAAGTTGACCAGGTCTTCCTTGGTCACCTGACCGCCGCGACCGGTGCCGGCGACATTGGCCGCATCGATCTTGTTTTCTTCAGCGACGCGACGACCAGCCGGCGACAGATCGGCCGAGGCTGCGGCCGGCTTGTTCGGCGCGGCAGCGGGCGCTGCTGCAGCCGCTGCCGCGGCAGGCGCAGGTGCCGCAGCCACGGCACCGGCCTCGATGATCGCGATCAGTTCCTGCGAACCGACGGTGTCACCGCTGTTCTTGATGATCTGCTTGAGCACGCCATCGGCCGGTGCCGGCACTTCCAGCACGACCTTGTCGGTTTCCAGGTCGACCAGGTTTTCGTCGCGGCGGACGGCATCGCCGGGCTGCTTGTGCCAGGTGGCGATGACGGCGTCGGAGACCGACTCGGGCAGGACCGGGACTTTGACTTCGATGGACATGCTTGCGTCCTCTGTTTTGAAGAATGGGGCGATGGAAAGTGATTCGGGATCAGTCGTGGGCGTGATCGCCGTTGAGCTTGGCGACCAGGGCCTGTTCGATCAAGGCGGCCTGTTCGACCACGTGCTGCGACAGATGACCGCAGGCCGGCGCCGGCGAGCGCACGCGGCCGGCGTAGTGCAGCTTCTGCTTGTCGCCGAGGCAGGCGCGCAGGTGGTGGCCGATCTGGTACCAGGCGCCCTGGTTCATCGGTTCTTCCTGGCACCAGACCACGTCCTTGGCGGCGCCGAAGCGCTTGAGTTCGGCGCTCAGTTCGGCGCGCGGGAACGGATACAGCTGTTCCACGCGAACGATGGCGACATCCTTGAGCGCACGTTTCTCGGCTTCTTCGACGAGGTCGTAATAGACCTTGCCGCCGCAGACGATGACGCGCGACACCAGGCTCGCATCCTTGGCGAAACTGTCGGGGATCATCAGCTGGAACGAACCCGTCGCGAGATCCTGCATCGTCGAGGTCGAGAGCTTGTGGCGCAGCATCGATTTCGGCGTCATCACCACCAGCGGCTTGCGCACGTTGCGCACCATCTGCCGGCGCAGCATGTGGAACATCTGTGCCGGTGTGGTCGGCGTGCAGACCTGCATGTTGTTGGCAGCGCACAGCTGCAGGAAGCGTTCGAGGCGGGCCGACGAATGTTCCGGACCCTGGCCTTCGTAGCCGTGCGGCAGGAACAGGGCCATGCCGCAGAGGCGGCCCCACTTGGCTTCGCCCGACGAGATGAACTGGTCGATCACCACCTGGGCGCCGTTCGCGAAGTCGCCGAACTGGCCTTCCCAGATCACCAGCGTCTGCGGATCGGCGGTCGAATAGCCGTATTCGAAGCCCATGACCGCTTCTTCGCTGAGCACCGAGTCGATCACCGAGACGAACTTCGGATTCTCGGCCAGTGCGCGCAGCGGGAAATGCGCTTCGCCGGTCTTCTGGTCGTGGATCACGGCATGGCGGTGGAAGAAGGTGCCGCGACCGGCGTCCTGGCCGTCGACGCGCAGCTTGTAGCCCTCGTCGATCAGCGTGGCGTAGGCCAGTGTCTCGGCGAAGCCCCAGTCGCAGCGCAGATCGCCCGAGGCCATCTTGAGTCGATCTTCGTAGACCTTGGCGACGCGGGAATGCAGCGACCACGTCGCCGGAATCGTGTTGATGCGATCGGACAAGGCCTTGAGCTTGTCGATGGCCACGCCGGTGACGACGGCGTCGTCAAGCTTGCCGTCGTGGAAATGATGCCACTCGATGTGCGGCAGCCCATCGTCCGGCTTCGACAGTTCAGCCACCGATTCGCCGGCGTCGAGCTTGGCGCGATAACCATCGACCAGCGCCTTGGCCGCATCGGCCTTGATCACCGCAGCAGCGGTCAATTGGTCCGCATACAGCTCACGCGTGGTCTTGCGGGCGCGGATGTTCTGGTACATCAGCGGCTGCGTCGCTGCCGGTTCGTCGGCTTCGTTGTGGCCGTGGCGGCGATAACAGACGAGGTCGATGACGATGTCGCGGCCGAACTGCTTGCGGTAGTCGAAGGCCAGTTCGGCCACGAACAAGCAGGCTTCCGGATCGTCGCCGTTCACGTGCACGATCGGCGCGGCGACCATCTTCGCGACATCAGTGCAGTAAAGCGTCGAACGCGTGTCATCCGGACGGCTGGTGGTGAAGCCGACCTGGTTGTTGATCACGAGGTGCACCGTGCCGCCGACCGCGAAACCGCGCGCCTGCGACATGTTGAACAGCTCCATGATCACGCCTTGGCCAGCGAAGGCCGAGTCGCCATGGATCAGGATCGGCAGCACCTGGGCGCCGCTGTCGTCGTTGCGGCGGGTCTGGCGCGCACGCACCGAACCGGCCACCACCGGATCGACGATTTCCAGGTGCGACGGATTGAACGCCAGCGCCAGGTGCACGGCGCCGCCGGGCGTGCGCACGTCGGCCGAATAACCCATGTGGTACTTCACGTCGCCGGTGTGCGCCGGGTCGGTGTGGTGCGCATGCTTGCCTTCGAATTCGTCGAACAGCAAGCCGGGCGCCTTGCCGAGCGTGTTGATCAGCACGTTCAAGCGGCCGCGATGGGCCATGCCGATGACGATTTCCTTGACGCCCTGGCTGCCGGCCGTCTGGATCACGCCGTCCACCATCGGGATCAGCGATTCGCCGCCTTCCAGCGAGAAACGCTTCTGGCCGACGTACTTCGTGTGCAGGTAGCGCTCGAGGCCTTCGGCCGCGGTCAGGCGTTCGAGCACGCGTTGCTTCTTCGCGGCGTCGAAGCCGAAACGGCCAGCCTTGCTCTCCAATCGGTCGTAGAACCAGCGACGTTGCACCGAGTCGCTGATATGCATGAATTCGGCACCGATGCTGCCCGAATACGTCGCTTTCAACTGCGCCAGCAGGTCGCGCAGCTTCATGCGCGGTGCGCCGGCGAGGGAGTGCGTGGTGAATTCGGTATCGAGGTCGGCATTCGACAGGCCGTGGAAGGGCAGGTCGAGGTCCGGGGCTTCCGGCTTCGGCGTCATGCCCAGCGGATCGAGCGAGGCACCGAGGTGGCCGCGCGATCGATAGGCGGTGACGAGTTTCAGCACCGCGGCCTGCTTCTCGGCGTATTCGTTGCTGACCGGTGCGGCGACCAAGGTCGGGCGCTGTTTCGCGGCTTCGGCAAAGCCGGCGATGACCGGACCATGGGCACGGTCGCCGGCTTCGCGGCCTTTCAGGGTATCGAAGTAGCGCTGCCAGTCGGCGCTGACGTTGTTCGCGTCAGCCAGCCACAGTTCATACAACTCGTCCACGTACGCGGCATTGCCGGTACCCAACTGCGACGAGACCCTGAATTGTTCGAGAAGACTCATGCCGGTCACTCTGTTGCCGAAACGGCGAAAAGATGAAGGGAATCCGAGGCTTGCATGCGATTTTTGTGCAGCGCGCAAACGGCCCGGGATTATAGCCGGGCAGGCCGAGCTTGCGGGCGTCGAATCCGGGGCAATGCGACTAAAGTTTCAGCGCGCGCACCGCGGTTTCGGGTTGGGCGCGTTCCCACGAACGGTCGAAGCTCAGCCACATCTCGCGGCAACGCGGACGGTCGTCGAGTCCGGCTTCGCCTTCGTAACGCATCGGGTCGGGCCGACGCAGCCAGCCGCCGGCATCGGTCAGCACCGTGGCCGGACCGAACTCCGGATCATCGCGACGGCTCGCGCGCCGGATCTCGACCAGGCTCGACAGGCGCTGCGCCAGTTCGACCAGCCGATGGCTGCCCTGGATCGCCGGCGTGATGTCCTCGACCAGGATCTGGATGCGTGCGCCGCGCCCGGACATCGCCACGCGTTTGATCAGGGCGGCCACGGCATCGTGGTCGAACAGTTCGGCATCGAGCGAATGCGTGGTGATGCCGATGCGGTGCCGCGCGACGCGCATCAGATCCATGGCGGTGACCCGTGCCGCCGCGGCGCGGTCGAAGCGGATGACGCCGGCCGGCATCCGTTCCGGCAAAGGCCGATACATCATCCGGTGCGGAATGTTGGCGTCGAGGTATTCGGGGCCATCGGCGATGAAGCCGAAGCGCTCGTAGAACGGGATCGCATGCACCTGCGATGACAGCGCAAGCTCGGGATAACCGAGCACGCGCGCCTTGGCGATCAGGTGCTCCATGACCAGGGCGCCGACGCCGCTGCCACGGTAGTCGGCGAGCACCGCCATGCGGCCGATCTTGTGGTCGGGCGTGAGCCGCCCGGTAGCCACCGGTTCGTCGTGTTCGTTCACCACCAGCGCGTGTGCGGACG
>JAKJFE010000204.1 GCA_022705045.1 Pseudomonadota bacterium | reverse complement strand
GGCCGAGCCGGCCTCGGAAGAGGACCGCAAGAGTTTCGAAGAGATGATGACCGAGCTGACCGCCGATGGCGCTGAAGCCGCGATCTACGCCAAGGTCGAACCGGACCTGCTCCAGTTCAAGGAAACTGCCGCGATGCAGATGCCGATGTACGTCGGCATGGGTCGCGGCATCCTCGCCGCCGGCGTGCAGCAGCGCGAGGATCTGAGCGCCGAACAGAAGACCCAGGCGATGGCCTCGATCGACGCCTTTGCGAAGTGGGCGGAAACCGCGCAGTTCGCCGAGCCCGAGCTCGCGAAGCAGGCCATCGGCCATGTCTGCAAGGCGGCCCGTGACCTCAAGCTCAAGAACATCGACGAATTGCGCGCGCTCAGTTTCGACGAAGCCGTGAAGCGCGG
This sequence comes from Pseudomonadota bacterium, assembly GCA_022705045.1. Lineage (GTDB taxonomy): Bacteria > Pseudomonadota > Gammaproteobacteria > Xanthomonadales > Ahniellaceae > JADKHK01. The sequence goes on along the minus strand of JAKJFE010000204.1, from coordinate 3,891 downwards.
CGACGTGCTGTTCGTGGCGGTCAAGGACATCCTCGGCACCTACGGCTTCAAGATCGACGACGTGCTGGCCACGGCCAAGACCGAAGTGGTCTCGCAGACCGGCGACAGCGCGAAGGTCAAGATCACCTACACCATGTTCGAAGCGCCGCTGAGTTTCGAGTCGGAGATGGTCAAGCTCGACGGTCGCTGGTACGGCAAGGATTCGCTGGAGAGCCTGAAGAAGGATCTGGCCGAGCCGGCGGTCGAGGAACCTGCCGTGGCCGCTGAGGCCGACGCGCCGGCCCAGGGCTGATCTTCCGCTTGGCAGCAATGCATTCGGTGTCCATGCCCGGTCGTGACGACCACGCCGGTGGCCTCCGCGGCCCCTGGTTCTGGAAGGTGCTCGGCGCGCTGATCCGCCCGTGGCTCCAGTTCCGCACCGAGCCGCCCGCGGCGGGCTCGGTGCTTTCCGGCGACAAGCCTGTGGTCTATCTGCTCGAGCGATACGGCGCGATCAACGCCGTGATCCTCGAAGAGGCCTGTCGCGCCCAAGGCTTGCCGGCGCCGCTGCGGCCGATGCCGGGCGGGCACTTGCCGAAGTCGCGCTCGGTGCTGGCCTTGTCGCGACGCGAAGGCCTGATGTTCCGCCGCCCGCGCCAGAAGACCCATTCGGCCGGCCTGGCCCAGGTCGTGCGCGCCGTGCAGGCGTCCGACAGCCTCGACATCCAGGTCGTGCCGGTGTCGATCTTCGTCGGTCGCGCACCGCAGCGGGAATCCGGCTGGTTCCGCGTGCTGTTCTCGGAAAACTGGGCGGTGGTCGGTCGCTTCCGGCGACTGATGTCGTTGCTGCTGAACGGCCGCGACACCATCGTGCACTTCAGTCCGGCGGTCAGTCTGCGCGAGGTCGTTTCCGAAGGCCTCGACACCGAACGCACGGTGCGCAAGGCCAGTCGCGTCATGCGTGCGCATTTCCGGCGCTTGCGCGCGGCGGTCATCGGCCCCGACCTGTCGCATCGTCGTACCGTCATCGACGCGGCGATGAATGCCGAAGGCGTGCGCACTGCGGTGGCGGCGGTCGCCAGCAAGGAACGCATCACCCTGGAGCAGGCCGAAGGTCGCGCCCGCTCCTACGCTTGGGAAATCGCCGCCGACTATTCGCACCCGACGGTGCGCTCGGCCTCGTTCCTGCTGACCACGTTCTGGAATCGGCTGTACGACGGCATCCGCACCCATCATTTCGACACGCTGAAGCAGGCGGCGCCGGGCCACGAAGTCATCTACGTGCCCTGCCACCGCAGCCACATCGACTACCTGCTGCTGTCCTACCTGCTGTACGTCAACGGCATCGTGCCACCGCACATCGCGGCCGGCGTGAACCTCAACCTGCCGGTCATCGGATCGTTGCTGCGCAAGGGCGGTGCCTTTTTCCTGCGGCGCAGCTTCAAGGCCAATGCGCTGTATTCGGCCGTGTTCTCGGAATACGTGACGCAACTGTTCCAGCGCGGCGTGTCGATGGAGTACTTCATCGAAGGCGGGCGCAGCCGCACCGGCCGTCTGCTCGAACCGCGCGCCGGCATGCTGGCGATGACGGTGAAGAGTTTCCTGCGCGAGTCGCGCCGTCCGGTGGTGTTCCAGCCGGTCTATATCGGCTATGAACGTGTGCTCGAGGGCAAGTCCTACATCGGTGAACTGTCGGGCAAGGCCAAGGAAAAGGAATCGATCTTCGGCCTGATCAAGTCGCTGAAACTGCTGCGCGAGCGCTATGGCAAGGTCACGGTCAGCTTCGGCGAGCCGGTCTATCTGGTCCAGATGCTGGACGAAGCGGTCGGTGACTGGCGCGCCACCGCGAAAGATGATCGTCCGGAATGGTTCGGGTCGGCGGTGTCGACGCTGGCCGAACGTATCCTCGTCAACATCAACCGTGCCGCCGACGTGAACCCGGTCAACCTGTTGTCGGCGGCCCTGCTCGGCACGCCCAAACATGCGATGGCCGAGGACGACCTGAAGCGCCAGATCGCGCTGAGCCAGCGCCTGATCGGCGCCGTGCCGTATTCCGACCGGGTGACCATGACCGAGCTCGATCCGGCTGGCGTAGTCGCTTATGGCGAGAAGCTCGGCGTGATCCAGCGCGTCAAACACCCGCTCGGCGACGTGTTGCACAGCACCGGCGACCAGGCCGTGCTGCTCAGTTACTTCCGCAACAACGTGCTGCACCTGTTTGCCACGCCGGCCTGGGTCGCGGTCTGCTTCCTCAACAACCGCCGCCTGCAACGCGCGACGGTCGAGCGCCTCGGCCGCTTCATCTATCCCTTCATCCAGGGCGAACTGTTCCTGCCCTGGAGCGAAGACGAATGGGTGGCGCGCATCGATGCGATGACGGCCCAGTTCGTCCGCGAAGGCCTGCTCGAATGCGAAGACGAAGGCAAGGTGTTGCGCCGTCGCGTCGGCCAGACCGACGAGGCCTATCAGCTGCGTGTCATCGCCAACTCGCTGCTGCAAGCGTTCGAGCGTTACTACATCGCGCTCGCCCTGCTGGTGAAGTCGGGTCCGGGTGTGCTTTCGACCGGTGAACTGGAAAACCAGTGCCAGCTGACCGCGCAGCGCCTGTCGCTGCTGCACACGCAGGCCGCGCCGGAGTTCTTCGACAAGACCCTGTTCAAGGGCTTCATCGCAACCATGCGCGAGCGTGGCGTGTTGTCGCTCGACGGCAATGCCAAGCTGTCGTTCGGCGACGATCTCGTCGCGATGGCCGAAGACTCGAAACTCATCCTCAGCCGCGAGCTGCGCCACTCCATCCTCAAGCTGGCGGGTTCTAAGGATCGCACCGAGATCACGCCGCCGCCGCAGGCGGCGTGACGCGAGGCCGGCGCGTGTCCGATGCCGCCGGGATCGATGTCGCACCGCTGTTCGAGCGCCTTTACGACGAGTTGAAGCGCATCGCACACCGTCATCTGGCCGGCGGCTGCGCGACGTTGCAGACCACCGGCCTCGTGCATGAGGCCTATCTGAAGTTGTCGCGTACAGCCGTTCTCGACGAGGCCCATCTGCTCAATCTCGCGAGTCGCGCGATGCGCCAGGTCCTGGTCGATCTCGCGCGCAGTCGCGGCCGCGACAAACGCGGCGGCGGCTTGCGCCTGGAGACCCTGAACGAGCGCGACGCGCCCGCGGCTGCGGTCGAAGAGCTGGACGTGCTCGCGCTGGAACAGAGCCTGACGCGGTTGGAGCAGGCCGAGCCACGTCTGGCGCGCGTGGTCGAGCTGCACTTCTATGGCGGTCTGAGTTTCCCCGAGATCAGCCGCGTGTTGCAGGTGACCGAACGCACCTTGTTTCGCGACTGGCGCGCCGCCCGAGCGATGATCCACGCCGATCTGGTGCGTGTGACACCCGGAGCCGGCGCGTGAGTGATGCCGACGCCGAGCGCCGCATCGATGCCCTGCGCCTGATGCGCGCCGCACTCGATGTCACCGGTCCCGAACGCGCCACATGGCTGGACGCACACTGTGGCGACGATGCCGCCTTGCGTGCCGAAGTCGATCGCTTGCTGGCGGCGGATGCGGCCGAGTCCGGCGTGCTCGACCAGCCACTGGGTGACCATGTCGCGCGCGGCGCGGTGGGTGGCGATCCGCGCATCGGGCGGCGCATCGGATCGTATGTGCTGGTCGAATCCATCGGTCGCGGCGGCATGGGTGTGGTCTATCGCGGCGAGCGCGACCAGGGCGGCTTCACGCAGTCGGTGGCGATCAAGCTGCTGCGCGCCGGTGCGCATGACGATGTGCTGGCGGCACAACGCTTCGCACGCGAACGCCAGATCCTGGTGCGCCTGCAGCATCCGCATATCGCGCGGCTGCTCGATGGTGGCATCGACGATGATGGTCAGCCTTGGTATGCGATGGAGTACGTGCAAGGTGAAGC